>CALFXA010000154.1 GCA_937928015.1 uncultured Anaerolineales bacterium | reverse complement strand
CGCCAAAAAACGCTACAGGGGAAAATTCGTCAAGACGTATAAGAAGGAAAAATTTACCTATCAAAATGACGAAGCCAGCGGCGAAATGGTAAAGGTCAGCCTGGGGGTCAAAGTGGTAAAGAAGGAATTCTTCGATTGGGTCAAAGAGACGATCCCGATTGCCAGCAAGGTGTTGATGGAGAACAGGCGCCTCAACCAGGGGTACTATGAGCCGTTTACCTTTGTATGGCAGATTCCGACCAGCATTTCTCCGACCTATCAAGGTGAGATCGTCGATCTCGAATGCGGGATCACCCTCGAAGTGGTCAGCGGTACAGCCTTGGGGAGACCTCTCTGGGGAAAGCGAAGGTCCTACTTTGCTGTGCCAGTCTCTGCGCCTGCCTGGAAGGGAACGCCATCCAAGAGGCACAGCCTGGTCCCAGCTTTGGATGCTGCCTTCGACATTTCCAAATTGACTTACCTGCCAGGGGAGAAGGTCGAAGGCACCCTGCGTCTGCAAGCCAGGGAGAAATTCGATGGCAGTAGGATCTCCATCGGAGTTATGTCATGGGAGAAGGTGCTGCTGGGTGCAGGTCATCAAACAGCCCGCAGGTGGAGCGAGCAGAAACTGGCTTCAAAAGTCTCCCTCCTGGCTGGCGAAACCTGGGAAGCGCCTTTCTCGCTGGCCGTACCTCTGACCTCATGTCCCACCCTGGAAAATGAAGCCTGCCAAACGGGCTGGCGACTTTCTGTGGATCGTCATTATGGCTTTAGGAAAAGTGAAAGAATTGCCGAGGCGGAATTCATTGTCTTGAATCCGCCGAAGGAAAAAGAAGATCAATCCACCTTGTATGTCGATCATAAAAAGGCCCCCAAGCCCATTTTGGAGCCAGACCAGAAGACACCCGAGGAGGCCCCCCAGGCAACGAACGGAGACACGACGCAGGCAAAGGCCGCTGACCAGATTCCAAAAGCAAGCCAACCCAATATTTACACCCGATTGGGCAAATATGGCTTGATCGCTGCGCTTGTTCTAATTATTCCAGATTTTGTATTGGGAATCCCTGGGATTCCAGACCTCTCCGCTGGTGTGGGTGGGATCTCCCTGATCCTGCTTATCGTGGGAAGCCTACAGAAAGAGAAATAATGGAGGGCTATCTTCCCAATTGGCGGGGAAGTGAGTGTACTTTGCCCGACAGTTCCTACCATCGCTCGGGCCCGTTTCGGCGACGGTCTCTTTTTGGTCGTGAGGCAGATTACCTTCCTTCGCTGAAGGACGATCCTGGTCCAATAGGACTTGGGAATGCTTGAAGTACGGGACCGATTTTCATACAATGGGCGGATGAAAACTCAAACGATCCCCTTTCTTATGCTCCTGGCGCTGGCCCTGACGATGGGCTGTTCCCTGTTCGCGTCGCCGACGGCCGCCCCTGCGACGGCCTCCCCCGTCGTTGCTCCTCCGACGTCCACGCCGGCCGAGACTCCTGTTCCCACACCTCTGGCTGGGACCCTTGAATTGCGTCCGACCGACCAGATGGAGATGGTCTACATCCCAGGCGGGAGCTTCCAGATGGGCGGCCCCGACGGCGACGCACAGCCTGTCCATACCGTGACCCTGGACGCCTTTTGGATCGACCAGACCGAGGTCACCAACGCCATGTATCGTCTGTGCGTGGAGCAGGGAAGTTGTACGCCGCTGTCTGACCTGACCTATTACGACCAGGATAGTCTGCCCGTGGTCTATGTCACCTGGCCGCAGGCCAGGACCTACTGCGATTGGGCGGGCGGCGGGACGGGAGAGGTGCACCTGCCCAGCGAAGCCCAATGGGAGTACGCCGCGCGCGGGACCGACGGCCGTGCCTATCCCTGGGGGGACAAGTGGGATTGTTCCAAGGCCAACGCGGGTGGAACCTGCGGCAGTGACACCTTCGAGACCCTCGCACCTGTCGGCTCCTTTCCTGCGGGGGCCAGTCCCTTTGGCGTGCTGGATATGACGGGCAATGCCTGGGAGTGGGTCTACGACATCCACGACGCGCAATACTATAGTGCCTATCCGCCCGACCAATGGCCGCCCAACCCGACAGGTCCCGAGACGGGCGGCGATTTCCACGTGGTGCGCGGCGGCGCATGGAAGTACAATAATTCGTTGTACCTGCTGACCTACGTGCGCGTACGCGGCGGCACGGAGAACGCCCTCCCGACTACGGGCTTCCGCTGCGCCCGTGACGCTTCGCAGTAAGGCAGAATTGATCCCTGACAGAAGGCGGCAAAGATGGCCGACGAGGACTCCAAAAAGGCAACGGACCCCGACACACATATTACCGTCCACGGAAGCGTGACGGGGAATATCATCGTGGGAAACGAGAACGCCGTCCAGCCGCGCCCCTTCTTCCTTTGGGGCGTGATCGCTGGAATCGCTGTACTGTCCATTGTCTTGTGGGTTGCGTGGGCGGCCTCGAAGATGACCGTCGACCAGAGCCTTGTCCCTGCCGCAGCCGCTCCCACATCCACGCCTGTGCCGTTTGATGTGTGGAAAGTAGACGTCTTCGGTAACATCGATTTGAACGGTTCGCCGTTGACGACCTTCACCCAGCCCGCCGAGGCTAATGCGGAGGGCGGCTATCAGGTTCACATCGAGTCCCAGGCGCTGCGGCAACAAGTCGGTGACCTGCCTGCCAACAACATCAGTCTGCGCCTAGTGGGGACCTTTGACTTTCCGCAGGGTTACTTCGAATTCCATTGCGAACATCACGACGGCTGCCGCGTGTATGTGGACGGTCTCAGTTGGATCGAAGCCTGGTGGGATGGCGGCGGCGGGCATGATCTGGCCCGTGACCTTTCGGCGGGGATACATACCGTCGTGGTCGAATTCTACGACAAGAGCGGCTACGGCCTGCTCGAAGTCCGCTGGCGGATCAAGCCCTGAGATGTGAAGACAGATGACCCAACAAAACTGATAAATATTTTGGTGTGGATTTCCTTATAATAAGAATGCACGTGCGATCTTCACCGCGAAGGGCCTCCCTCTCTCCGCGGTGAAGTGCTTTAAACCAGGGGTGTGCGTTAGAATTGGGGACAATCTCACCCCAAGGAACCCATCATGCCCGATTTCTCCGTCCTCTTCCAGCCGATTCAGATCGGCCCCGTCACCGCGCCGAACCGTTTCTACCAGGTGCCGCATTGCAACGGCTTCGGCTGGCGCATGCCGCGCGGACATGCCGCCATGCGCGGCGTCAAGGCCGAGGGCGGATGGGGCGTGGTCTGCACCGAGGAGGTGGAGATCCACCACAGCACCGACCTGACCCCGTACATCGAAGGTCGCCTGTGGGACGACGCCGACATCCCCGCGCTGGCCCTGTTGGCGGATGCCGTCCATGCGCATGGATCGCTGGCGGGCATCGAGCTGACCTACAACGGCCACGACGCCTCGAACCTGTATTCGCGGACGGCGCCGTTTGGTCCCCGTTCGATGGGCATCATCGGCGGCTCGGGCTACGAACCTGGGCAGAGCCGCGCCGCCACCAAGGACGACCTGCGTCAGGTCCGCATCTGGCATCGCAACGCGGCCGTCCGCGCCAAGCGCGCGGGCTTCGACATCATCTATTGTTACGCGGGGCATGGACTTTCGATGGCCATGCATCTGCTTGCGCGCGGGAACGACCGCGCCGACGAATACGGCGGTCCGCTGGTGAACCGCGTCCGCTTCTTGCGTGAACTGATCGAAGACACCAAGGATGCCGTGGGCGACAAATGCGCAGTGGCCGTCAGGCTGGCGGTCGATGAATTGAATGGCGACGCAGGCTTGAGGTCCGACGGCGAAGCGCAGGAGATCGTCGGCCTGCTGGCGGAGTTGCCCGACCTGTGGGACGTCAACGTCAGCAACTGGAGCAACGACTCGGCCACGTCGCGCTTCGAGAAACAGGGCTATCAGGAGAAGTACACCGCCTTCGTCAAGAATCTGACCAGCAAGCCCGTGGTGGGCGTGGGCCGCTACACCTCGCCCGACGCGATGCTCTCCGCCATCCAGCGCGGCGTGCTCGACCTGATCGGCGCGGCGCGCCCGTCCATTGCCGATCCGTTCCTGCCGACCAAGGTCAAAGAAGGCCGCTTTGAAGATATCCGCGAATGTATCGGCTGTAACATCTGCGTCAGTGCCGACATGCGCATGACGCCCATCCGCTGCACGCAGAACCCAAGCATGGGCGAGGAATGGCGGCGCGGCTGGCATCCCGAGCGCATTGCGCCGAAGAAGGAGGACAAGGAAATCCTGGTGGTGGGCGGCGGACCCGCGGGCCTGGAAGCGGCGCGTGCGCTGGGTCAGCGCGGCTATCGCGTCATCCTCACCGAGGCGCGCCGCGAGTTCGGCGGCCGCGTTCCGCTCGAAGCCGCGCTGCCTGGCCTGAGCGAGTGGCGGCGCGTTCTCGACTGGCGCATGACCCAGATCGACAAGCTCGACAAGAACGTCTTCCCCTACCTTGGCAGCCCGATGACCGCCGCCGATGTGCTCGAAGCGGGTCCCACCGACGTGATCATCGCCACGGGCTCCACCTATCGCCGCGACGGCGTGGGCCGCGCCCTGCATCAACCCGTCCCTGGCTGCGACCTGCCGAACGTCTTCACGCCCGACAACCTGATGGCTGGCAAGCTGCCCACGGGGCGCGTGCTGATCTACGATGACGATCATTACTACATGGGCGGCGTGCTGGCCGAACTGCTCGCACAAAACGGCTGCGAGGTGACCATTGCTACGCCTGCGCCTTCAGTTTCCTACTGGACTCAGTTCACCCTGGAGATGGACAAGATCCACGCGCGACTCAGACGTCTGGGCGTGACCCTGCTCCCGCAGCACATCCTGACTCGCATCGCCCCCGCGGCTGTCACCGTCAAACAGGTCATCACCGCCGCTGAGTCGACTCTCCCCGCCGACGCCGTGGTGCTGGTCACTGACCGTTTGCCCAATGATAGTCTCTACCGCGAACTCCAGCCTGCCCTGGCCGACGGTCGAATCAAGTCTTTGCGCGTCATCGGCGACGCCGAAGCGCCCAACATCATTGCCCAGGCTGTCTTCAGCGGCCATCTCGCCGCACAGGAATTCGATGAGGTCATTGATCCCGCTGTCACGCCCTTCAAAATGGAGCGGCTGCCCGTGCGGGAGTAGGGTTCTTCGTCCTGCGCGGAGGGCTGAGCGTATTTTGCGAAGCCGAAGTCGAAGGACGTTTTTACATCCAAATAAAAAGAGCGCTCGATGGAGCGCTCTTTGCTTTTCTAGTATTGGATGACTCTGGGGAGCTTCTTGGCCGCCTCGACCCATTTCTGGACCACCGACAGGCCAGGCAGTTTGTTGACCTTGTTCTTCTCTGCATTGATCTTGGATAACGCCTCGGCCAGGGCCTCGGGCTTGCGCTGGGCCAGTTCGCGGACGGTATCCACGCCCGCAGCTTCCAGCAGGTCCGAGTATTGTGTGCCGATACCAGACACACGGAACAGGTCCGCGCGGTTGACCCATTCGAGGATATTGTGTTCGGTCAGACCTGTGGCTTCCGCCAGTTCCTTGCGGCCCTTGGGCGTGGCGCCCTTCTCCAGCAGGCTTTCCGTGGTGAAGATGCCCGCAGCGCGTAACTTCTTGGCGAGGACCTCGCCGATCCCCTCGATTTCAGTGATGGTGGCCATGAAACATGATCTCCTTTTTTGAAATATATTTCTATCTTAGTCGATTCGACCCTCAAAAGCAACACCCCTGTACGTTGAAATAAAATCTCCACGTACCGCCTCGAAAAGGTGGTAGACTTTCCCCCCGATACCCTGTCGTCCCTTGAGAGGTTCCTTGGAAAATTCCTCCGCCCCCCGTGACCCATACGCCGCCTTTCGGCATCGCGATTTCCGTTTGTTATTCATCGGCCGTTTCATCACCACTTTTGGCGGACAGATGCTGTCCTTTGCCATCAGTTGGGAGCTGTGGCTGCGCACGCACGATCCCTTTTCCCTCGGTCTGGTGGGACTGGTGCAGGTGGTTCCCGTTATTTTATTGTCCCTGCCTGGCGGCCATCTCGCGGACCAGTACAATCGCAAGCGCATCGTCTTCATCATGCAGACTTTGCTGGCCTTTTGTTCGTTAGCCCTGGCGTATCTCTCCTTTACCGAGGGACCCATCCTTTGGATTTACGCCTGCCTGCTGGGGATCGGCATCGCGCGCGCCTTCTACGATCCTGCCGCCTCCACGCTCCTTCCGCAGACCGTCCCGCCGAACCTGTTCACCAGCGCGGCCACCTGGAGTAGCAGCGCCTGGCAGTTCGCGGCCATTGTCGGTCCCGCCGTGGCGGGCGTGGTCGCGGCTGTGTTGGACAAGGTGACCATTATCTATGTGTTCGACGCGTTCGCGGCCTTTGTCTTCATTGCGTTGATCTCGCTCATCAAGGGACGGGAATTGGCGCTGGCCCGCAAGTCAGCCACGCTCGAGTCCCTGGCCGAGGGCTGGCGCTTCATCCGCGATACGCGCGTCATCCTGGCCGCCATCACACTGGACATGTTCGCGGTGCTGTTTGGTGGTGCAGTGGCCTTGTTGCCCGTCTACGCCACGGACATCCTCAAGGTCGGAGCGGTGGGACTCGGCTGGATGCGCGCCGCGCCGTCCATCGGGGCGATCATCATGGCCTTTCTGTTGGCGCATCTGCCGCCCATGAAGCAGGCAGGCAAGACCCTGCTTTGGGCTGTGGCAGGATTCGGCCTGGCGACCATCGTATTCGGTGTCTCTCGTTCGTTCTGGCTCTCTGTGCTGATGCTGGGTTTACTCGGTGCGCTGGACAATATCAGCGTGGTTATCCGCCACACCCTGATGTTGACCCGCGTCCCCGATGAGATGCGTGGCCGCGCCTCGGCGGTCAACAGCATTTTCATCAGCACTTCCAACGAGATGGGCGCTTTCGAGTCAGGCTCGGTCGCCAAACTGTTTGGGACGATCCCCTCGGTGGTAATCGGCGGCATCGGGACCATCGTGGTGGTCCTGGCTGTGGCCTGGTTCTTCCCCGAAATGCGGGACATGACCACCCTGGATGCACCGACCAACGAGACTGTATAGTTCATTACAGGTACGACGTGAATCAAAACTGCCCTGGATATCCAGGGCAGTTTGTTTTAATTGGGATTACAACTTGAGGCGGACGTGTACCACCTGCTTGTTGCTGTCGGCTTCAGCCGTGAAGCCAGCTTTTTCGAAGAGTTTGCGCATGGGTTGGTTGTCGGCGGTGACGGTGGCGGTGATGACCTGCATCTTCTCGTCGCGGGCTACGCTGATGGCGCGGCGCAGCAATTCCGCACCGATGCCGATATTCTGGTAAGCATCGCTGATCAGCACGCTGAAACGGGCTTCGTTGGTGCCGTGCACCTTGCTCAGGCGGCCGACGCCCAGGATGCTTGGCTGACCTTCCTTGTTCTTGCCTTCGACCACCAATGTGATCTCGCGGTCGTAGTCGCTGTGGCAGATGCGCGACAGGCGCTCGTGCATCACACGATCCTGGAGCATCATCGGCTGGAGGTAGCGCAGGAAGACGGTGCGCTCGGAAAGGGTCTTGTGGAAATCGACCAGCAGCGATTCGTCCTCGGGCAGGATCGGGCGGATGGTGAACTCGACGTTGTTCTTGGCGGTCCACTTGCTGACGTATTTCATCGGGTAGGCGCGGATGGCCAGCTTGGGCAGGCGATCCTCGGTGGTGTTCTTGTCATAGACCAGGACGCGGGCGTCGAGGGCCAGCAGTTTCTCGGGCGAGGCCATCAACGGGTTGATGTCCAATTCTTTGATCCAGCGCTGCTCGGCGATCAATTGCGAGAAACGCACCAGCAGACGTTCGAGCGCGGGCAGATCGACGGGGTTGCGTCCGCGCACGCCCTTGAGGGCGGTGTAGATGTGGGTCTGTTCCATCATGCGGCGGGCCAGGGTGGTGGTCAGCGGCGGGATGCCCAGGGCGCGGTCCTTGAAGACCTCGACCAACTGTCCGCCGAGACCGAACAATAGCACGGGGCCAAACTGCGGGTCGATGGAGGAGCCGAGGATCAGTTCGTAGCCGTCGAGTTTGGCCATCGGCTGGACGGTCACACCCAGGAAATGTTCGGCGCCAACTTTCTCGGTCACGGATTTCTGGATGGCGGTGTAGGCTTTCTTCACCGCTTCGGCATTTGCAAGGTTCAGTTGGACGCCGCCCACGTCGGTCTTGTGGGTGATGGTCTCGGAGTGAATCTTGAGTACCACGGGATAGCCAATGGCATCGGCGGCCTTGGCGGCTTCGTCGGCACTCTTTGCAATGCGTGTATCCACCGTGGGTATGCCATAGCAGGAGAGCAACAGCTTCGACTCGTACTCGGTCAGGATGGTGCGGCCTGAGTCGCGCACGGCCTGGATGATCTGGGCGGCGCGTTCGCGGTCGACCGAGTCGTTGTCGCCGTTGCTGGCGGGCATGGGGGTCTCGTACAGGCTGCGCAGGTTGTCGGCATAATGAGCCATATAGTCGAAGACACGCGCGGCGGTATCGGGGTAGGGGAAGGTGGGGATATCGGCTTTGTTGAGCAGCAGTTCGCCCGGGCCGACGTCATTGCCGCCCATCCAGGTGGCAAGCACGGGTTTGCCGAGTTTCTTGGCATACGGAGCCAGTTCTTCGGCGGTCTTGGTGGGGTCGGTCATGGCCTGCGGGGTGAGGATGACCAGGATGCCGTCGCTGTTTTCGTCGTTGGCGGCGATTTCGAGCGCTTTGGCATAGCGTTCGGGGCTGGCGTCGCCCAGGATGTCCACGGGGTTGTTGTGGCTCCAGGCAGCAGGCAGCAACTTGTTGTATTCTTCCATCGCCTCGGGGGAAATCTTGGTCAGTTCGCCGCCGTTGGTGATGAGGGCATCGGTGGCCAGCACGCCAGGTCCGCCTGCGTTGGTGAGGATGGTCAGGCGCGGACCCTCGGGGCGCGGCTGTTTGCCGAGCACTTCAGCCATGTAGAACAGTTCGGCGATGCTGTTGACGCGCAATACACCACTGCGGCGGAAGGCCACTTCGAGCACCTCGTCGCTGCCCGTGAGGGAGCCTGTATGCGAAGCGGCGGCCTTGGCGGCGCCTTCGGTGCGGCCAGGCTTGATGACGATGATCGGCTTGGTCATGGCTACTTCGCGTGCGGCGGAGAGGAAGGCGCGTGCGTTGCCGATGGTTTCCATGTAGATGACGATGCTCTTGGTGTGCGGATCATCGCCGAGGTAGTAGATCAGGTCGGACCAGTCCACGTCGAGCATGGAGCCGATGGAGACGAAGGAGCTGAAGCCGACGTTCTCGCGCAGCGACCAGTCGAGGATGGCGGTGCACAACGCACCCGACTGGCTGATGAAGCCCACGCTGCCGCGGCGGGCGATGGTGGTGGCGAAGGTCGCATTCAGGCCGCTGAT
This sequence comes from uncultured Anaerolineales bacterium, assembly GCA_937928015.1. Taxonomy (GTDB): domain Bacteria; phylum Chloroflexota; class Anaerolineae; order Anaerolineales; family Villigracilaceae; genus JACPVF01. The sequence goes on along the minus strand of CALFXA010000154.1, from coordinate 2,549 downwards.
GGGGTTCATCACGCCCAGGCAGTTCGGGCCGATGATGCGCATGTTTCCGCGGTGGGCATGTTCGAGAATCTGGCGTTCGAGTTCGACGCCCTCGGGTCCCGTCTCTTTGAAGCCAGCAGAGATGATGATGGCGCTCTTGATGCCAAGGTCGACCGCTTCCTTGATGATGGCGGGCACGGACGGAGAGGGGGTCACGACCACGATCAGGTCCACCACCTCGGGTAATTCCGAGAGGGACGGATAAGCCTTGATGCCCAGCACGCTGGGGCGTTTGGGGTTGATCGGGTAGATGGTTCCGCCGAAAGAGGTGCTGATGAGATTCCAGAGGATGGTGCGTCCAACGCTGCCTTGGGTCTCGGTGGCGCCGACCACGGCGACACTCTTGGGGGCGAAGATGGTATCGAGCGCCTTGTGGGTGTAGTTCAGCACGTCATGCGCGGGGTCGATGCCAGGGGGTACAAGTGGGTCCATAGTATTTATTCTCCTTGTGAGGTTCCCGCCTGCGAGGAGGCGAGGTACATTATTGTGAATTTTGTCACTATAACACAAAATTTCAGAAATGGATTGTTAGTTTTGTAATCGTTTTTAGACGCAAATTATCAGTCTTTTGCTTCTGCAAGCATACCAGAATAATCTGATGAAATTGTGAGAAGGGGTATCAAAATCATACCAAACCGAGCAAAAATCCATTTGTGGAAAATTGGGCAAACCCCTATAATGGAGGTAACATTTCCCCTTGAAAGGGTATCCCATGACCGAATCTTCTTCCCGCCTCACCTCCCGCGCCTGGTTCGTCATGTTCGCCCTCGCCCTTACGGGACAGATTGCCTGGGCGGTCGAAAACTCCTGGTTCAACACCTTCGTCTATGACACGCTGACCCCCGATCCGCGCCCCGTGGCCTGGATGACTGCCGCCAGCGCCATCACCGCCACGCTGACCACGCTGTTGATGGGCACACTCAGCGACCGCACGCGCTCGCGCTGGGGACGTCGCCGCCCGTTCATTTTGTTTGGCTACATTTTGTGGGGCATCTCGACCATCCTCTTCCCGACCGTCGCCTATATCAAAATCTCCAGCCTCGCTGTCTTCATGGTGGTCGTCGCCGACTCGATCATGACCTTCTTCGGCTCCACCGCCAACGACGCGGCCTTCAACGCCTGGACTGCCGACATCGCTACCAGCGACACGCGTGGCCGCGTGGAGGGCGTGCTCAACCTGAGTCTCTTCATCGCGCAGATCATCGCGATGGTGGCGGCGGGCATCCTGATCGACAGCCTCGGCTACTTCACGTTCTTCTATCTGCTGGGCGGCATCGTCACCGTGACGGGTCTCATCGCGGGCAGTCTGCTCCACGATGCGGGCGCGCCCCTCGACCCGCCCGCCCGCTCGTTTTGGGCAGAGTTCGCCGACCTCTTCAACCTCGACACGCTCCGCAATAACCGCAAACTTTTCATCCTGCTGCTTTTCATCATGGTCAGCAGCATCGGCATGGAGGTCTCGTTCCCGTATCTCATCGTCTATCTCAACAACTTCGTCGGCGTGACCAAGTCCGAGTTCAGCATCATCGGCGGCGCGGTGATGGTCGGCAGCGCGGTGCTTGCCATTCCCTTCGGCATCCTGGCCGACAAATGGAACAAGCGCAACATGATCGCGGTCGCCATCATTGTCTCCAGCCTTGGCGGGATTCTGCTCTCGCTGGTCCGTTCGCTGCCGCTGCTCGCCCTCACGGGTCTGCTTTGGCAAGCCTTCTCGGTCGCGGCCTCCATCGCCTCGGTGGCCTGGCTGAAAGACCTGCTGCCCGAAGAGAGCCGCGGCAAGTTCCTCGGCATCCGCATGATCTTCTGGATCGCCATCCCGATGGTCATCGGGCCCTGGATCGGCTCGACGCTGATTCAAAATTTCGGCATCCCCACCGTCACGAACGGTCAGGCGGGTTTCATTCCCGTGCCGATCATTTTCCAGGTCGGCTCGGCGGTGGCGCTTCTGTCGCTGATTCCGCTGGCGTTCGTTAACGACAAGAAATCATGACCACGCGCATCACGGACGGCTTCTGGCGCGACCGTCTCAACGTCAATGCGCGCCGCGCCATCTTCCATCAATGGGATCAACTCGAGGCTTCGGGCTGCATCGAAAATTTCCGCATCGCCGCGGGGGAGGTGGACGGCTTCCGCGAGGGTTGGTTCTTCGCCGACTCGGACGCCTACAAATGGCTGGACGCGGCCTCCCGTATCCTTGCTTCAACCCCCGACCCTCAACTTGTTTCCATTATGGACGCATTTGTCTCCCTCCTCGCCCGCGCCCAGCAGCCCGACGGTTATCTCTTCACCTACAATCAGATCCACTTTCCAAGCGCGCGCTGGACAAATCTCCAGATCGAACACGAACTCTATTGCCACGGACATCTCATCGAAGCAGGCGTCTCGCATTACGAAGCGACTGGTTGCACCGACCTGCTGACCATCGTCCGCCGTGCCGCCGACCGCATCGTGGCCGATTTCCTTGTCGGTGTCCCCGACCGCACCCCAGGTCTCGATGATATCGACATCGC
>CALFXA010000153.1 GCA_937928015.1 uncultured Anaerolineales bacterium | reverse complement strand
GAGATATCCACTCGTGACTGGAGTTCAGACGTGTGCTCTTCCGATCTGCGCAAATATTACGTGACCCTGTTAATCGTGGACCAGCGTCCCTCGCAGATCTATGACGAGGTCATGTCGCAGTTAGGGACGCGCATCTCGGGCTGGCTGGGCGACGAGGACGACATCCACGCCGTGCTCTCGGGCCTTGCGGGCAGGGATGCGCTGCGCGGCATGCTGGCGCGCCTGCAACCCAAAGAAGAAGTGCTGTTGCTCGGCTGGGGTGTGCCCATGCCCCTGCCCGTCCGTTCGCGCCGCTACGACGAGACCTTCTGGAAGGAACTGCTTGGCGGGAAGGAAAAACGCAGCCAGGAACAGAATATGAAGGAGTTGGGATTCTAGATTTACTAGGAAGGTATAATACTTATATGAAGATGCTCTTCGAATGGGATGAGAATAAGGCACGTTCCAATCTTGAAAAGCACAAGGTCAGTTTCGATGAGGCACGTACGATTTTTGCAGACCCGTTTCTTTTGACCTTCGCTGACGAAGTCCATTCCGATAAGGAAGAGCGTTTCATCAGTATCGGACTTTCAGAGAGCAATCGTGTCCTGCTTGCCGTGCATACCGAACGTGAAGAAAAGAGAGAAACGATCATCATCCGCATTATCAGTTGCAGAAAAGCGACATCTGTGGAGAGAGAAAGATATGAAAAAGGCGACTAACCAATCCCAATCTGACGACATGCTGCCCGAGTATGACCTCGATGGCAAAAAGGCTGTGCGGGGAAAATATGCCAAAGCCATGCGGAAGGGCTATTCTGTGCGCGTCCTGCACGAGGATGGGACGGTCACCGTCCAGCATTTTGTCCCAAAGGAAAGCGCGGTGATTCTCGACCCAGATGTAAGAGTATATTTTCCAGATTCGGAGAGCGTGAATCGCGCTTTGCGCTCATTGATCGATCTTATTCCCGAGAAAAAGACGCGCCAAACCGCCGAAAGGCGGACAAAATACAGTGCGAAGTGATATGGGCGGCGGGGCCAAACGCAGTCAGGAGCAGAATTTGCGGGAGTTGGGGTTATGAGATGTGCGAGGGCAGAATTTGGCCCGTCCCGCCGAAAGGCGGGGAGGATTTTGAGTTCTAAATGAAGAATAAAATGATGAAATTGCAGTTGGCAGTAGAGACCGCCAGTCAATATTCGAGTAGCTCACAACAAATTCGAGTAATGACAGAGGGCTGGGTTAATCAGTCTGTGTTTTGTCCTAATTGTGGAAACAAATTGAGTCACTTTGAGAATAACACACCTGTCGGCGATTTCTACTGCGGACACTGTTGGGAAGAATACGAATTGAAATCCAAAAATGGGGATGTGGGCAAGAAAATTGTAGATGGCGCGTATGCCACCATGATCGAACGATTGACCTCAGATAACAACCCCAACTTCTTTTTCCTGACTTATGAAAAATCTACGCTTCAAATTCGCAATTTCCTGACTATCCCCAAATACTTTTTCATCCCCAGCATTATCGAACAGCGTAAAGCTTTGTCCCCCACAGCGAGGAGGGCGGGCTGGGTCGGATGCAATATCGTGGTTAGTGGTATTCCTGAATTTGGAAAAATCTATTACATCCAAAATGGTGTGGTGAAGCCTAAAAAGGAAGTCTTGGAGAAGTGGAGCCGCACAGAATTTGTCAAAACAACCAGGGATATCGAAGCCAAAGGTTGGTTGTTGGATGTTCTGCTGTGCGTGGAGAGAATCAGGAAAGAGGAATTCACCCTCGATGAAATGTATGCTTTTGAAGGTTATCTACAGGCAAAACACCCGTTGAATAATAATGTCAAGCCGAAAATCAGGCAGCAATTACAATTCTTACGCGATAGAGGCCTGATTGAGTTTGTTGGGCGCGGAAAGTATCGGTTGATAACAAGGTAATGAAAATGTCAAAATATATTGTTCACCAGTTTGATGAAAGTACGTTTATCATCATCGACCAAACAGAACAGCGTGAAATCTGTGTTTGTTCAGATTATGGCGATAGGGAAGATGCCGAAGAACGGGCAGGAAAAATAGCGAAATTGCTTAATGCCAGCAGTTGAACAGAAATCACAAGGCACTGGGATGCAAATCCCAGTGCCTTGACGTTAAGGAGGAAATGTCCGCGATCCATCGTGTACCATTGGGGCATTGGGCAGCCAGGGAGAGCTTCGTAGAATTCGATCCATGCTCAACAAGAAGAACTTCCCCACCCTGATGCTCGTGCTGCTGTCCCTGGCGGCCATCCTCTTTGGATTTGCCTTTTTCTGGAACTCCTTCGGAGCGCCGTACTATCGATTCGAGGCGAGGTACGGGATGCCGCCACCCAGCCAGTCCGTTCCAAGCTTTCTTAAACTGGGGACCTGGGGGCTGCTTTCGGGCCTGGCCCTGGATGTGTTGATATGGCTGGGTGCGGGCCTCGACCATTGGCTGGCGCGCATCCAAAAACCGATGATCGCGGTGGTCGTGTACCTGATCCTGCCGGGCGCACTATGCATCTGCCTGCCTGCCACGTTGATTTTGGCGATCGATGCCCTATTCCCCAGCCCTGACACGTACGGAGGAGGTACTCATTTTTTTGCAGGCCTCCTGTCAGTCATTACCATTCTCCCCGCTGTGTTTGGATGGATCTCCATCTACTTCGGCGCGGGCGTGAGCGCTTTCTCGCGCTGGCTGGCAGCCCGCATCTGGCATGAAGTATAGGGAGCGCAAAATGGAGAATGCCAATCAAAAGGCACTGGGATGTAAGTCCCAGTGCCTTGGTGTTAAGGAGGAAATGTCCGCGCGGGGGAGGGTTAAAGATGGTACTTGTTGGGAAAAACATCGAAATGTTTTTGTCAGGACTTCTAAATGTTTTCCTGAAAACATTTAGAAGTCTTTGCAAACCTTCCTGGAGAGGTTTTCAATCCTTCCGAGGAAGGATTCTCCTCCCATCAGGAACGCCAGGGCTTTGCGGGGGCCGTTCGGGCCGCAGGGGACGGTTACGGCTCAAGTGTCTCGGCCTTGCCCTTTGAGCGGCGGATGAAGCCTTGCAAGTGGGTGGCATCCTTGGGGTCCGCGCCACCGAAGGAAGTGCGGAACGGCACCGTTCGCCCGTCGATCAGGTCCGCGACCAGGCGGTATCCCGAGCTGGAGTGACCGTCGCCGTCGGTGTGATGGCTGTACTCGGCGCGGATGGCGGCGATGTCGTCGAAGGAAATATTCTTCGTGCGGCGGAACAGCAGGTAGCGGTACTCCAGCCGCAGCGTGCGCGTGGGGCGGTCCGCGACGATGGTCAGATTGGGGTAGAGCAGCAGCATCACCAGTCCGCTGACCAGGGTCATGGGGTCGATGATCTGCAACACCAGAATTTTGGGCGGGAAGAAGGCCAGGCTGAGTCCGCCCCATAGGGCAAAGAGTGCGCCTGCGATCCACACAAGGAAGAAATCAAAACTTTTGATGACCAGTTGTTGGCTGGAAGCCTTTTCCTGCGTTTCCATGCCGCCTCCGATACAAGGGTTGAGATTTGGAACGACCCCATTCTCCGCCCGGACAGGGTTCCGCGCAAGTAGCCGATTGGTCACTACGGAAAAAATAAGGCCCCTTCTTTCTAGAGAAGGGGCCGCTTCACTTAGGTGGGTGGAGTTACTTTCCGCGTTTCTCCAGCCACTTGATCGCCTCGCGCGCGCTGAGCGGATTGAGCGGCGTGTCGGCCACGAAATCGCGCACGGCCTGCGGGTCCACGCGGGTGTATTGACGCAGCGCCCAGCCGATGGCCTTGTTGATGAAGAACTCCTTCGAGCCGAGGTTCTCGCGGATGATCTCGCACAGCAGGTCGAAATCCGTGTCCTGTTTGTAATTCAGTTGGAAGAGGATGCAGGCACGCCGCAGCCAGAAATTCTCCGACTTGCGCCACTTTGCCAGGTATTTTTTCCTGACTTTCGGGTGGCGCTGAAAGTGGACGCCCAGCGGCCCGCCCGAGAGCGTGTCCACCGTGTCCCACCACGATTTGGTCACCAGCAGATATTCGAGGGTCTCGATGAAGGCCCCGGGCAGAGTCTTCTCCAGCTTGCCGATCAGGCTGGCGGCGGCATACTGATACTCCCGCTCGGGCAGCGCCCACAGGTCACGGACGATCGCGTCCAGCTCGGCGACGGGCGGAAGTCCGTGTTCGGCCAGGTGCGCCTTGATCAACTCCTTGAACTGCGGACTCTTGATGCCGAGGTATTCGAACTGATCGCGCATGTAACGCTTCATCGGCCCCGCCTGGGCGGGGTTGGCATGCGCCGCGAAGCGCGCCTGGATGGACTTCACATACGGATGCATCACGCCTCCATGAGCCACTGACGGGCCAGCTCGATCTCCGTGAAAATGCGATAAGGCAATCCGCGGTTGATGACGGTCGTCTCGAAGAACTCGAAGGCCTGCCTGACCCTTGCGCTGGTTCCGTCATAGACGAGCGCAGCCTTGAAACTGGGAACATCCATCTGCTCGCGCTTCTTCTCCAGGAATTGCGTCCGATGGTAAATGTAAGAGAGCGAGAAATCGGCGGAGAGTTGGCGCATATCCAGCAGCAGGAGCTTTGGCTTTCCCTGCGTATCTATGGCGATGATCTTTCGCAGTAGCTCATCGTCCTGTTGGGCGGTCCATTTTCCCGATGCCACGACGATGATGATGCCTGTTTCCTGATCCTGGTGAAGGGAATAGTCCATGATGCGCCTCGCTGAATCGTCAGGTGGATTCTTTCTGGAGGAAGGCCGTCAGCCCATCCCGCGCCTGATTGCGGATGCGCCCGCGCACGAGCGGGGTCCAGCCGAGCAGCAGGCCCGTGGGACCGAGCGCCTGCGCGCTCCAACGCCACAGGTTGAAGCGGTCGTGATGTTCGAGGATTTTCCCGTCCAGGAACAGGAACGAGGCCTCGATCACGTTATGCACCATCCGCCCCGTGGACGAGAAGTTGTAGCGCGCCTCCCAGTGGGCGCTGCCGCGTTCGCCGTCCGCCCAGACCTGGTCGAAGGTCACCTGCAAGTCCTTGCCGCGGCGGCAGAGCATCCGCCACATCGCGCCCACCTCGCGCCCCTGCAGGGTGCCGAATGCGGGGTCTGAGAAGAGCGCGTCCTGATGATAGAAGGACGCCATGCGCTCCCCGTCCCGCGCCTGGAAGGCCGTGTAAAAATCCTGAATGACCTGTTCGTTGGCGTTCATCAATAAAGTCCTTTTTATGAATGTCGTTGCGAGGCGCAAGCCTTAAAGCGGGCGACGAAGCAACCTCCTGATTAACGTACAAGAAAACGTTTCTAAAATCAACCCTGAAAATGTTCTCAATCCACCAGCCGCCAGAACAGGAGTCCCGCCAGCAGGGCCATGACCGCGCCGAAGACGAAGGGCGCGCTCGCGCCGAACCCCGTCCATGTGCCTACGCCCTGCCATAGCAGTCCCGCGATGACCGAGGCAGGCAGGGCCGTCAGCCCGATGGCCGCGTTGAAGATGCCATAGGCCGTGCCGCGCTGGGCCTCAGGCACTAGGTCTGCTACCAGCGCTTTGGCTGCGCCTTCGGTGGCCGCGTAATATAGGCCATACAACCCGAACAGCGCCCAGATTCCCCAGCCCGTCTGCGAGAGGCCGAAGCCGAGGTACACCAATCCGTAGGCCAGCCATCCCCCCAGGATCAACTTGCGCCGACCGATCTTGTCGGACCATGCGCCGAGCGGCCCTGCGAAGACCGTATATACCGCGTTGAAGGTCAACGCCATGCCCATCACCTGCAGCAGGTTCAGGCCGCGCTCCTGTCCGCGCAGGAGGATAAACGAATCGGATGAGTTGCCTAGCGTGAACAGGACCACCGTCAGCAGGAAGGCGCGGAAGCGGCCATCCACGCTGCTCAGGGAGAGCTTTGCTGCTTCTGGACCCCTGGCAGGTTTCGCCACCTCGACAGCTCCCACCGCCAGGACGATCACCGCTAACGCAGCGGGCACGATGCTGATCAGCACCAGCGTGCGGAAGGTGGCCGCCGAGAGTTCCGCTGCGCCCGACTGGGTCAGCCAGATGACCAGGGCCGCGATGCCCAGCCCGAGGAACGCGCCGAAGGTGTCGCCCGCACGATGCAGGCCGAAGGCCAGTCCGCGCTGTTCCTTCTGAATCGAGTCGGCGATCAGCGCATCGCGCGGCGCGGTGCGCACACCCTTGCCGATGCGGTCCGCAAAGCGCACGCCCATCACCCAACCCCAGGAATTGGCAAAGAACAGGAAGGGCTTGGCCAGGGTTGAGATGGCGTAGCCCGCCACCGTCAGCCATTTGCGCTGTCCAAGTTTGTCGGACCAGGCCCCCGAGAAAATCTTGGTCAGGCTGGCGGTGGTCTCGGCCAGACCGTCGATCAGGCCGATGACGGCCGTCCGCACACCGAGCACGTTGGCGAGGAAAAAGGGGATCAGGTTGGCGATCATCTCCGAAGAGATGTCGGTCAGCAGGGAGGTGAGGGTGACGATCCACACGTTGCGCGGCAGGCGGCGCAGGCCATTCTGGTTTTGCATGTCATTCCTTTTAACTATTACGGCGGCACTGCGGCCGCCGCATGTTCTTATTCTTTCTTTCCGAAATATCCGAAGGCGATCAGCACTGCCGAGACCGCTGCGATGGACAGGCCCACGCGCAACAGGTCGGCGGAGTCTTTGTAATCCACCAGTTTTTGCAGGAACTTGACGCCCATCACCAGCACCACCATGCTGCTCAACTTGGCTTTGAGCTCGTACAGGTTGTGCGCCAGCATCCACTCGGGCAGGTCAAGGTCGCTGATGAATAACTCATACAGGCTGACGGCAAAAATGAGGATGGCGGTGGCAATCAGGAAACTGTCCACGATATCGATGAACTCGATGGTGATGGCTACATCCGCGCCGAGGCTTTCGATGACCAATATCACCGCGTGGACGGTCTTGAGCGTGCCCCAGCCGAAGGCGGCCAGCGCTGCCACCAGCAGCGAAACAATGCCGATGATTGCCAGATAACGTGATTTTTCGAGAATGGTTTTCATAAAATAGACTCCTGTGAGGATTCATATTATTGCGAGCACAGGTTAAGACGAAGCAACGATATTACGGAAACAACCGCCTGACCTTGACTTCGGCCACGGCGTCGGGGCGATAGCGATACAGGCGGGCGGGACGTCCCTCGCCGCCGCGCTGATGCGGCGTCTCCTCGATGATGCCCGAGCCGAGGATGCGCCGACGGAAATTGCGCTTGTCCAATTTCTCACCGAGGATGATCTCGTACATGTGCTGCAATTCGGACAGCGTAAACTCGCTCGGCAGCAATTGAAATCCGACCGCGCTGTATTCGAGTTTGTAGCGTAGACGACGCAGGGCGTAGGCGGTGATGCTGGCATGGTCATAGGCCAGCGGTGGCAGCTTGTCCACGCGGAACCAGCGCATCTTGCCCGAGGCTTGCTGGGCGTTGGTGGGCACCAGCGCAAAGTACACCACACTCACCAGCCGCCAGCGCGGATCGCGCTCGGGGTCACCGTAGGTGTAGAGTTGTTCGAGGTGGGCCTGACGTTTGTCGATCTGGCCCGCAAAGGCCCGCGCCGCCGCGTCCTCCAGCGACTCGGTCGCCTGCACCTGCGCGTGCGGCAGTCCCCAGGTACGTCCCTCGGCGGGAGTCAGCAGCACATGCAACGCTTCCTCGCGCAGGCTGAACATCACCACATGCACGTTGAGCAGAATCTCGGACATATTTCGATTATACAGGGAAGTGGCGGGGAAGAAAAAAGGACTGCCGTTCAGGCAGTCCTTTTGATTTATTCGTCTTCTCCGCCGTCGCCTGCCGCGCCGGGCTGTTCCACCCGTAGCACCTCGCCATGCATGTTGATGATGACCTTGAAACCCAGCATACCCAGGTAGGCGCGCATGTCTTCGGGGATGCCCGTCTCCAGCACGGCGTCGAACTGCTTGTCCACGTGCTTGAGTTGTTGCTCGATCATGGCCTTGGTGAAGATGTCATCCTGGCCGAGCATCTTGGCAGCCTGCGCCGAGACGAGGTCCTCGCTGCCTTTCATCAACTCGGCGATCTGACCGAGCACGGCGCGGTCGATCTGCTCCGATGGGATGTGGCGGCGGAAGCCCGCGTCGTCCACCACGTAACAGGGCTCGTCGCCCACGTAGGCGGTCTCGGCGGGACGTCCGTTCTCGTCGATGACCAGGCCGCCGAACAAGGCTTTGCGTGTCATTCGCTGTTCTGCCTTCCCTCGATGGCCGCCAGCAGGATTGCAGCGGCAATGCCCAGGCGCGGATCCAACTGTTGCGCGGCGTCCATGCTCATGTCCAGGTCGAGTTCATAACGGAAAAGGTTGAAACGTTGCTTCAGGTCGGCTACACGGGTCTGGCCGAGGGTAAGGTCGTAATTCTGCGGCAGGAGTGACCCGAGCAGCAGGCGGCGCAACAGGGCCAGGCCCATGCTGTCCTCGAACAGAACCCCGATGGGCTGATCCTCGGCGTTGAGCACTTCCCATTCGTCGCGCAGGATCGAGCTCCAGCCTTTGCGGCGCAGCACCCCGACCTTTTCGCCGGTGGCGCTGTCGACCACATCGTAAGCGGCCGCGAAGTCGATGATCTGGCGAGCCTTGATCATCAACACTTCCTGCTGTTTGCCTTCGTCGGTGTACACGCGGATGTCCTCGCGCAGGCGGAACATCTTCTGCTCGCTGAACAGGACCAGCCTGCCACCCGGGTCATAAAAGCGGAACTTGCCCGTCAGCGCGAAGACCTGGCGTTGGAGTAAATAGGTGCGATATTCGAAAACAGGATTCATGTCTCTCCTCGTTAAGAGCCTGAGTTGACGATGGTGACCCGCGTGCCCTCGCCCGGCAGATGCAGATAATCCACATCGGGCGGGACCTCGGGGCGGGTCCAGCGATAAATGAATTTGGCCGCTTCTGACGGCAGGTTGATGCAGCCATGACTGCGCGGTTTGCCGTAATCGTTGTGCCAGTACGTCCCGTGGAAGGCATTGCCCACGCCCGTGAAGAAGGTACACCATGGCACCCCGGGCAGGCTGTAGATGTTAGCCTCGTCATCGCCTTCGTTGGTCATGTGGATGGACGGTCCCTTGTGGTAGGTGAGGAACTCGCCCTCGGGCGTGCGCGTGCCTTTGGCGCCGCTCGAACAGCGCGAGGAAAAGACCATCGCCTCGCCCTCGAAGGCGGTCACCAACTGCGTGCCCAGGTCCACGTGGATATGTTTTTCTATCTCGGGTACCCCGGGCGAGAGCAGGGTCAGCTCTTCGGGGGGAATCAGCCGCAGGCTGTGGGCGGGCACGTAGAAGGATTGATGCAGGTGGTTATCGAAGATCTCGTACCAGATGCTCTTTTCCTGACGGACGGCGATGGTCCGCTTGACCCAGTGCGTGGACCCGTAATACAGGCGATAGCCACGCTTCGAGTAGACGGTCGGGTCGAGACGCGTGTCGCAGACCGGCACGCTGATCTCGCCCACCTGACCCGCGGCGGGGATGTCGAAGACCGGCTTCTGGTAGTTGACCTCCACCGGCTGAATCCAGCCCGCGTAGGTGTAGCCTTCGTTATCGAGGTTGTACCAGGCCTTGTTGAACGAGTTGCCCTCGTCGCCCTCGACCTCTTCGGTGATGGACATGACGGCGTCTTTGCCGAGCAGTTTGAGTTTCTTGGCGTTGAAGGACGGCGACTCATACAGCGGGATGCCGCTGATGGTCATGCGTCCGCTCTTCGGCGCGGACTGGGCCAGGACGCGGTCGAGCCGCAGCTCGGTCAGCGCGGCGCCCAGGACGCCCGCGCCGGCCAGTTTTAGGAAGTCACGGCGGGTGAGGTCAGAAATGGCTTTCATGTGATGCAGTTTTACCACGAGCGGGGAGGAAACTGGGATGGTCTCATTGGGCTATTAACAAAAATAAAATGCGCAAAAGTGACTGTCACCTCGCAGGCGACAGTCACTTTAGTCTTGAATCAACAATGTGGTGCCGGGCGATTTGTAGGTGAACTCATCGTGCGGCGAGGCGTAGGGCGCGGTCCAGCGGAAGAGCCATTTGGCGGCCTGCGGCGTCAGGTTGACGCAGCCGTGGCTGCGTGGATGGCCGAAGTCGTTGTGCCAGTAGGTGCCGTGCAGCGAGATGCCACTTTCGGTGAAGTACATCACCCACGGCACGCCGGGCAGGTCGAAGCCGCTGGCGGTGATGTCGCCTGCCGCCATGTGACGGGTGGCGCGTTTGTGGTGGGTAGTGAACAGTCCGCGCGGAGTGTGATACGTGCCCACGCGTAGCACGGCGCCCGAGGCCACGCGCGTCATGAAGACGGGCGTCTCGTATTCGTAGGCTACCAGGTATTGGTCCGCGAGATGGACTTCGATGCGTTTCTTGTCGTCGGGAATGTCGGGGGAGAGCGGGGCCAACTCCGAGTCGGGCAGCAGGCGCAGGTGCGCGCCCGGGACGTAGTACAACTTGTCCCATTTGTCGTCGAGGATCTGATACCAGACCTGGCCGTCTGCCGGGCTCTTGGCCGCGGACATGACCCAATGCACCGTTTCGAAATAGATGCGATATCCGACCTTGGATTTGGGATCGGGATCGATCAGCGCGTCGGTAAAGGGGACAGTGACCTCGGCCAGTTGTCCCGTGGCGGGGATGGTGAGCGAAGGGGTGTTGAGCACCGTCCGCACGGGCTGGACGCTGCCCGAGTAGGCGTAGCCGTCATCGCCCACTTGATACCAGATGCGGTTGTATGCGTCGGGGTCATCCTCATCCACGGTGACATTGGTGATGGGCAGGATCAGGTCGCGCCAGTACATCTTCACGCGTTTGGCATCCGCCGACGGGCGGTCATAGGTCCACAGGACCGGTGAGGCCACCCGTCCCGAAAGCGCGTCATAGGGGTCGTTAAGCGCCTTGAGCGGGATCTCGGGCAGCATCAACCCCATCAGCCCGAACCCGCTCAGTTTCAGAAAATCACGGCGCGTCAACGCGCGAGGGTCTTTCATGGAATACTTTCTAAAGGAGACCTCGGAGGTCTATCGGACCTCCGAGGTGATTCATCAATAATGCACATTCACCACGGTGCCGACCGAGGCCCAGTTGTACAGCCACTCGGCGTCCGAGGTGCGCAAATTAACGCAGCCGTGGCTCATGGGTGTGCCAAAGTTGTTATGCCAGTAAGTGCCGTGCAGGCCGTAGCCTTTGTAGAAGTACATGGTGTACGGCACATTGGTCAGGTAATAGCCGGGGCCGGCCATGGTGGTCGAGACTAACTTGATCCAGATCTTGTACGTGCCTGTCACCGTGGGGGTCTGCCAGGTGCCGGTCGAGACGATGAACGAGTTGATCACCGTGTCGCCCTCGTAGGCGTACACACGCTGCTGCGAGAGATTCACGTCGATCCAGCGGCCGCTGAAGGAACTGCCCGGGTTGTTGTCGCTGGCCAGCGCGGGTGCATCGGTCGGCGGGACGTATTCCGAGGTGGGCGTGTCCTCCACGATCACGGCTTCCATCATGCCGGGCGTCTCGGTCACCTCGGGGGTGGCGGTGAACTCGGAGGTAGCGGTGGCTTCAGGAGTGGTCGTCGATTCGGGCGTGAAGGACGGTTCGAGAGTGAAGGTCCCCGTGGGGAGCGGCGGCACGGTCGAGGTCGGGGGAAGGGTGGGGAGGTCCGTGGTGGCGGTGTAGGTTGGCTTGGCGATCTCCGCTTCGGCCCAGGCGGGCGGCAGGTCGGTTGGCGCGGAGGCCTGTTGGGGAGCGCTGCCCAGGCTGAGGACGGACGCCAGCGCAGGCGAGCGGATCGCCGAGTAGCCCGCCACACCCAGGACCATGCAGACCAGGAGCAGCAGGAGCGGAATCCACAAGCGGCGGCGCGGCTTCGATTCTTTTTCTGGACCCTGATCCTGTTCCTGGACCTTGGGCTGTTCCTGCACCGGGGCGGACTTCGGCGCGGGCGCGGCGTTCATCGACTGGCGCAGCCGCGCGATGGGATCCTCATCCACCGGCGCGGACGGCGCCGCCGCAGGAGCGGACGGCTCGGTCTCGCGCAGACGCTGCATGGCCCACTCCATGCCCTTGCGCGCGCGCGGACTGTTGGGGTTGATGGTCAGCGCCTTCTGGATGTAGTCCAGGCTGGCCTTGGGGCTGGCGACGGCCGCCAGAATCAACCACGGGTCTTCGGATTGCGGGGTAAGTTGCGCGGCCTTCTCGGCCCACTGACGGGCCGCGGTGCGGTCACCGTTACGCAGGGCCAGTCGGGCCTGTTCGATGGCATGGCGGAAATTTGGGTTCGCGTCGGTCATGGCGTCATCCTCAATAAAGTTACCATTGAATCTCAACGGGCGTTCCGTATTCCGCCCAGTTGTAAAGCGTTTCTGCGTCGTAGGTGCCCAGCACCACACAGCCGTACGAGATCGGGCGCCCGAGGAAACCCTCCCACAGCACGCCGCCGTTCGAGAGGATTGGCAGCGCGTGGATTCCGTTCTCAGTGCTGCCCGCCCAGTAGATGCCCAGCCAGTACGGCATCCAGATATCCCAGGTGGAGCCGTAGGCGTTGGGGATCTTGCTCTGCACGGCGAAGGTCCCGACCTTGGTGGCGTTGTTCATGCCGGTCGAGGCGATGAAGCTGAATACCAGTTGGTCGCCCTCGTACACGTACATGTGCTGTTCCGAGATGTCCACCAGGATGTATTTGTTCCCGCTGTATGTGACGGCGGGCGCGTCCTGCTGCGGGTCCTGTGCGGC
>CALFXA010000152.1 GCA_937928015.1 uncultured Anaerolineales bacterium | reverse complement strand
GGTCGGCCAGGCGCGAGAACTCGTTGGCGATGGCGATGTTGACGTCGCGGTAGGTGTTCTCCATCAGCTTGACCATCTCGGCGGTGGTGGCGTCGGTCTGGATGATGTCGCCTTTGACGAAGATGGCATACATATCCGCGCCCGCCTGCGCCGACTCGGGGGTTACGCCGCCGATGACGCGTGCGTTCTCGATCAACTCGCGCAGGATCTGCCCAGGCAGCACGCGCTCGGGCGAGTAACAAAGATGGAAATCAGTACCAGCCTTCAGCCCCGATTTTTCGAGGATGGGCTGGACCAGGTCGACGGTGGTGCGCGGGGGGGAGGTCGATTCGAGCACCACGAGGTTCCCCTTGCGCAGGTGCTGGACGATGGCCTCGGCGGCGGAGGTCACGGCACGCATATCGGCCAGCTTGTATTGGACGCCGTTGAACTCGCCGTATTGTTCGTCGAGGAAGGGGGTGGGCACAGCGATCAGGAAGGCATCGGCCTGCTCGGGCTGGGTGGAGACGGTCAGGCTGCCCGAGCGCAGGGCCTCGGTCACGGTCTCGTGCAGGCCAGGCTCATGGATGTGTAACCCGCCGCCTTGCAGGGTCTCGATGATCTTGGAATTGATGTCCATGCCGACAACACGGACGCCGTGCGTGGCAAACGTGGATGCGGTCGGCAGGCCGATATAGCCCAGGCCGATCACGCAGATTTTTTGAAATTTCACTTGAACTCCTTGGTGGAGGGATTTTCCTCTGGCGGACCTATTATACCCACGCTCCCGAATCGCGTTTTCATATTTTAGTGATTCGACGGCTGCGTTGAGGATGTCTCCTCTACAACTCCTCCCGTGCCAATTTCGTATGTAAAGACGGAATGCCTGTTGTATAATGAAACGGAGGAACTATGGATTTCTTACTAGACCCCAGCGTTGCTTACTTGTTCCTGATGGCGGGAGTTTTGTTGAGCCTGCTGGCCATTGTCACCCCAGGCACAGGGATGCTCGAAGTAGGAGCCTTTTTCTGCCTGGCGCTGGCGGGGTATGCCGTCTATAACCTTTCCTTCAACCTGTGGGCGTTGATCGTGATGGCGGTCAGCATCGTGCCCTTCCTGTACTCGGTGCGAAAGCCGAAACGCGAGATCTGGCTGGGACTCTCCCTGTTGGGGCTGGTGATAGGGTCGGTGTTCCTGTTCTCGCGCGAGAATGGCCTGCCTGCCGTCAATCTGTTCGTGGCCTTGGCCGTCTCGGCCCTGCTCGTGGCCTTCCTGTGGATCGCGGTGGGCAAGTCGATCCGCGCCATGCTGGAACGGCCCGCGCACGATCTTAGCGCGTTAATCGGTCAAATAGGTGAGGCGCGTACCGATGTATATGCGGAAGGCAGCGTGCAAGTCAATGGTGAGAGGTGGTCAGCACAGAGTAGTGAGTTAATTGCGGCTGGGAGCAAAATTCGCGTCCTGGGTCGTAATGGGTTTGTGTTGATGGTTGAGAAGAATTAGACCAAATCATAAGTAAAGGAGAAAAGGATATGAATGGAGTTCTGACGACAGGTGTACTTTGTGCGATCGGTGCTGGAGCGATCCTGCTCGTTATCATTGCCTTCAACTTTGTCCGCATCGTGCCTGAGTATCAGCGTCTGGTGGTCTTCCGCCTGGGTCGCGTGCTCGATAAGCCGAAAGGACCAGGTTTGGTGTTCCTGATCCCTGGCGTGGATCGACCCATGAAAGTGGACCTGCGCGAGCAGGTGCGCGAAGTGCCGCATCAGACCTCGATCACCAAGGATAATGCCCCCATCTCGATCGACTTCCTGTGGTATTACAAGGTGCTCGATCCCGCCCAGTCGGTGCTGCAGGTCGGTAACTTCGAGGCTGCCGCAGCGGGTATCGCGGCCACAACCCTGCGCGCCGTGATCGGCGGTATTCCGCTGGACGACGTGCTCTCCGAGCGCGAGCACATCAACAATATGCTGCGCACCCGTCTCGACGAAGTGACCGAGCGCTGGGGTGTCAAGGTGACCAACGTCGAGATCCGCGAGATCATCCCGCCACGCGACGTCCAGGATGCCATGAACCGCCAGATGTCTGCGGAGCGCATCCGCCGCGCTGTCGTGACCGAGTCGACGGGTACCCGCGAAGCCGCCGTCAACGTGGCCGAAGGCGAGAAGCAGTCCAACATTCTGCGCGCGGAAGGCCAGAAGCAGTCGGCCATCCTCGCCGCGGAAGGCGAGAAGACCGCCCAACTCCTGCGCGCGGAAGGCTTCGCCCTGGCGCTCGAGAAGATCTACAGCGCCGCTTCGACCGTGGATCAGAAGACGATGACTTTGCAGTACTTCGAGACCCTCAAGTCCATCGGCGCCAGCCCGTCCACCAAGTACATCTTCCCGATGGAATTCACCAGCATGCTGGATAACTTCCTCGGCAAGGACGGCGGAAAGAAGTAAGTCGGTAGGAAGCAAAGACCTGACAGGCTTGGGCCCGTCAGGTCTTTTTATTTTTGATACAATCGGCCCGAAATGGAAATCGTCAACGCTTCATTCCGAGACCTGAACGCCCTGCGCAAACTGGAACATGCCTGTTTCGACAAGGATGCCTGGTCCTTTCTGGACCTGTTGGCCGTGCTGACCTTCCCCGAGGTGGTGCGGCTCAAAGCCGTGGAGGACGATCAGATGGTGGGATTCGTGGCGGGCGACCCGCGTCCATCCGAGGGCTTCGCCTGGATCGCCACCATTGGCGTGGATCCGCGCTATCAGCGTCGCGGCATCGGGCGGGCCATGCTGCGCGCCGCCGAGGCGCAACTCCACACCACGCGCGTGCGCCTGACGGTACGCCTATCCAACCAGGGTGCGATTACCCTGTACGAGCAGGAAGGCTATCACACCATCGATATCTGGAAGGGCTATTACAATGATGGCGAAGATGGGCTGGTGATGGAGAAGATCAAGTAATTCTATTGATGAAAGGGTTAGGTAATGATATGAAATCTGAAAAATGCCCTCTTTTGTTTGCACAGCTTTTTTTGCTGCTTGTTTGTATTCTTGCAATGGCTTGGCTGTGGGATCGTTGGATGCTGGAGGGTCCGCATGGGCCGTATCGCTGGGTGGGCATGGACTTCGCTCCGTTCTGGGTCGGTGTGCGTGAGATGTTCCATGGTGCGGATCCCTACGGTCCCGAAACCACTTTAAAAATTCAACAGGTGGTTTATGGTGGTCCCGCCTTGGGCGAGGACCCGATGATGTTCGTCTATCCAGCCTGGCTGTTTCTCATTATTGCACCTTTCTCGTTATTACCATATCAGTGGGCGGCCATTCTCTATATTGGGATACTGTTATGGGCTATGTTGAATTTCCTGTACCAACTGGCGCTTACCCTGGGACGGAAGAATTTTCTGGCGCAATCATTATGGCTGGTGTGGATTCTGCTGGGCGGCTTGCCGTTTTTAGTCATTTCTGTGACGAAGGGACAGCTTGGTTATCTCAGCCTGTTGGCTTTATTCGGCGCGCATTCATTGTGGAAAAAGCGGCCTGTGATGGCTGGCATGATTCTGGGTCTGGCGCTGATTAAACCGACTGTCACAGTGATTCCCGTGGCAATATTCTTGTTGTGGGTTCTGCTGGAGAAAAATTGGAAGTTTCTTGCGGGGTTTGCTGGGCTGATGGCGGTTTTATTGAGCGTCAGCATGCTGGCGGTTGGAAATTGGTTTCCAGGGTATTTTGGAATGTTGGGAATCAAGGGCGGCATGTCCGCTTTCTGGAGCCTGGAAATTTTGCCGACACCGTGGAGTATCCTGTACGCCGTTTTGTTCATCGGCCTGGGGGCATTCTCGTTCTACTCATCTCGAAAGCGAAAAAATACGGGATGGTTTTCGGCGGCTGTTTTGATGGGTATTGCGCTGACCCCCATGCGTTGGATGTACGATCTGTTTCTTGGAATTTTGGTTCTGACTGAGAAAAAAGAATACTCCCTGTCTCAGACTGTTGCTGCTGCAATTGCCGTCCTTTCACCCTGGGTATTGATCTTCTTCCCCGAGGCGGATCGTTGGAACGCAGCCGTGATTGGCATCCCGTTGATTTGGGCGCTGACTTGGTTTGTGCTGTTTACAAACAACGAGGTGAATACACTGGAGTCCTGACTTATCTCACGTGCGATATAATCCCCTGCATGCCCGTTGAACCCCTGGCACCCCCTGTGTGGGTGAATACACCGCAGTCCCTGGCGCGCATGGCCGCGGACCTGGCCTCCCAGCCGCGCATTGCCGTGGATACCGAATCGAACAGCCTGCATGCCTATCGCGAACGCGTCTGCCTGATCCAGTTTTCCACGCCCAAGACCGATTATCTCGTCGACCCGCTGATCCTCGCCGACCTGAGTGAACTGGCCCCCATCTTTGCCGACCCCAAAATCGAGAAGATTTTTCACGCCGCCGAGTATGACCTGATCTGTCTGCGGCGTGATTTCGATTTCGTCTTCACCAATCTTTTCGACACCATGCAAGCCTCGCGCATTCTCGGCTATCCCGCCGTCGGCCTGGACAAATTGCTGGACGAGAAGTTTTGCATCAAGGTGGATAAACGCCATCAGAAAGCGGATTGGGGCGCACGTCCGCTCAAGCCCGATCAAATCCACTACGCCCGCTTCGACACGCATTACCTGTGCGCCTTACGCGATGTGCTTGAGCTTGAGCTCATCGAGAAGGGCCGCCTGCCTCTGGCCCAAGAGGACTTCCGCCGCGCCTGCGAGGTGGACGAGTCCAGGCCCAAAGTTAACGGCGAGGCCTGGGAACGTTTTGCAGGCCGCCGCGACCTGAACCTGCGCGACCTGACCATCCTCAGCGAATTACTCGATGCCCGTGACGAATTGGCCGCCCAACTCGACCGTCCGCCGTTCAAGGTCATCGAAGATGACAAATTGATGGCCATTGCTCGTTCGGCTGCTTCCAACAAGGAAGCGCTGATCGAGGCGGGCATGAGCGAAAAACAGATTCGACTGTGGGGTGGTCCCGTTTTGGATGCGGTCAAGCGCGGGGTGGAGCGTCCGCTGGTGAAACGGCGGCCCATCGTCCGTCCCAGTGACGCGGTGGCCGTCCGTCTGGATAAACTCAAGAACTGGCGCAAGACCGTTGCCCAGCAGATGGGCGTCGAGTCGGATGTGATCCTGCCCAAACCCTTTGTTCAATTATTGGCCGAGCAGGCTCCGCGCACGGCGCCCGACCTGGAAGTCTTGATGGCTCCGCTGCCCTGGCGTTACCAGCAATTCGGCGGACAACTTTTAAAATTACTCGGAGGTTGACATGCGGATTTTCTTTCATGGCGCAGCCCACACGGTGACGGGCAGCCAGCACCTGCTGGAGATTAATGGTTCCCGCCTGCTCCTGGACTGCGGCCTGTATCAGGGCCGACGCGAAGAGACCTACGCCCGTAACTTGAATTTCCCCTTCGACCCGCGTTCCGTGGATGCGGTTATTCTCTCGCATGCGCACATCGATCATGCGGGCAATCTGCCCAACCTGGTCCGCCGTGGCTTCGACGGACCGATCTACGTGACGAAGGCCACCGCCGACCTGGCGGATGTGATGCTGCAAGACTCGGGCCACATCCAGGAATCGGACGCCGAGTTCGTTAACAAGCGCCGCGCCGAGCGTCATCAGCCGCCCATCGAGCCGCTCTACACTGAAGCGGACTCCATCCATGTGGCCGAGCATTTCCGTGGCGTGGACTACAATGCGCCCTTCGAGCCCGTGCCTGGGGTGGTGGCGCGCTTTGTCGAGGCGGGACACATCCTCGGGTCC
>CALFXA010000151.1 GCA_937928015.1 uncultured Anaerolineales bacterium | reverse complement strand
CCATTTCGACGATGCCGATCACATCCGCATTCATCGCGAGGATGGCATTGATGGTCTTGTCGGACTGACGGGTGAACTCGGTGGAATTGTCGGCACCGCGGCAATCGGTGGCTCCCCCACCCACGCCGTAGGTACAGGCGCCAACTCCAAAAGTATTGAAGTAGTTGAGCAGGTTCATGCCCACCACTTTGAGGTTCCCGCCCACCGAAGGAACGGAGGCCGGGCGCGGGTTGGACGCCACAAAATTCGGAGAGCCGCCACCCATGGCATTGATCGGGCGGATGCGATAGGCGTTCGGGCTGGCCGAGTTGCCACCCCATGTGTAAGTGAAGACACCCGTCAGGTTGGTGATGGTATCGCCGCCACGCAGGGTGTTGCTGGCCGAGAGCGGAAGTCCACCGCGGCCGAACACGATCGGGTCGGGATTCTGGGCCTGAGAGGCGTCGTCCACGATGATGCGGTTCAAGTCGTTGGCGGCTTGCAGGGCCAGGGCGGGAGCGCCCGGCAGCGCCACGTTGGTGGGCTGAGCCAGTTTGGCGGTGCCGCTCAAAGTCACCTGGCCGAAGCGGCCGAGCAGATAATGCTCAGTCACATACAGCGTCTGCGGGACACGCACCAGCATGCTCTCGTATTGCTCTTGCTCAGCAACGCTGGCAAAAGGCAGGGAAATGTCGACAGGTGTGACCGTGTTGCCCGTGGACAACACGAGGATGCTGCTGGAGCTGAGTTCGGTCTCGCCTTGATATTCAGAGACCACACCCGTGACCTGTACCAAGTCGCCCAGGTTGACGTTGTTGCTACTGCCATCGTAGATATATAAACCGTCCGAGGTGGCAGGATTGCCATCGCCGGTGGCGTCCTGGATAAAGAAACCACCGAGGGCAGGAGAGGCGCCTTCAAAGTCGCCGACCACCACGCCTGTGGTGGTGACCGTCTGGCCTGCCAGGGGAGAGGTTTCTCCGGTGCCCTGGATGTTGTAGATGGGCGTGGCAGTTATATCGTCGTTGACGATGGTGCCGAGACCCTGTCCATCACCAACAGTCACGCCGGTGACGTTGGTCACATTGACATAGAAGGTCTCATTCGCCTCGCTGTCGGTATCACCGTTGACGACTACGGTGAACGTGTAGCTGGTGTTCCCCGCAGTGATAGTCTGACCTGTCAGCGATTGCGCCACGTAGTCGGTGCCTGCGGTGACAGTACCGTCGGCGGTGGCAATATCGAAGGTCACGTCGGTCGGGGTTGATGCAGACAGGCTGACCGTGAAGACAAAGTTCGTGGTGCCCGAATTCCCTTCAGCCTGGCTGACATCATTAATGGTAAGACTCGGGCCAGTAGAGCACAGGTTCACCGCCGTGGCGCTATTGCGCGGCGCAGACGGATTGACAAGTGTGAAATCGGCAGAGTTACTATCCGTATCTTGACACCCGCTGGAGATGCGTTCTTTGCTAGCATTAGAAGCAGGCACGGAGGTAGTGCTTCCTTCGACAAAAGCATTGGTGGCTGAACCATAGCCGAGTGAATCGACAATCGTGCCGGTATTGACCGCGCCATTGCGCAATGCAAGGCCGCCGCTGGTGCCCGAGAACTTACCAGAGCCGCCATCAGCAAAGGTCTTATCCGCAACAACTGTGCCATCATAGCCGGGGGTTGCAGCAACAAGATAATATCCACCAGCAGGCACGACAGTGCTGGCAGTCCAACTCACAAGGCTGACATCCGTCGTACCGGCTGCAGAACGATACACCAAGGTATATCCGTTTAGATCCACCGAACTGCCGCTGATATTGTGGATTTCCACAAATTCATCAGCCGCAGTTCCCCCTGCCACCTGGAACTGACTAATGACCAGTGTGGTCGAGAGCGCCTGGACGGGCGCAGCAGGAACCAAACTCAAATTGAGTGCTCCTGCCAGCAGGGCGGCCACGAGCATCAGCCGCCAAAGTTTATTGATTTGTTGCATGTGATTCTCCTCAGATGAAAAGGGTTGGCATTCCCGCGCCGCCCGCCGCATTGGAGCCGCGCGTCATGTTTCGGCGAACCCGCCGGGGCAGGGTGCCCGGGCGGCCTTACGCCCCCCATATATTGAAATATCGTAGTTCAAATCATTGCATGGCATCTCCTGGGTGAGTCTGCAATAACGCGCCACGCTTGCGCAGGGCACGATCATTCCATTCATCGAAAAAACAACCGCCAGGAAAAAGTACCGATAAAGAAGCCCGCCGTACGAATAAAAAAGGGCAGGGAAAATTGCAGGGAAGCAATCCGCCGCTTCGCTGTTACCTCTCCACTACCCGCCGAGCAAGATGCTTATATCACAAACGCAGCAACCTTACAACGTGGAAAGGAGAACCTTTACAAGACTTTAAAATCACTTCGCGATATACTACGCTCATGCCCAATCTCCGCATCGGCCTGTTCGGTGGCACCTTCGACCCGCCGCATCTGGGTCACCTGATCCTCGCCAGCGAAGCCAGCGCCCAACTGCATCTTGACCGTCTGCTGTGGGTGCTCACCCCCTCTCCGCCGCATAAGCGTGACCAAGCCATTACCCCGCTCGAACATCGTCTCGCCATGCTGGAACTCGCCATCGCAGACAACCCGACCTTCGAGCTTTCCCGCATCGAGTTGGAACGGCCCGGCCCTCACTACACCCTCGACACAGTGAAACGGATCCAGGCAGAGTCCCCCTCCGCCGATGTGATTCTGCTGATCGGCGGCGATTCCCTGCACGACCTACCCACCTGGTACCACGCCGCGGATCTCGTGGCTGCCTGCCGTGAAATCGGCGTGATGCGCCGCCCCGGCGACTCTGCTGACCTGTCAGCGTTGGAGCGCGAGTTGTCCGGAATCCGCCCGAAGGTCCGCTTTGTGGATGCGCCCTTGTTGGAAATCGCCTCAAGCGAGATCCGCCGACGGGCAGCAGACGGAGAATTCTTTCGCTACTACGTCCCGTCTGCTGTATACGAATACATCCTGCAACACAAGCTATATCGCTAGATTTCCAAAAAAAGAACGCGCCGTATGGGCGCGTTCTGCGTTCATGAAAGAAATTTAGGGGGTTGGCATCGGTAGATTGAAGGTGCGCTGAACAAGAACGGCCATCTCAGCGCGGCTTACGATTCCTTCAGGGCAGAAGTATCCACCCCCGCATCCCACCGAGATGTGGTCAGTCCCAAGTCCTTCCGCCCAACGAGCCGCCCAATGGGTGGTGGGTACATCCACCCAGACGGTGCCAGTCGGATCGGGCGGGACATACGCAGACCCGTACCGTCCACGCAGCAGGAAGACTGCCGATTGGGCGCGGGTAATCGAGTAGTTCGGACAGTATTCTGTGCCCCCGCAGCCTCCTGTGATGCCGTCGGCCTTGAGCGCCTCAATGAAATAGCGGGCAAAGTTGCTGGAGGTATCAGTGTAGGTCAAGGTTGGGGTGCCAGGGTTGAAGCTGCCGCCATGCACGCCGCGTTCGATGTAAACGGCCATTTCCGCACGAGTAATGGCAATATCAGGGCAATAGGTCAGCGGGGAATTGATGCAACCGCCGGTAATGCCATAGGCCCAGATCGATTGGATGTAATCCAGCATCACGTGGCCGTAGGGCACATCCGCAAAGGGAGTGATGGTATTGGCGGTCACCGTGGTGGAGCCATTGGTCGTAATCGCCCCAGTCGCATTGATTGCGTAAGCCGCAGCATTGAGGGTCAAAGGGGTATTGATCTTCTTCAGTTTGTCCACTTGCACTGTGACGTTGAAAGAACCGTTGGCCGAAACCGCTCCCAGATCGCAGGTCACCAGACTGGCCGCTGGCGTGCAGGTATATCCGCCGGTATTGGAAACAAAGGTGGTGTGACCGGGTAGAGTGAAGGACACCTGCGCGTTGGTAATGGGTGCATCCGTGGTGTAATTGAAGGTGTAGGTGTACTGGTCACCGGGTTTGACGGTGGCCGCACCGCTGGCAGACAGACCCAGGTTGGCAACGGGGATTTGCGTGAAGACAGTCGGGCCGCTCATGGTCGGGAAGTTGGTGACGGAGATCGAATAATCGCCATGCGCAATTAGCGTCCCTGCCGGGACCGAACCGATGGTCCCGCTGACGGTGAAACTCCCCGTACTGCCGGCCGCCACGCCCGTGTAATCGCAGGTAACCGGGTTCAAGCCGCTGCAGTGAGTCGAGTCACCTAGAGTGGTGAAGGTCACATTGGCAGGCGGATAGATCACAATGTGCGGGTCGATGGCGAGGCCCGTGCCATTTTTATAGATGTAGGTGTAGGTGATGGGTCCACCCGAAACACCGGTGGCGGGGCCAGTGGCGAGAATGCTCGGGCCGAGGATGTCGCCATCGGTGAATTCATCTACGTACACATAGCCAGGATGGCCGGTGGGCTGACAACCCGCAGCAGTGATTTCGAGCAGGATCGAGTCGCCGGCATCCACAGGATGCAGGGCCGAAGAGGCCAAATCAACGTAGGTCCAATCGAGATACTGCCAGACATCACCCGCAATGGTGCCGAAGGCCGGACCTGTCTGCCAGTTCTTGCCCGGCTCGCCTACATAGGATGAGAAGTCGTAGATGACGTCGTTGCCCTTGCTAAGGTTGGTTGCCTTAACGCGGAAGTACGGCTTCTCTTCATCCGTGTGAGGGAAGGCCGGGTTGACCATGACCGCCGCATACGTGAAGCGGACGTGCGAGTTGCCATCCAGCGGATCGATTACGGCGGTGGTGGTTTGAGAAATAGTATTGGCATTCGCGGGATAGCCGCCGTCGTAATAGGACAACTCGCTGTTCACACGCGCCGAGTAATGCCCAAATGCAGGGTATTTGACGACGTCATTGGTGTTGGGATCTGAAATACTCAAGGGAGCCACTGCCGGTCCGCCGACGACTGCGCTCAGGTCCGTTCCCCCCGAGCCCGGCGGTTGAGTATATCCATTATTGAGGAAGGTGGTGATCGTCCAGCCGGTGAAGTCACCGGTTTCAAAGTCGCCGTTGGTAAATGCCGCCCAAGCCACGGTGACAATAAGCAGGGCCCCCAAAATTGCAATGACGGTCGCAAGGCCTAGCTTTTTCATCTTTTTGAAATCTCCTAAAAAGAAAAGAATCAAAATCGAAAATGAACTTGTGAGAGAGAAATATCGTATTTTGAGGCGACCTCCTTGAGCGGAGTCTTTATGAAGGTCTCTGCAAAAATGAAATAATGGGGGCAGAGAAATGAAACGTTATGGACGATCCCCTATATGAGTAGACAACTTATCTGCTTCAAAAAAATCTAGCTAATGTTAGTACAATCCCATCCGCCTGTCTACGGTAAAAACAGGTGCTACAAGACCAAAAAAGAACGCACCCATGATGGGTGCGTTCTTTTTTTACGATGTGAGTGTGAAGATTAAGGAGTCGGCATAGTCAGGTTGAAGGTACGTTGAACAAGCACAGCCATCTCAGCACGGTTGATTGAGCCCTCGGGGCAGTACCTGCCAGCGCCACAGCCATTGGAGATGTGGGCATTACCCAATTCCTCAGCCCAGGCCGCGGCCCAGTAAGTGGACGGGACATCAAGCCAGACAGTACCAGTCGCCGTGGGCGGGATGTAAGCCGAACCAGAGCGTCCACGCAGGAGGAAGACTGCCACCTGAGCGCGAGTGATCGCCATACCTGGGCAGAACTGCGTGCTACCAGGATTACAACCACCAGTAATTCCATCCGCCCTGAGCGCCTCAATGAAGTACTTGGCGTAGCTGGTAGCGGTATCTGTGAAGGTCAGGGCCGGGGTGCCGGGGTTGAAGTTGCCGCCATGTACAGCGCGTTCGATGTAGACAGCCATTTGCTCACGGGTGATCAGGGAGGTCGGGCAGTAGGTCAACGGTGAATTGACACAGCCGCCAGTGATGCCGTAGGCCCAGATCGACTGGACGTAATCCAGCGCCCAGTGACCAGCAGGCAGATCTGCAAAGGGAGTGATGGTGTTGGCGGTTACGGTAGCAGAACCATTGACGAGCCCGTCGCCGTTGTCACTGATCGAGTAAGCCGTGGTGTCGAGGGTCAGCGGAGTGTTGATCTTCTTGAGCTTATCCACCTGAACCGTGACGGTGAAGGAACCATTGGAAGTGATGGCGCCAAGGTCGCAGGTCACTACGCCGGCCGCTGCCGCGCAGGTGAACCCGCCGGTGTTGGAGACGAAGGTGGTATGACCAGGCAGGGTGAACTTGATCTGGGCATTGAACGGGGTGGGCGAAGTTGTGTAGTTGAAAGTATACACATACGGATCGCCGGGCTTGATCGTGGCGGCGCCGCTGCCAGCCACTGTGAGCGTGGCGGGGATATAGGTGAAGCCGCCGGCCGAGGTAGCCGAGCCACCGGGTACCGTCACAACGACATCCACTGCGCCGGCGGTGTGAGCCGGGCTGGTGCAGGTGATTTGCGTGTCAGAGTCGACCGTGCAGGAGGCGTTCGTGCCACCGAAGGTAAAGCCGGTCGCGCCGGTGAAACCGGTGCCGGTGATGACCACGGTCGTGCCGCCAGAAGTCGGACCAGAAGTGGGATTCATGCCCGTGATAGACGTGGCGATGTAGGTGAAGCCGCCAACGGAGGTAGCCGAGCCGCCGGGTACTGTCACAACGACATCCACCGCACCGGCAGCGTGAGCCGGGCTGGTGCAGGTGATTTGCGTGTCAGAGTCGACCGTGCAGGAGGCAGTCGATCCGCCGAAGGTGACGCCAGTCGCGCCGGTGAAGCCGGTGCCGGTGATGACTACCGATGTACCACCAGCCACCGGGCCGGAATTCGGAGCGAGGTTTGTGATAGTCGGGTTCAAATAGGTGAAACCGCCAACGGAGGTATCCGAGCCGCCGGGTACCGTCACAACGACATCCACTGTGCCGGCAGTGTGGGATGGGGCCGTGCAGGTAATCTGCGTGTCGGAGTCGACTGTACAGGAGGCAGTCGTGCCGCCGAAGGTGATGCCAGTCGCGCCAGTGAAGCCGGTGCCGGTGATGACCACCGATGTGCCACCAGCCACCGGGCCGGAATTCGGAGCGATATTCGTGATAGACGGGCCCACAAAGGTAAAGCTGCCGGGGAATGCCGCCGTACCGTTCGTGTTCGTGACCGAAACATCAACAGTACCAGCCGTGTGCTGCTGTGTGACGACGGTGATTGTATTGTCATCGACGACGGTGAAGTTGCCAGTTGTGTAGGTAGTGGTGTCGATCTGGACAGCCGTCGCGCTGGTGAAGTTGGAGCCGGTGATGGTCACGAGCGTGCCGCCTTGGACCGGGCCGGAGGAGGGAGAGATTGAGGTGATCGAAGGGGCGGTGTTGGTGGGAGGAGCGGTCGGGCCGAATTCATCCACATATACGTAGCCCCAGTGAGCACCCTGGGTATAGACACAACCTGCAGCAACGACCTCGAGGGTGAGGGAGTCGCCTGGGCCGAGTTCGGCGGGAGCATAGGTCAGGTCATACACCTGCCAGGGCATGTACTTGACACTACTCTTGATTGGGCTGATCTTCCAGTTGGGGTTGCCATCATCGGGATAAGAGAACTTATCGAAGAGCACCTTATCCGGGGAGCCGGAACGCACGCGAATCAGCTTGACATGCATGAAAGGCTGATCTGAGGCAGGGTGGGTGCCCTTATCCAACACGGGTGCGTATGCGAAGAAGATGTGGTAATTGCCATCGGTGCCCACATCGCCAACTCCCACCAGGCCTGACTGGCTGAGCTTGTTCATGTTGTTGTTGAAGTTGTTCATCGAGCCCAGGTAGTTGACCACGGCCGAGTTACTGCCCCCATACGGTAAACAGATTTCGCCGTTGGAGTACGGGTCGCAGGTATTACCAGCCCCGAAATTGGTGTTCAACCAGGCCGCATCGACAATGAAAGTGTTATCGACGACCGAGCCGCCCACAGAAGAGGCGAGGACGGGAACATAGGAAGGCGGAGGGCCGACGAGGATACCGCCGTTCAGGTAAGTGGCATCCTTGTCCCAGCCGGTGAAATCACCAGTTTCGAAGTTGCCGTTGTTGAACATCGCGAAGGCAACTGTGACAACAAGTAGGGCCGCAACGAGGGCAAGCCCGATGGCCGAACTGAATTTTTTCATACTGTATTCTCCTTGAAAAAAGATTCGTGACGAAGTTTTCTTCGAGCAGTGGAAAGTGAGCGGATATTTTTTTCGGGTGCTCTCCTTTGACGAATGATTTTTATGAAAGGGTTCCTGTAAAAAAAAACAGAAATAATGCAGGGCTTACATCGACTCTCGCAGCAGGGACAGCATCCCTTGTGTGGTGGGCGATTGCGGTTCCTGGCCCGCCAGCAGGGTGACTGTGTTGGTCAGGGCATCCAGGCCGATCAGGGCGGCAGCGGAGGTCTTTGCCAGGCGGGGGAGCAGCCGCGGGGTCCGCGCGTCGCGCAGGTCGGCCACAATGAACTCGACCTCGTCCAGGTTCTCCGGTGACTCGTCGCCATCGACACGGGAAACTTCCCAGCCCGGTTGCAATTGAAGTTTCGAAGTCAGCCTGGCGATCAGGATGGAGTTTCCATACAGAAGGATTTTATGGACAGTAGTAGTTTCCATGATGGCTCGTATCTGGCCGTAATGGTAGTCAGATGCCTCCTGTCTGTCACTGTACTTGAGGGAAAAAACAGGTACAGTCAAAGTACAGTCATTCGACATTTATGAAAGTCACACAAAAAGGCCCTGCAAGAGGCTTTTTCACCTCTGCAGGGCCAAAAACAAGCAAAAAATGTAATTTTGGGTGCGAATCAGTCACCCAGGTTGGCCGACGGACCGCGTCGGCGGCGATCATCCTGGAACTGACGTACGTAGGCAATGATCTGTTCGCGGTTTTTCAGGTTTAGGCGCTCGGAGATCTGCGCCATGTGGTATTTGATGGCCCGTTCGGTGAGGCTCAATTGAGCGCCCACCTCCTTATAGGTCAGGCCGCGCGCCACCAGCCGCAGCACCTCCCACTGGCGGATGGTCAATTCCTGGGGGACCGACTCGGCACGGAAGGAGGCCGGGCGCGGTGCATAGGCCGGGCGATTGAACTCGGCCAACATGCGGGTGGTGATCTCGGGGGCCATCTGCGATTCGCCGCGCACCACCGAAGCCAGCCGTGCAAAGAGCTGGTTGGCTTCCAGATTCTTCAACAAATAGCCGTCCGCACCGTGACGCAGGGCATCCAACAGGTCGTCGTCCTCTTCAGAGTCCGTCGTCACCACCACCCGCGTCCCGGGGAATTCGCTCCTGACCAGGCGCGTGACCTCGATGCCGTTGGAGACGGACATGTGCACATCCATGATGACCATATCCGGGCGTAGATTCCTCACCAGTTCGAGGGCCTCTACGCCATTGTGCGCCCGTCCGATCACAGCCAGGCCGCGCGCGTTGAGCAGGTTCTGCATCCCTTCCAGAAAGAGCGGCGAATTGTCCACCAGCAGAACCCGCAGCCCGCGGATATCCTTTGAATCCACCGAAGACGGTAATACGCGCGGGACGTGGATCAACACCCGCGTGCCCTGCCCCGCCGCCGAGCGGATTTCCAGCCGCCCGCCCATCTGCTCGGCGCGCTCGCGCATGATACTCAACCCGAAGCGTTTCTCACCTGCCCCGGGCGCATTCTGCGGATCAAAACCGCGCCCGTCATCACTGACAATGAAGACGATCTCGTTGGATAGCGAGGTGATCAACACCTCCACACGCCGGGCTGCGGCATGTTTGCGAACATTGACCAGCGCCTCCTGGATGATGTGCAAAAGCTGGTCTTCGACCGTCTCGGGCAAAAGGGGAAGGGTGTTTTGGGACGGGCTGAAGACGGTCTCGATATTCCACGCCTGACTGAAGACGCGCAGAGACTCCTGTAAGACCCCGTAAAAGCTCTGTTGCGGCTTGGCCGGATCGCGCAACCCCAGGATGTAATGACGCAAGTCGATGTGCGCATCCTGAGCCGCGTGCACGATGCGATCGAGGTTTTCCTGCGCTGCCGGCACCTGGTTCCGTTCGAGGAAGGCTTGCGCCGCCTGCGCCTGCACGTTGACAAAGCCGATCACCTGACCGAAACCATCGTGCAGGTCTCGACCCAATTGTTCCCGTTCCTCGACGACGGCCAGGTCCCGTTGCTGCTGGATGATCTGCGCCTCGGCCGCCGCCCGTTCATCGATCTCGATCAACAGGCGTTCATTGGCCGCCTGTAATTCACGCGTCCGCTCGGCCACGCGATCTTCGAGCATGACCACCAGCGAGCGCAAATGCAACACCATTGAATTAAAGGAATGGGTCAACGAACCGATCTCGTCATTGAAGCGGATCGGCATCTCCACATTCAAATCGCCGACTTCCACTTTTGCGGCTCCATCCAGCAATTCGCGCAACGGACTGACGATACTGGAGTAGACCGTCAACGGCAGTATCACCAACAGAAGCAGGCTGCTCACCAACACCAACCAGGCCAGCGGACGGGCAAAGCGGTCCAGGTGAATGCGGAAGTCCTGGTAGAAATCTTGCACCACACCGTTCGGTCCGCTTTGGATCGAAGCCGAGAGATCGGATACCTGCTCCACCGGCGTGGACAGACCAGGCGTCACACCACGCAACCAGGGATTGGCGGAGGCATCTGCATCGGGATCAAAGGGGATTGGGGCGGGCAGGCCGTTATAGGTCACATCGAAACTGCCATCGCTGCGCAGCACGGTCTGGAAGGTGAACACGGCATCGGGATGGCTCTCCGCAGGCAGGTGATCCCAGGTGACGATCAGGCGGTCTCCATCCACACGGGTATACACACCGCCGCCCGCCGCAGGATCCAAGTCCACCAGCAGGGCAAAAATGCCTGGGAACCTGCCATATTCATACTGCAAGTTGGAATGTTGTAGCTCCCGCCCCATGCTGATGACGCCTACACTGGTGACGGAAACCTGCTGATAGTTTTTTCCATAGAAAGGGAATACGAAACCCAGCATGTGGTTGCGACCATTCCCGAACGAAGTGACGTCCACTCTCTCGCCCAGGTCGGTCTCAAAATAAAACGGAACCACCGCTACATCGTATCCGCCCTGGGTATTGGGCGTGTAACGCAGGGTCTGGTGATCGGTCAGCGCAGGTTGATAGGCGGCAATGGCGGCTGGCGAAATCACCCAACCTGCCAGTCCAAGCACCATCAACAACAAGGTCAGTGTTCCACCAGACAACTTCTCCAGGAAGGAGGTCGACTCCGGCAGGAAATTCAAATAGGCGCTGGCAAATAGAAAGAGCGTGACCAGAATCCCCAACGACAGCGACGCACTGTATGTAGAAGCGGAGATTATCGACTCTGTCAGTAAGATGTTAACGATAGCCAGCATGAAAAGCGGTAGAAAGATCAATGCAAACAGGCGTGTGCTGCGCGCACCCGTACTCTGCGGCTTCCAGAGTTTATGCCACCATGCAACCGGCCGAGGGTCGGCGGCCACCGTCTGGAGCAGGAAGGCCGCCAGCACCCAGGCAAACATGGCCGCCAGGGCATAATCAGCAATGGGCGGACGGAATTCCACCGTATCGTACTTCAGGAGCAGGCCATACCGATAGATGGCATACTGTAACTCGTAAAGTGTATAAGCTGCACTCAGGCTGAACGCCAGTAACGACCCCCAACGACGGGCGGGAAACTGTTCGGGGTAACGATAGATGAACTGAAGCAGGAAGACCAGTGCCACCCCCAGCACGGTGTTTTCAAGAGAAACCGCATACAGGCGCGGCCCCGGCAGGGAAGCCGCATCGAAGAACAACAAACCGACAAAAATCGTGGCCGAGGCAAAAAAGGCCGCCAGCAGACGGGTCTGCGTGCTTCCCCCGCGGGCACGAGAGAGCAGATACAGGGTGATTCCCAGACTCAAGATAAGTTGAGTCAGGTAACCGATTGAGGCTGGCGTGAAGTAGATTTGCATCTGGGTCACGGGACTTCACAGGGCGGCCTACGGCCGCCCTGCGTTACGCATCCAGGTGATAGGTGTGGTACGTATTCTGGCAGGGATTGCCCCAGGTGATGTGCATCTCGCGCGCCGTGAGGTCGATCACCAGCGCGCAAATGGTCTTCTCCCTGTCGAGCGGATCGATTCCCGAAATATTGTGATTGCAGATCGAGTTGGGGATGTTGACGTGGTCCTTCTGAATGGACTGAAGCGTCTTGATCGAGTGGGACTGGCTCTGGCGCAACAGACGCAACGCACGGAAGTAACGCACGCGCGAGGAGATCAACTCCTCTGGATCGTTTTCGACCTCCTTCATGTGCGGCGTCAGGTAATGGTTGGTGTGGACCATATACCCGTCGGTGCCGTGCAGAATCTCGAATCGGCGCGCCGAGACTTCGAGCGAATACATCTCGCCGCTCTCGTGCACCAGCAGGTGATTGTAGCCCGCTGCACGGTGCGGGATGAGCGCCCGTCCAATGGCGCCCGAGATGCGCCGCGCAGACAGGATGGCGCGCGCCACCACCAGCCGCGGAATGCCGATGCGCGAGTCGGTCGGGTAGACCGAATCGATCAGTTGCGCAATACCATAAGCGTTGAACCCCACATTGGGCAGCAGCCCGCCGTAAGTCATAGCCAGGTAGGGCGGTTCCTCGTTCGGGCGGGCAGAGACGACATAGACATCGTCCTCGTCCTCGGGGACCCAATCCTCGTTGTGGGCCGCCAGGACGTGACCATCGGCGGTGAATTCCTCATTGACGGCAAAGCTGGTACAGCGCGTAAGATGCAGGGCATCCGTCGTCACGGCTTCCATGGTGTTGAGCGTGATGACCTCGTCGAAGTTGACATGGGCACCCTCGGCAATGCCGCGCAATTCATCCACGTATTGCGAATAACGCTCCTCGGCAAAGGGCAGGTACTTGCGGGCCTGGATCTGCGCGCCGTCCCAGGTCAGTTCCAACTGGGAATAAGATTGGGCGATCAACTCACGCGCATTCTCCACGCTGTGCTGGATCTGTTCGCGGCGGGCCTCGCCAATCTGGCGTCCCATCTCGCGATGGGTGCCCGAGATTTCGATCAGCGGCGGGGGAGTAGGATGGACTTGTGTATCAGGAATAGGGGTTCGTGTGGACAGCATGGTTCTCCGATAATAACCACCCCGACGATAAAGTCGGCGTACGCTTCATTATATCATGCAGGGCGATTTGCCCTTCCCCCGCCTCGCGGCGCACCCATACGGGTATAATGGGCGGATGATCGAACTGACGATTCCCGGGCGAGGCGAGCTGCGTATCCAACACGTAGTGACCGACGTGAACGGCACCCTGGCCCTGGATGGTCAACTGCCCGACGGCCTCGCCAAGCGTCTCTCCGCATTGCGCGACCGTGTGACCCTGCACCTGATCACCGCCGACACGCATGGACGCCAGGCCATCATCAACCAGCAGTTGGGCGTCACCGCCGAACGGCTCCAGCCTGGGAACGAATCCGCGCAAAAAGCGGATTTCGTGCGCCGACTCGGCGCCGATACCGTGGCAACCATCGGGCAGGGCGCGAACGACGCGGCCATGCTCAAGGAAGCCGCCCTCGGCATCTGCGTGATGTCGCGCGAGGGCGTGGCCGTGGAAACCCTGCTGGCCGCCGACATCGTGGTCCCCGATATTTTCGCCGCGCTCGAACTTCTGGAAAAACCTTTGCGTATTCTTGCCACCCTCCGAACATGACCCTTAACGAACCGCCCATCCTCCCCACTGACCCTCAGCCGACACCCATGCCGGATTCGGCCGCCCGCCGACGCCGCGCCCGCCGCGCGCAATTGATCCCCGACGCAGAAGGCCGCGCCGAGGTGATGGCCTCCCTGGCCAAACGCGCCTATCCCACCTATGAGTTCTTCGTCTTTGCCGTGTTGAGCGGCGCGGTGATGGGATTGGGCTACCTGCTCGACTCGCCCGCCGTCCTGTTGCTGGGCATCCTGCTGGCCCCCTTGATGACTCCCTGGGTGGGGATGACGCTGGCGCTCATCACCGGCTCGGTGCGATTCTTCATCGAGACGGCGGTGGCCCTGTCGATTGGCGTGATCCTGGTTTTCCTGAGCGGATTGATGTCGGGCCTGGCCGCCCGCCCCTTCCTGCCGTTGACGCTCACCAATGCCTTCCTGAACGGCGCGTTATGGCCGCACAGCCTGCCCGTGCTGGCGTTGGGTGCGATCCTGTTGGTGGTCTCCTTCGTGCGCTCGGAGGACAAGCCCTTCCTGCCGAGCGTGCTGGTGGCGTACTTCTTCCTGGCCCCCGTCAGCGTGGCGGGCTTCGGCCTGGGCAGCGGTGTGGAAGGCCTGTGGCCTAAGGCCGCATGGGTCTTCGTGGTGAACGTAGCGCTGGCCACCCTGCTGGGCATGTTGACCTTCGTGGGTTTCCGCTTCCGTCCGTCGCGCACGGGCTGGATGACGAGCGGGGGCGCGGTGGTCGTGCTCGGGTTGTCCATCCTCTTTTTGCTGGTACCAGGCCTCGGGTCCAGACCCAAGGCGGTAGCTCCCGCCCCCACGCAGACTCAGTCCGCGACGCTCACCGCCACGTTCCAGGTCGTCGTCCCAGCCACCAAGGCCTCGACTTCTTCGACCCCCAAGCCGACCCTGACTCCGCGCGTGCAAACCGCCACCCCGAGCCCGGTGGCGCTGACCATCGAAGTGACCCTGCCCCCGACCGAGACACTCACTCCCACGTTGACCATCGAACCCACGCCCGTGTACGCCAAGATCAGCTCCGATTCCGGCGGCGGCGTGAACCTGCGCAAGAGTCCGAACGGCACATACATCGCCACGCTCGACAACGGCTCGCTGGTGCAAGTGCTGCCCGACGTGCAGGACGTCAGCGGCGTGACGTGGGCGCACGTCATCGCCACCAAGAACGGCCGCCAACTGGAAGGCTGGATTCTGCAATCGGTGCTGACGACGGCCACGCCTGTCCCGAACTGGGAGCCGACCGAAACCGAGACTCCCACCCCGAGCGAAACCCTCGAAGTCACCCCCGCCCCTTAGCCCATCCCAGACTTCGGAGTCTTTTCCGCAACGTTATTGAATTGCGGATGGACCCCGAAGTCTTATTATCAAATAATCCCAGGAGGATGCATGCCCATTCATTTTGGAACCGACGGCTGGCGAGCCGTCATCTCGGATAGTTTCACCTTCGACAATCTGCGCATGGTGGCGCAGGCCATCGCCGATGCGGTGGCCTCCGAATACTGGAACAAAAATGACGACACCGACTCGAATAAGGTCGTGATCGGCTTCGACACGCGTTTCCTCTCGGACCGCTTCGCGGGTGAGGTGGGACGCGTGCTGGCCGCCAATGGATTCAAGGTGCTGTTGAGCCAGTCGGATGCGCCCACGCCCGCCATCTCGTATGCCGTCTTCTGCTTGAAAAAAAAAACGGGGGTGATGATCACCGCCTCGCACAACGCGCCGCGCTATAACGGCGTCAAGTTGAAGGGCGCGTTCGGCGGGTCGGCTCTGCCCGAGCAATGCCGCCGCGTGGAGATTTACATCAACGACAACGAGGAACAAGCGCGCGGTCCCAACCTGATGGACTACGTCAAGGCACGCGATGCGGGCTTGATCCAGAAGTTCAATCCGCTCAACGCCTACTTCGATCACCTGCGGACCCTCATCCGCACCGACATCATCGCCGAGAACCCGCAACGCTTCGTGGTGGACGCCATGTACGGCTCGGGCCGCGGCGTGATCAAGTCCTTCCTACAAGGCACGGGTTGCGAGATCGCCGAGATCCGCGGCGAGATGAATCCCGGCTTCGGCGGCGTGCATCCCGAGCCAATCGCCAAATACCTGGGCGCGCTGGCTTCCGCCGTCAGCTCGGGCATGGGCAACTTCGGCGTGGTGACAGACGGCGACGCGGACCGCATCGGCGCGATGGACGAGCGCGGTCAGTTCGTGGATCCACACAAGATCATGGCGCTCTCGCTGCGCTACCTGGTCGAGAAGCGCGGCATGAGCGGCGCGGTGGTGCGCACGGTCTCGACCACACGCATGATCGACCGTCTGGCCAAACGCTACGGCATGAAGTTATATGAGACCCCCGTCGGCTTCAACCACATCGCTGACTACATGATGCAGGAAGACGTGTTGATCGGCGGCGAGGAATCGGGCGGCATCTCGTTCAAGGGACATATCCCCGAGGGCGACGGTCCCATCATGGGCCTGCTGCTGGTGGAGATGATCGCTGAGTCGAAGAAGTCGCTGGTGGAGTTGGTGGACGATCTGCTTGAGGATGTCGGTCCCGCCCACTACGAGCGCGTGGACCTGCGCCTGAGCCGTCCCGTGGCCAAGGCCGAGATGACGGGCTTCCTCACCAAGCAGGCGCCAGCCGAGATCGGCGGCCAGAAGGTGGACGAGATCAGCCAGCGCGACGGCGTTAAGTACATCCTGGCAGACGACTCGTGGCTGCTGATCCGCCCTTCGGGCACCGAGCCCGTATTGCGCGTCTACGCCGAGGGCCGCACGCCCGAGATGGTCAAGGCCTTGATGGGCTATGGCCGCAAGGTGGCTGAGAGCGTGGTATAAGACAAAAACGGGGTGCGGACTAAAATCCGCACCCCGTACTATTTTGCTGGTCATAACGACGGGTGGTTCTTTATGAAGAAAACTTTCCTACTTTCAATCGCAGTTTGCATTCTCCTGGCAGCCTGTCACGGGCTGCAAAGCGCACCCACAGAGTCTCCATCCATTACGGCAGGACCGAGTCCCACTCCAACCTCTCCAAAATCGCAAGGTGACGCGGAACAACACTCGCAGCTTCGCATCGAGAAATCTCCGACCCCGCCGACACTAGCTCCTCCCACCCCAACTTTTACTCCATTCCCTCCCTACCCCACCAAAAAAGTTATTTTTGAGTATTACATAGCGGGAGAACATTCGCTTTTCGACATCTTCTATACTGAACCTCCTGTGATACCAACTATTATTTTGTATGATGACGGGCAGATGCTCACCAACGGAGGTCAAAAGATTTTATCGAAGGACGAGATTAAAAGTTTTCTATCCAAGTTGGATGATCTGGACTTCTTCTCGATCGAGTCCAATCAAAAACATGACCCGACAGATAAATTATACGATTACGGAAATAATTATCAACCAAGTACTGATGGCACCATGCATTGCATTCTGGTAAATGCCAAAAAGTCGAGACGCCTTTGTGTTTACGACCCCGATATACAGTTTGTGATTCCAAAGATGCAGAAGATTCTCGAATACCTGGGTGAGTATGAGCCGGCTGGCTTGACCCCGGATTATCCTGACCGTATTTTATTATCAATCCAGCCAGTAAATCCTAACAGCGATGAAACATCCGCGATCGTAACGCCGTGGGATAAGCGTTTTCCGCCTTTGGTATATCCTGCTCCGAGAAAATTCGCCTATGTCACCCCCGAATCGATCATGTATATTGAAGGAGACATGGCCAAAGAAATCTTTATTTTCTTAATAAACTCACAGAGTGATTTTTTTATCCAGGATGGCAAAAAATACATAGTACAGGCTAGGGCTGTATTACCACACGAAACAGTGTTTAATGCTTACCAATGAACTTACGGACCGAAGTCCGCGATCCGAAAGCTTCTGCGGCATCTGGCAAAAAAGGACGGTCACGTTTCTGTGACCGTCCTTTTTATTTATCGCAACGCATTGGACGAACTCACCCCCAACCACTCATAGATCTGCATGGTGGCCTTGGATTGATTGAGCGTATAGAAGTGGATACCCTTCACATTGTTATCGA
This sequence comes from uncultured Anaerolineales bacterium, assembly GCA_937928015.1. GTDB lineage: Bacteria > Chloroflexota > Anaerolineae > Anaerolineales > Villigracilaceae > JACPVF01. Next base: position 12,771 of record CALFXA010000151.1, on the reverse strand, counting down.
GCAGGTCGAGCGCCTGGGCGGTGGCCCAATGGATGCCGACCTTCTCGGCGTAGTCATCGTTCTCGGCGCGGGCCAGGGCGCGCAGCAACTTGGCGGGGAAGACTGATCCGCCCGAGAGTTCGGCCATGCGCTGCATGGACTTGCGGCTGGTAATGGGCATCACCCCCGCCAATACGGGCACCTTGATCCCTGCCAATTCGCAGCGCTCGCAAAAGTCGAAGAACATATGATTGTCGAAGAATAACTGGGTACAGATGAAATCCGCGCCCGCGTCCACTTTGGCCTTGAGATAATCCATCTCCTTCAGGCGGTTGGGCGTTTCGGGATGTCCCTCGGGATAACCCGCCACGCCGATGCCAAAGCGCGGAAAGTTCTTCTTGATATAAGCCACCAACTCGGTGGCGTTCTTGAAACCATCCTCCATCGGCACGAAGGGACCGCTTCCACGCGGGGGATCGCCGCGCAGGGCCATGATGTTGTGGATGCCGTTGGCTAGGTAGGTTTCGAGGATGGCGTGAATCTCGGGGATGGTCGAACCGACACAGGTCAGGTGCGAGACGACGGTCAGGTCGGCCTCCTGCTGGATGCGCGTGACCAGGCCGTGCGTCAACTGACGGGTGGAACCGCCCGCGCCATAGGTCACGCTGACGTAGGAGGGCATCAACGGCGTCAGTTGTTCGATGGTCTGCCGCAGGGTCTCCGCCGATTCGGGCGTGCGCGGCGGAAAGAATTCAAAACTAAAGGTGGTCTCGTGTTCTTTAAAGATTTGACGGATGTGCATCTCTGGCTCTCTCTGTCAAACGAACGGGACAGCAGGTGACTGCTGTCCCGTGAATGTGTTGGGGCTTTCGGCAGCCGCGAGCGCCTAACGGTTTCGGACGGGTGAGGTTCGCATGCGGCGGGCAACGACGATGACAACGACCAGGATCAGGGTGGCGACCACCAGCCCGGGAATCCCATACTCGTCTGCGATGCCGCTCTTGGGCATATTTCCCGCAGCCGGGGGCGTGACCGGGTTCTGGGCGGCGCCTGCCACCTGGGTGAGGGCCACGGCCACGGTAGCGGTGGCGGGATTCTCGGTGGGAGGCAGCGGAGTGGCGCTCGGCTCGACCTGGGCCAGCACCGGGGTCGGGCTGGGCAACTGGGTCATAGTCGTGGTCGGAATGATCGAGGACTCGAAGGTGGCCGTCAGGGCCATGGCCATCGCAGCGGACTGGGTCGATTGGGCGTCGAGATTGGCGCGGGCTGTCGTCTGCTGACGTGGTAACACGACCAGGGCATAGACCGCCAGACATCCGATGGACAGCAAAACAATCGCGCCAAGCACGCCAGCCACGATCAGGAACGTGCGGTTATTATTTTCTTCCGGGGGGGTGGCATCGAAATTGGTTTCATCGCCTTCGTACATGGATCACTCTCCTCTTGTTCGTTGACCTTGCGGATGATTGGGTCCACAAGTCCAAGGTCAATTATCCCACAACTTCCAAATTTACGAGAGGTACGATGACCGTCTCGCCGGTTTCCATTTTGACGTCTGCGGCCGGGGCACGCAACCCGCTGGGGAGCAGGGTCAGGCCGGGGCGCAGGGTGATGAGCGTTCCGATTGCGCCCACCGAGGGCGGACGGCGCATTCGCACGGTCTGGCCCGCAGCAAACTCTTCCGCATCCTGGGGAGAGGCGGGTTCGGTGGTGACCGGCAACGGGATGATGACCTCGGGGCGCGCGCCCGTGTAACGGTCGTACGGCTCGGCGTTGAGCGTGACCTCGCGTTTGGCGTTGGTACTCAACAGGCGGTAGGCCGCCGAGTTCATCGGCAGGCTGCCGAAGCCGTCGGTGACCATGATGGGGAAACGCATCTTGCTCGCCAGCGGCAGGAGCGACGGAAACAGGCTCGAAAGGATCAGCCCGCGCACCGACACCTCGGCGGCGGCCTGCAGGGTCTCGGCATCCTTGCACATGCCACCGAGGATGATGCTGCCACGCATGCTCACGTCCAGGCGGGCCGAGGTGAGAACGCCGTCGGGTTTCTCGGCCAGGTTGACCATTACGCCGGTTTCGATGCGCCCATTACCCCACACACCCTGGATGAGCGCGCCGACCGTCTTGATGACCACGCCGCGCTCGGGCACCACTTCGATCACGTTGCCGGGCAGGCCCGCCCGCAGTTGCAGGCTGGTCTCGCCCGTTTCGAGTAATACCTGTCCGCCGCCCGCGGCGATCACCTTGCCTTCTTTGGGAGCGCGGACCGTCTTGGGGAACAGCCCCCTGCCGACCGCCACTTCGGCGCTGGCAGGGAGGTTGTCACCTACCTTGCAGCGCAGCAAACGGTCCGCCGCGGGGATGGAGAGGCGCAGCGCCCCCGCCACGTCGATGAGCACGTGTTCGCGCGCCCAGGCCGCTTCGGCCACCACGTCGGTGGGACTGACCTTCTGGTTGAGACGAGCGGTCACGCGGCCCGCCACGGGCAGGAGGCGTTCCCGCGTGATGGTGGTGAGAGGCAGGATGTGAATCAATGAAGCTTGCATGGTTAGCCTCCCAGAGTCCAGTGCCATTTTTTGATCAGCTCGCGCCGCCGCACCGGGTCGGACGGCAGGTCGAGCGGGCGTCCGCGGCCATCGAAGACCACGCCCAAAGCGCCGCCGCTGACGGGGATTTGTCCACTGCGGCCGGGGCCGAAGCCCACGTCTGCATGGCCGGCAGGCTGGAGGGTGAGTGTGCCGCCGTGTCCGCTGGGCAGGGGCAGAATCTCGATGGTGCCAAATTTGAGTTCGGAGCGGGCTTCGGTGCCATCCTCGTAGGTCAGACGGGCGCGCAGGATTTGCGCTCCGTAGGCGGCTTGCACGGCAGGCGAGACCACCGTGCCCACGCTCATGAAGGCGCCCGAGTCGAGCACCTGCACCGGCAGCAGGTTATTCCGTCCCGCCGCCGCGCCGAGAATGGGCAACAGGTTGTTCTGGTCGAGGATGACGGTCGTCACGCCGACGGGCTGGAGCGCGTCCAGCAGGAGCAGGAGACTCTGCCCGGGCGTGGGCGAATCGGACAGGGCGCCGCCACCCGCCAGGATCGGGTCGAACAACGGGAGCAGGCGCGAGTTCAGGGACGCGGCATTGGAGGGGAAATCCCGCCGCGCAGCCTGGATCGACAGGTGCAGGCATTCGCGGGCGATGGCCTGCGAAATGGCCTGGTCTTCGCGGGTGGCGGGGATGGTGGAGGGGTACAAGGATTTCTGATACAGGTAGTCGCGCAGGACGCCCACCGAGATGTCGAGCGGCGACCAGCGCAGGATATTTTCGAGGGTGGTGTGATTGAGCAGGCCGGGCAGGTTCTCACCCAGGCCAAACTGCGGATACACGCCCAGGGTGGATTTGCCTTTGAAGCCCGCTGCGACCAGCGTGCCCGATGCGCCGATGTCCACGCTGAGGATGCCCTTGGCCGAACCATAGACGCGGCTCAGGTAGCGCATCATGCGGCCGGTGGCATAACCGGTGGGCAGGATATGTCCGCTCGACCAGGCATCGATCACGTCAACGCCCTTGAGCTGGCGCTTGCGGACGTTGACGAACAAGCGAGCCAGTTCGCGCGCGGCAGGTTCGAGGTCTTCGGTTTCGAGCGAGGGGCGCACGTTGGGACTGAAATGCAACGAAGAGGCCAGCGTTCCCAGCATCGACTTGACTTCGGTCTCCATCTTCTGGTTGCCCGCAAATAAAATGGACGGGCGCTTTTCGGCCGGCATCAGGTAACTGGCCAGGCCGATGGGTTCGAGAATCTTTTGCAGGGAACGAGAGGCGCCGCCGTCGGTGCCGCCCGTCACCACGACCATGTCGGGGTGCAGGGTCAGCAATCCGTCGATGACTTCATCCGGGCGGCGGGGATCGTTCAGGCCGATGCTGTCGACCACACGGGCATAGACGGTCTCGGTCAGGCGGCGGGCGGATTCGAGAGACACGTCCGCCAGCAGGCCGACGACCACCGCCCTGAGGGTCGGCCCCGCGGAGAGGGTCGCCACGAAGGCATCCACGCCTGCGCCATTGGGCTGAGACGGCGTGACCAGCACGCGGTCCGTATCGAGGAAGACGCGCCCGGTCACGTTCTGCAAGTAGCCGATGGCGTTGCGCACACCCTCGCTCACGTCCTTGAATGGAGCCTCCGCCGTGGACGGGGCGTGGCCCGCGGCCACGAAACGGTATTGACCTTCGACCACGTCGAAGAGCACCGCGCGCGTGGTGGCCGCGCCGATGTCAACTGCCAGGAGGGAATCGCCTTCGATCAATGAGACGGGCATAGGCCTAGAAGAAGGAAGAGATGAATAGATACAACGAAGAGACGCGCTCGATCAGCGCGGTCAACGAAGCCAGCAGGACGCCCGCAAACAGCGTGCCCAGAGTCACGGCGATGAAGATCCGTCCCACCCAGGCGAGCCACTCGACCGGGGCAAAGCGCCGTGGGGCCCCGTCGGCGGTGGGACGTGCACCGAAGTGGAAATAGCTCAAGGTGGCGACCAACGCAATCAGGACGATGATGCCGTTGCCCGCCGACTCGATCACGTCCAGCCAGGACTGGGAGGTCTGCATATCGAACAGGTTGATGGTGGCCCAGGTCTGCGGCAGGATCGTGCCGATCACCGCGCCGCCCACCGTCACCGCCGCACTGACTCCCACCATGTAGGCCATGGCGGGAGAACCGAGATGGCTGGTGCGCGGGGAAATTTTCAAGAACAGGAAAAGCGCCAGCAGGAGCGGGAAGAAGGCCAGCAATCTATCGGACTGTGTGCCGTAGACCAGCGGATAGATCAGGCGTGGATAAACCACCTGCCACATGGCGACCGCCGCCACATATCCCGCCGTCACGCCGACGAAGAGGTACGAGCCGATGCGGAAGAGCGGATTGTCGCCCAGCAGGTAGCTGAAGATCAGCACGGTAAAGAGGAAGGCGAACGCGCCGGTGATGAGGTCGAGGTTGATGGGCATGTTATCCAGCCTTCCTGCCAGTCATGCGTTCGCGCAGACCGGCCGCCAGGCTCCACAACGCGCCGCCCGTCAACAGGACCAGCGACAGGATCAGGCTGAAGTTGTAGGCGTCCCAATAGCGGCGGGACAGGCCCGGACGGTTGGCGTTGTTCTGTTCGAGCACGGCGCCGTCGTACAATCCGCTCACCAGGCCGTTGATCTGACCGGAGGCGTAGTACGGCTGGAAGAGCGGAGCGGCCTGTGCGCTGGAGACTACCAGGAATTGCGCGGACCCGCGTCGTGGCCCGGCTTGTTCGATCCAGGTGCGGCCGGTCTCGGCGCTGTCGGTGATGACGATGATGGCTGCAAAATTTGACAGGGACTGCACGCCCTGCAGGGTCTCGGATTGCCAGACCGGTGACGGGACCAGGTTGAACAGCGACACATCCGACGGGAAGGTCGCCATGCGGGTCGGGTCGCTGGCGAAGGCGCGGATCGAGGTCTGGCCGCCGGGCAGGTAGCCCAGGTTCACCGCGCGGACGCCGGGCAGATCAGCCAGTGGTCCACTGAACATGCGCGCGGCCAGCGCTACGCCGGTCGGCGAGGTGGAGAGCAGCGCCAGACGCGGGTGCTGCTTGACCAGTAGGTGGTCGAGCAGGGGCGCGGCGGCGGCTTCCATTTCACCAGCCAGGGCGGGTTCGTAGTCGAAGACCACCAGCACCGGCGCGTCAGGCGGGATCACTGCATCCACTGCATTGAAGGCGGCCATCGTCTCGGCGGGGCGGCCCAGCGGCATCGGGAAGATCTGTGCGCCCAGCACGACCCCGACAGTGACCACGGCCAGCAACAACACAGCAATGACGATCCGCAGGATGCGCTGGGAACTGATGCGGGCCGGCGTGACCATCGGCTCGGGACGCGCCTCGGCAGCCAATATCTGTTCGAGCAGGGCGGCCTGGGTCTGCTGTTCGTCGTCGGTCTGGAGTTTGAAGGCCAACGGCTTGGGCTTGCTGGATGCACCGGCGTAGACCACAGCGGGTAGCACACCATGCAGGCCCGCCAGCGGACCCTCGGTCTCCAGCGCCTCATCGGCCTCGACGGCGTGTCCGCTCATCGCGGCTTCCACCGGGCGCATGGCCTTTACCCACGAGGGCAGGCTGGCCGGCGAGATGGTCGTATCGGGTTCTTCGGATGGGGGCAATTGCTCAGAGCCTGCGCTGGCCGAGAGCCAGTCTGGCATTTCGGTGAAGAGCGAGTCGAGGCTGCCGCTGGACATCGGTTCCTCAGCGGGCGGCAACTCTTCCATGTCCTCGGGGATCTGTTGAGGGATGGCCGTCTCAGGAGTGGGGAACCGGGACGTGTCGGAGGCAGGAGCCTTGCCCAGGCCCGAGAGCCAGTCTGGAAGTTCGGCGGCCGGGGTCAAATCCTCAAGCGGTAGGTCTGTGAAGGCGGCCGCACTCGCCACGGTTGCAGCCGCGGCGGCCATCGGTGCCGCGGGCGGAATCTCTGCCTTGGCGGGTTCGTCCGATTTGACGCCTGCACCCATGAGCCAGTCTGGCAGGTCCACGTTGAAAGCGGGTTCGGGAGCGGAGGCGGGGTCCACCACCGACGGCTGTTCCGTCGATTTTGCGTCACCCAACCAATCGGGCATCGCAAAGTCGGATTCGGGTTGGGCGGGAGCGGACGGCTGGTCCATGCCCTTGAGCCAATCGGGCGCATCGAACGCGGGAGCGGCCTGCGCTTCGGCAGGTTCAGAAGCTCCCACACCCTTCATCCAATCGGGCATTTCGAAGTCGGAGGAAGTCGGCATCGCCGACGGCGTAGCCGGTTCAGGCTGATCGAGTCCCTTGAGCCAATCCGACGTATCGAGGGTGGCAGCGGCCTGCGTCTCGGCAGGTTCAGATGCCCCCACGCCTTTCATCCAATCGGGCATCTCGAAATCGGAGGAAGTCGGCGTCGTTGCCGGCGTAATAGGTTCGGGCTGATCGAGTCCCTTGAGCCAATCCGCCGTATCAAGAGCGGGAGCGGCCGCCTGCGTTTCGGCCGGTTCGGACGGGCCCATGCCCTTCAACCAATCGGGCATCTCGAAGTCAAGCGGAGCCGCCTCGGCGGCGGACGGAGGTTCGGGTTCCTGGGCCTTGAAGTCGAACGGGCCGGCGTCCACGGGCGTGGGCATCTCAACCGGCGGCGGGGGCGCGGCGGCCTCAGCCTCCATGCTCTTCAACCAATCGGGCATGGCTGTGCTGGCGGCCGGCGCGGGCGATTCGGGCTCTTCACCCTTCAGCCAGGCGGGGAGTTCCACATCGCCGAATGAGCCCGTGTTGGGCTTGGCGGGTTCCTCAGAGATGGACGCTTCAGATTGCAGGCTGGATAACCAGTCGGATTGGGACTCTGCAGGGGAAGGCGTCAACGGCTCGGCGAATCCGCTGAACGGCCCGACAACGGATCCCGTTTCAGCGGGCGGATTCTCGGCCGGGGTCGAGTCCGCTTTGCGGAGCCAGTCGCCCAAATCGTCCTGACCCGTTGCCTGTCCCTGCGACGATAGGCTGGACAGCCACGAGGGCATCTCGTCATTGGGTTCAGGTTCGGGGGCAGGCGCAGGCTGGCTTGGTCCGCCCAATTCCACGCGGCGGGATTCGCCCGCCGCGGGTTGAGCCTTCTTCTTGGCGCTCGTCGCGCCGGTAATATCCGCCAGCCAATCTGGGACCTCTTCTTCGTCATCAGTCGATTGGGAGTGCAGGCCCGCCAGCAGGTCTGAGGCAGACGTGCCAGAAGGTGGGCTCTGGAAGCTCGATGGCATTTCATCGCCACCGCTCGCGGGCCGATTGCCCTGACCACGCACATCGCTCAACCAATCGGGCAGGCCCGGTTCGAGTTCGGAGTTCGCATGGTCGGGGGATATCTGTCCGGGCTGAATCGAACTGCCCGTCTTCGAGAGGGAGGCACCGCAATTTTCACAGAAGGTAGCATCGGCGGGATTGCCATGTCCGCAGATGGTGCATTTGACGTCAGCCATTATTTGCCCCCATACGGACGGTCGAACGCCAGCAGGATGCGCAGGCCGGTGGTCAACGCACCGAGCGCCACGCCGATCAGGATTCCACGCGCACCGCCCAGGGCCAGCACCTGAGTCAACCAGGGGCGCAGGGTGTTCCCGAACAGGGCAAGTTCACCGTAAGGCGGCAAGGCCAGCGACCAAGCCAGCACGGCCAGCACGGTCAGCAGGAAGACCACGCTCATCACATCCACGCGACGGCGCAACAAGCGGATGGCCGCGTAGAGCAGGGTCACGCTCAGGATGGCCATGAGCGAGGCCTCGACCGGCAGGATGATCGACTCGACCACGCCCTGCATGACGGGATGGGAGGGTCCCAGCGCCAGGCCGAGGAGGAAGGTCAGCACCAGCGAGACCAGGAGCAGGGAGCTATAACCGCTGTTCTTCTCGCGGCTGCGGATCTTCTCGCCGTGAACGGTGATCAGGTTGAAAACACCGATCAGCGACGCCACAGCCAGCAGGATCCCCGCCCAACTGATGAGCAGAGCCTGCAATGGTTCGAGGACGGGCACAAAATATCCAGCCAGCACGAGCAGGCCGAATGCAATGGCAAAGAAGGCAGAGACGTACTTCATCAAATCACCCCCAGCATCTTGAGCGCCGCACCGCCCAGCAGGAACAGGATCAATGCCCAGCGCAGGATGTCTTGCACGATCAGGCTGGCGGCATGAGACGGACCCGCTCCGAGGTACGCGCCCGCCGCGAAGAGTTCCTCGCCGATGAGCGGTTCCTGCGCCGCGGCATACAGGACCGCCTGCGCGGGGAGGTCATCGGTGCCGCCCAAGGTCGGGACATCACTGCGTTCGGCGGCTTCGGTCACCAGCGCGATCTCCGGGCCGAAGTCACCCATCAACACGTTGGCCGAGACGTTCTCATCGCGCACGACCGGCATCGCACCGGCTGCAAACGAGAAGGGGGTCGGACCGCTTAATCGTCCCGTGGTGGGCTGGTATAGGTCCTCGGCGTTGGCGGCTTCGTAGCCCGCCTTGAGTGTGTCCTGGGTGAGAACCGCCAGCGCGGGATCGCCCGCCGTGGCAACTGGCGGCTTGTCGCTGGCGGAGGTGCGCTCGGTGAGATAACGCAACATAGCCAGCCCCGCCAGGGATGCGCCACCGCGCCCGCTGAGGAGTCCGCCGCGGCCCAGCGAAACGTGCAGGCGGGAACCGTCTTCCACGCTTAAGCCAATGGCACGGTAGAGACGGGTCAACGCGGGGATGGGGCGCAGGGTGGGGGGCGGGGACTTGCGGCGCAGGAAGGTCAGCGCCAGCAGCAGAATCAAGGAAAGGAGGATGACCGACAACTCAACCATTGGACTGTCCATGCAGGAAGGCGGCAAATGCGCGCACTTCGGTCTCGTCTTCGAGGGCGCGGGCCAGCAGGTCCACTTGTTGATGACCAAGGAAGGAACGCCCAAAATATAAGGCCTGGGCGCCAAGCAAGGCAAGAGGCCCTCCTGCTTCAAGCACCCAGGCGGTAAAGTGGTCAAGATGATAACGCTTCAGAAACGCGGCCCAACGAGGCCATTCATTCTGCGTTTGCATAGGTATGTTCAGTATAGCATAATTTTAAAGTCAGCCGTACGACGCACGATGGTGCGCTGGTCATATTTGGGTTGCAAGTGAGTTGCAATTTAAGGAAGTGATTCGACCCAACCTCTGGCAGGTTGACGCGTGCCGATGTAAAATTGTCTAGACTTCGAAACTCACCCACTCAGAGGAGGCTCGCGTGAAGCAACTGGAAGATCGCATTCTCAAAGACGGACAGATTCTCGGCAACGGTATCTTGAAAGTAGACAGCTTCGTCAATCATCAGGTGGATCCGCTCTTGATGGACGCCTGCGGACGTGAATTCGCCAAGCGCTTCGCCTCGCTCGGCGCGACCAAGGTGCTGACCGCCGAGATCTCGGGGATCGCCCCCGCCGTGACGACCGCCATCCACCTCGGCCTGCCCGTGGTCTATGCGCGCAAGACCAAGCCGGTCACCATGCCCGACCAGGTCTACCTGACCCTGGCCCCGTCCCACACGAAGGGCCGCATGGTGGAGTTGATCGTCTCGCCCGAGTATCTGGCCCACGGCGAGAAGGTATTGATTATCGATGACTTCCTCGCCTCGGGCGCGACCATCCTTGGATTGGTGCGGCTGGCCGAAGCGGCAGGCTCGAAGATCGTCGGCATCGGCGCGTTGATCGAGAAGCTCTTCGAGGGCGGACGCGATGCGCTCAAGCCGTTGGGCGTGCCGGTTGAGTCGCTGGCCTGCATCACCTCACTGGATGACGGCAAGATCACATTCGGCGAACCGTCATAACGGCAGGACGGCAGGTTGAAGAAGAAATGGCTGTGGCATCCGTGGATTCGGGCCATCATCGGCTGGATGTTTGAACACATGAGTTTTGCGATTCCGGTAAAGCGCCTGCGCGAGACAGAAACGTTGATGGCGTTCCGTCACCCGCAACCCGCCTACCCATTCCACGTGCTGCTGGTGCCGAAAAAGTCCGTGGCCAGTCTGGCTGATCTTGACCCTGCCGATACAACTTTTCTCACCGACCTGTATGCCAGCGTGCAAAGCCTGGTTCAGGAATATCAACTCCCCGCCTACCGACTCATCGTCAACGGCGGGGAGTTTCAAGATTTCCCGCAGTTGCATTTTCATTTGATATCGACGGTAGGGGCGGGATGATCCCGCCCCTACGGGATTAATTTATGAACTCCATTGCTATTCTCGATTTCGGTTCTCAATATGCGCAGATCATTGCGCGGCGCGTGCGCGAGGCGCAGGTCTATTGCGAGTTGTTCCCGTGGGATGCGCCACAGGAAAAGATCATGTCCATCCAGCCGAAAGGATTTATTTTGTCGGGTGGGCCCCGCTCTGTATATGAAGAAGGCGCACCTTATATTCAGAAATTCATCCTGGACTCTGGACTGCCTATCCTCGGAATCTGCTACGGGATGCAGGCCCTGACTCACGCCCTGGGCGGGCAGGTGGATTCGTCAGCCCAGCGGGAGTATGGTCCCGCCGAGCTTCAGGCCCTGATCCCAGGCACCATGCTGGATGCGATCTCCAGGGTGTGGATGTCACATGGCGACCGCATCACGCGCATGCCCGAGGGATTCATCGCGCTGGCGAAGTCGGATCACAGTCCGTTTGCGGCGATGGGCGACATGCAGCGCAAATACTTCGGCGTGCAATTCCACCCCGAGGTGCATCACACGCCCAATGGAGCGCAATTGCTTCAGCATTTTGCAGTGGACATTTGCGGAGCCAAGCCTGAATGGACGCCTGCTTCCATTATTGAGGAAGCAGTGACGCGCATCCGCGCGCAGGTGGGGAACGAGCGCGTGCTGGCGGCAGTCAGCGGCGGCGTGGATTCGTCGGTGGCGGCGGCGCTGGTACACAAGGCCATCGGCGATCAACTGGTGGCGGTCTTCGTGGACACGGGCTTGATGCGTCAGGGCGAAGGCGAGCAGGTGGTGGCCGCCTTCCGCGAACATCTGCACGCGGAGCTGGTGGCCGTGGACGCAGCCGACGAGTATTTCGCCGCGCTGCATGGTGTGACCGACCCCGAGCAGAAGCGCAAGATCGTCGGCGAAAAGTTCATCCGCATCTTCGAGGGACAGGCCAAGCAGCTTGGCCAGCCGCGCTTCCTCGTGCAAGGGACGATTTACCCCGATGTGGTCGAATCGTCCGCGCCTGACCGGGGCAAGGCACAGAAGATCAAGTCGCATCACAACGTGGGCGGACTACCCGAGGACATGCAGTTCGAGTTGGTCGAGCCGCTGCGCTATTTGTTCAAGGATGAGGTCCGCGCGGTCGGGGAGGCGCTCGGGCTGGCGGAAGGCATGGTTTGGCGGCAGCCGTTCCCGGGTCCCGGCCTGACGGTGCGCTGCCTCGGGGAGGTGACGCCCGAGCGGGTGTCGCGTCTGCGGGCGGCGGATGCCATCCTGATCGAAGAATTGTCGAAGGCTGGATTCCTCGGCAAGGGCGCAGAGACCTCGCAGGCCTTCGTCGTGCTGCTGCCCGTGCGCTCGGTGGGCGTGATGGGTGACCAGCGTACCTACCAGGAGGCGGCCGCCATCCGCGCGGTGACCACAGAGGATTTCATGACCGCCGATTGGGCGCGCCTGCCTCATGACCTGCTTGCGCGCGTGGCCAACCGCATCGTCAATGAAGTGAGCGGCATCAACCGTGTGGTCTACGATATTACGAGCAAGCCACCTGCAACCATCGAATGGGAATAGCGTAAGTGAAGTGATTGCGTGGCAAAAACTTCCATGCAAATTTTTGGAAGGAGTCTCGTATGAACTTCGATTTCGGTGAAGTACTGACCCGTGCCTGGAAAATCACGTGGAAGTACAAGGTTTTGTGGATCTTTGGCATTTTGGCCAGTTGTTCGCGTGGAGGAGGCGGTGGAAGCGGCGGAGGCGGAAATCATGACCGGAATTGGGACGGCGGCTCTCCCTCTTTTAACTTCGAATGGGAACATTCCTTCCGTCAGGCTGGTTCCTGGATGACCGAGCATTGGTGGGTTATTGTGCTCCTGGCCTTGGCTACCCTGGCGTTGATTGCCTTGATCGCTTTCCTTGGGAACATCGGCCGCATCGGCCTGATCCGCGGCACGCTGCAAGCAGAGGCTGGCGCGGAGACATTGTCGTTCGGTGAATTGTTCAGCGGTAGCCTGCCTTATTTCTGGCGCGTATTTGGGTTGAACTTCATCATTTTCCTGATCAGATCGGAAGAGCGTCGTGTAGGGAAAGAGTGTAGATCTCGGTGGTC
>CALFXA010000150.1 GCA_937928015.1 uncultured Anaerolineales bacterium | reverse complement strand
GACCACCGAGATCTACACTCTTTCCCTACACGACGCTCTTCCGATCTTATGTGCCCATCATTGCCATTACCGCCAATGCCCTCAAGGGCGATGCTGAGAAGGCCCTGGCCGCGGGTTGCGACGTGTACATGTCCAAGCCGATCAACATCCGCGAACTGTGGGCGCGTGTGGAGGCCTTTGTCCCTTCGCCGAAGGCTGGCCACGCAGGCTGATGCAATGCAGACAAAACCCATCTCCGAGCCTCGATCCTACCTGATTGATTTGGTGTGTTCCGATTGCGGCACGCATTATTCCGCTGCCGAGATTCACACCTACTGCCCTGATTGTCAGGCGCCGCTCCTCGTCCGTTATGACCTGGAGCAGGCGGCCCGCCGCGTGGACCGGGAAGAGGTCCACAAACGATCCAAGGGGATGTGGCGCTGGCACGAGATGCTGCCCGTGCTAGATCCGCAAAACATGATCACACTGGGCGAAGGGGATACTGCCTTGCTGAGTCTGCCGCGCGTCGGCGGGATGCTCGGCCTCTCGAATTTATACGTCAAGGACGAAAGCAGCAACCCGACGGGGTCCTTCAAGGCGCGTGGGTTATCCGCTGCGGTTTCGAAGGCCAGGGAATTGGGTGTCGAAAAGGTCATCATCCCCACCGCGGGCAACGCGGGCGGAGCGATGGCTGCTTATGCTGCGCGTGCGGGCATGAAGGCGCTCATCTACATGCCCAAGGATACGCCTATTGCCAACATCCTTGAGAGCCGCATTGCGGGCGCCGAGGTGATCCTCGTGGACGGCCTGATCAGCGACGCGGCGGGCATGGCGGGACTCAAGGCCCGCGAAGAGGGCTGGTTCGACGTCTCGACCTTCAAGGAGCCGTACCGCATGGAAGGCAAGAAGGTCATGGGCTATGAACTGGCCGAGCATTTCGACTGGTCCCTGCCCGACGTCATCATCTATCCCACGGGCGGCGGCACGGGCTTGGTGGGGATGTGGAAGGCCTTTGACGAACTGGAAAAACTCGGCTGGCTGAAGAACACCAAACGTCCGCGCATGGTCTCGGTCCAGGCGGAGGGCTGCGCCCCCGTGGTCAAGGCCTTCCTGACGGGTGCAGACTTCTGCGACTTCTGGCTGGGTGCGCAGACCCTGGCCTCGGGCTTGCGCGTGCCCAAGAGTTTTGCCGACCGTCTGATTCTCTCTTCCATTCGCGAGAGCAAGGGCACGGCGGTGGCCGTCAGCGACGAGGCCATCACCGAATATCAAAAGAGACTGGCCGCACAGGAAGGCATCTTTGCCGCGCCCGAGGGCGCCGCCACCCTTGCCGCCCTGGCCGCCCTCGTCGAGCAGAAGTGGATCCAGCCCGACGAGCGTGTGGTGCTGTTCAACACAGGCTCGGGGCTGAAATATCTCGATCACGCTGTTTAGAAACTTCCCATGAAAAGAAAAGAGCAGGCCGCATGGCCTGCTCTTTTGCTAATTCCTTTGGACGACGTGCAGGTGATAATGCCTGCCCTTGAAATACTCCAAGGCGAACTCCGCGGCATCCTGCGGATCGTAGGGGGCGCAACTGAACACATCCAGGTAGATCGCGCGGCTGTTTTCCGCAAAGTGCGCCGAGACCAGCGAGGTCTCGATCAACTGGGTCATGCTGAACCCGTTTACGCGTGGATCGTCCCCGAAGTGGACCACCTGCGTTTCCCCATAGCGCTTCATCTTGATTCGGTCGCATAGCTGGGCGGCGAAGGTGCGGATTGTGTCGGCGTCCTGCATGAGTCCGAGGTCGCACTCATACAGGTCGATGCAGGAGGATAGCCCCCAATACGTTGTCGGTTCTTCCATTCGTGAATTTAACGCCTTTCTTCTGTGCTGAGAATAGGCGAACATCATATCAGGGAGTCCCCGTTGCCGAAAGGGAAAAATAAAAGGACTGTTGCTAGTCCTTTTATTGATACACGATGGGTTCGATGCTCCAGGTCTCTTCGCCCAGTACGATGCGCAGGCGGTTGAGCAGGTCGGCACAAATGCGGGTCGAGTCGCTGGGAAAGTCGATTAGGTGGCCCTTGCCTGCCTCGAAGATCTGCAGCGAGAAGCGGTCCTTGCCGTGGAAGGAGATCAGCGTGCCGTACACCACCTTGATGCGGCGGCGGTCGAGGTCCTTGTCGCCTGTTGGGCGCAGGATGATAGTGATCTGCTGCGGCGCATGGTCCGTCTCTTCCTTGAGCGGGACGGGGGCGGGCACCGTCAGCGGGATGCGCGCCGCGCTCGGCTGGGACGGGAGGGGAGTCGGCTTGGCGGGCTCGACGGCCAGCCTCGGCTCTTCCTTGATCGGACCCGGGGCGGGTTCCGTGACAGGTTCGTCCACTTCCGCCTCGGGCAGGACGGGCGCGGCCTCACTGCGCGGCGGCGTGACTTTGGCGGCGGTGTGCTTCGGCTCGGGCCGCGCGGCGATCTCGGCGACTTCAAAGGAAGGCTGCCATTCATTCTCCCAGCCCGCGGGGAAGTTGTCGGGCGGGGGCGGCATGCCGTCGTCATCCCAATCGTTGTGGGGCGGGATGGCATCCCGACCTGAGGCGTAAGCGGGCGCAGGCTCGCTGACCTTCTTCACGGGCGCGGGGGGCGGGGTCGGTTTGGGGGCCGGGGCCGTTGCTTTAACGGGAGCAGGCTTCGGCGCGGATACGGGCGGAGCCGCGTTTGGGCGGCGCGGAGCTTCCGCTTCGCTGCGCGGCTTCAACGTCGCAGGGGCGGCGGGCGGCTGCGGAGTCCCATCCACTGACACGAGATATTTGAACTCGGTCTTGATCGCGTCCACCAAAATCTTGGGCGGCGTGGATTGCGCGTCCACCTTGCCCTCGACCAGAATGACCTTGCCTGTTTCGAGCACGGGCTGGAACTGTGTCCAGGTTTTGGGGAAGAGCACCAGCTCGATGTTGCCCTGGATGTCTTCGATGGTGGCGAAGCCCATCGGCTTGCCCTGCTTGGTGACGTAGGGCCGCACCACCGTGACCAGGCCCGCCACGCGGACCTTCTCCTCGTGCTGGGCCTCGGGCAGTTGCGCCGAGAAATAGGAAACGAGCTGCGTGAGCGTGGTCTGGTACTCGGAGAGCGGATGGTCGGAGATGTACAGGCCGATCAACTCGCGTTCCCAGTTGAGCATCTCACGCTTCTCGATCTTCGAGGTCCTGACCAGGCGGATCTCGTCGGCCACGCCGGTCGAGCCACCGAAGAGCGACATCTGGCCCGCATCGGCGGCGCGGAAATGGCTGGCACTGGAGGCGGTGATGGTGTCGAGCGAGTCGAGCAGGGCAACGCGGTCGCCGAATGAGTCCATCGCGCCGACCTTGATGAGGCATTCCAGTGCGCGCTTGCCCACGGTGCGCAGGTCCACGCGGCGGGCGAAGTCGTTCAGGTCGGTGAAGCGGCTCTGCTTGCGCGCTTCGATGATCGGAACGACGGCATTCTCGCCGACGTTCTTGATCGCGCCAAAACCAAAGCGGATGCTGGGTTTCCCCTCGCTGTCTTCGATGGCGAAGTCCCATTCCGAGGCGTTGACGTCGGGCGCCAGCACGGGCACGCCCATGGCACGCGCGTCCGCGATGTAGAGCGCCACCTTCTCGGTCTCGTTGCGCGTGACCGACATGAGCGCGCTCATGTACTCGGCAGGATAATGCGACTTAAGGTAGGCGGTCTGCACGGCGATCACACCGTAATCGGCAGCGTGCGATTTGTTGAAGCCGTAGCGCGCGAATTCTTCCCAGTCCGAAAAGATCAGGTCGGCAGTTTCGCTGGGCATGCCCTTCTTGCTGGCGCCTTCGACGAATTTATGACGGTGCTTCTGAATCTTGTCCGCAATCTTCTTGGCGATGGCCTTGCGCAGGTCGTCCGCCTCAGATTGGGTGTAGCCCGCCAGTTGCACGGCGGCATTCATCAGTTGTTCCTGATAGACGGGGATGCCGTAGGTATCTTCGAAGATGGGCTTGAGCGATTCGTGGCGGTACTCGACCTCGGCCTCGCCGTGCATGCGCGCGATGTAATCGGGGATGAAGGCCATCGGACCCGGACGATAGAGCGCCACCATCGCGATGACGTTATCCAGCGTCTGCGGCTTCATCTGGACCAGCCAGCGGGTCATGCCGCCGCCTTCGAGTTGGAACACGCCCAGGGTGTGTCCCGCGCCCATCAGTTCAAAGGATTTCTCATCATCGAGCGGGATGTTGCTTAAGTCGAAGTGGATGCCGTGCCGTTTCTCGATCAGGTCGCAGGCGCGCGCCATGACGGAGAGCGTCGCCAGACCGAGGAAGTCAACCTTGAGCATGCCCAGCGAGTCGAGGATGCCCATCTCGAATTGCGTCACCGATTTGACGGCGGTGTCTTCCGCGCCTGAGGTGGGGCGGTGCAGCGGCAGGTACTCGATCAACGGCTTGTCGGCGATGACGACGCCCGCGGCGTGCGTGCCGGCATTGCGGACGGTGCCTTCCATCTTGGCGGCTGTGTCCACCAACTCGTGCATCTGCGGCGAGGACTCGTAGATCTTCTTGAAGTCGGGCACGGCCAGTGCGTCTTCCATGGTCGCGCCTTTGCCTGAGACGAAGGGCACCAGTTTGGCGAGGCGGTCCACATCGGGCAGGGGAATTTCCATCACGCGGGCCACGTCGCGCAGGGCGGCTTTGGTGCCCATTGTGCCGAAGGTGATGATCTGCGCCACCTTGTCGTCGCCGTATTTGCGGGCGCAGTATTCGAGCATCTCGCCGCGGCGGTCGTCGCGGAAGTCGAGGTCGATATCGGGCATGGAGATGCGGCCCGGGTTGAGGAAACGTTCGAAGATCAGGTCGTGTTCGAGCGGATCGACCATGGTGATCTCAAGCGCGTAGGCCACGATGGAGCCTGCCGCCGATCCGCGCGCGTTGAACCAGATGTTGTTCTCGCTGGCATGGCGGCATAAGTCCCACACGATCAGGAAGTAGGCGTCGAAGCCCATGGTATGGATGATGCCCAACTCATAATTGAGGCGGTCGAGCACGCGCGAACTGGTGGCGTCCTCGTGGTAGCGCTTTTCCAGTCCGCGCTCACACAGGTGGCGCAGATAGGTGTCGGCGGTGTAGCCCTCGGGAACGGAGAACTCGGGCAGGTGATAGCCCTTGAACGACAGGTCCACATTGCAGCGTTCGGCGATCAAAAGGGTGTTGCTGAGCGACTCGGGCACTTCCGCGAACAGGGTTGACATCTCCTGTGGGGTGCGCAGGTAATACGAGTCGTCCGTCATCCTCATGCGATCGGGATCGTTGAGCGTGGTGTTGGTCTGAATGGCCAGCAACACATCTTGCAGCCGCGCATCGGTCTGGTTGATGTAATGGACGTCGTTGGTGGCGATGTAACGCGACTCGTAGCGCACGCCCAGATCGAGCAGGCGGCGGTTGAGGTCGGTAATCTCTTTGATGTTGTGATGCTGCAACTCGACAAAGAAGCGGTCCTTGCCGAAGACATCGTAGTACCAGTTCATGCGGCGCACCGCTTCCTGCGGATTTTCCTCCAACAGGGCGCGCGGAATTTCAGCGGACATGCATCCCGAGGTACAGATCAGACCCTCGGAGTGGGCCGCCAGGAAGTCGTGGTCGATGCGCGGGTAATAGTAAAAACCGTTGAGTTGCGCTGCCGAGGCGATGCTCAACAGGTTGCGGTAGCCGGTCTCGTTCTCGGCCAATAGCAACAGGTGGAAGGATTTCTTGTCGAGTTTGGGGTCACGGTCGGTCATGCCGCGCGCCGCCATGTAGGCTTCCAGCCCGATGATGGGCTTGACCCCCGCGGCGGTGGCGGCGTTGTAGAAGTCAATCACCCCGAACATCGTGCCGTGGTCGGTGATAGCCACGGCGGGCATGTCCATTTCCTTGACGCGTTTGACCAGCCTCTTGATGTTCGAGAAGCCGTCGAGCATCGAGTATTCGGTGTGGACATGCAGGTGGGCGAAGGACATGGATTGTGTTTAGGCTGGGTGGGCGAATGATATATCGTTAGCCGGGTAATCCCGACTAACGACGGCGATGATTTGAAATTATAGCACGCATGTTCAAGTGGAAACCGTACGCTTCGCTTAAAAAACGGTATCCTATTCCTTCGAATTACGTTTGCGCAGGAGTGTGACGACTGCCAGCAGAGTTGCGGAAGCTAAAAAGAGGGCCAGTCCCAGGTTGTGTTGCAGGAGGATCGGGTGATCCTCGAACAGAAAATATGCCCAACCCGGGCCGACCAGCGGGAAAATGAAGAAGATGGCGCCATCCGATAAACGTAGACGTTGGTAGGCCGTAAAAAGATTGTGTGGCACCAGATGAGCGCTGGCATAACTGAGCAGCAGGGGCAAGGCTAATGCCAGGAGACTGGACAGATTAGAGAAGGGCAGTCCCAGATTGTAGCGAAACAACCCTAGAACGAAGGCCCCAAAATACCCCACATGAAAGCCGATGCTGGCGCCTTGATGAACGTACAGGCGCATGACCCAGGTATTGGCCAGACCATGTTCCTGCCAGAAGGGATTATCGCGGGTGTTGATCAGCGCAGCAATACAGGCGGGCAGAATCAGCGTCCCGACCGCATAGGCGACCAGCGCCAGTTGTGCCGATTCGCGATTCTCGAAGGGCCAGCGCCAGGAGGGGATGAGCAAAATCCAGGCTGCCAGACCAATCCATAGCCAAAGGAGCGCGCGCAAAACGTGAGCCGCGTGCAGCCGATCCAATCTCTGACGCAGGAGGGCGACCAGGATTCGCGGCCAGACGGGTTCGGGCC
The DNA here is from genome assembly GCA_937928015.1 of uncultured Anaerolineales bacterium. GTDB lineage: Bacteria > Chloroflexota > Anaerolineae > Anaerolineales > Villigracilaceae > JACPVF01. The sequence goes on along the minus strand of CALFXA010000150.1, from coordinate 23,799 downwards.
CAGGCTGGGCCTTTTGGAGGAGGGCCTGCCACTCTTCGATGGGGATGTTAAACATCCAGGCCCATATCGCAGAAGCGGGGGGCTGTTCTCTGTTTTGATGGCGGGCCGCTGTCTGGTCAGGAAAGACACGATGTTGCTCTTTGGCGTCTAACGCGCGATAGTTGCCTGCCTCCAGCAGTTCGTTGGCCTCCTCCGGCGTCTGAATCCCACCGTGTTGGTGCAGTACGTGTAATAAACCGACCAGCACCATACGGTTGTCAGCGTGTATTTTACTGACGCCGCGCTCCCAATCGCTTACCGCCGCTCCGCTAAAACCGTGGTCGCCTAACTCCTCGCCCAGCAAATTACCAACTTGTTGCTGTGTGAGCATGCTCCTCTTTCGGATGATCCGTAACAAGTCCCCGAACTTGTTCATCACTACTCCTTATTCAAGTGACACTTGAGTGAATTCAAGTGATTCCCGATGGACATTGCCCTTGGCCGATTTTATAACGGTGATCATCGATTGAAAACATGCGACCTGCACCTTAACAACAGAATCATTTTTGAGGCTTCCATTGAATGGTGACCTGGGTGCCTGTTCCACGAGCCGAATTGATCTTGAGCTTGGCTCCAATTAACAAGGCGCGCTCCACCATTCCCGCCAGACCAAAATGTTTGTGCTCCAGCAGGTAATCCATGTGCAGCATGGAGCGCGGATCGAAACCGCCGCCATTGTCGACGACTATTAATTCGAGATTGTCAGGTTGCAGGTTGCCGAGGATCTCGATGTGGTTGGCATACCCATGACGCATGGCATTCTCGCAGGCCTCCTGCACCATGCGGTAGATGTGACTTTCCATGTTGCCGCCATAACGCGTGTCCTGGCCTTCGACCCTTACGTGGATGGAGATCCCTTGGTTGCGTTCCATCAAATTGTCGGCCAGTTCCTCCAAGCCGAGTTTAAGGCCATAACTCAACAGGGGCGGACGTAATTCGCTGACGATTTCGCGCAGATGTTGAGCCACGCTGTCGTATTGTTTGAGAACGGCCGTCGTCTTGGCATTGTCGTCGAGGGTCATCAAAAATGCAGCCAGGTCGTTGAGGACTACGTCATGCAGTTCCCGCCCCAGGTTGTGCCGCTCTGTTTCGTAACGATCCACGTTTGCCTGGTGCATGGACTTGAGGCGCTCGGCCTGAAGCAGGTTGTCCAGAACGATGGCGGTTTGGTTAGCCAATGCCTGGATGATGGGTAGGTCCGCCTGAGGGTACAGATCATCCGGATCCCGTTTGCCGAGTAGCCAGATGCCGATGGTGTTGGCGTCTACTTCGAGAGGGATGATAAGACGCACCCAACTTGGGGAAGAGGTTTCCCCTGATGGTGGAATCAGTCGATAGGGCTGGTCAACGCCAAGCGATTCCAGGATGCTATCCACCTGAAGAGAGTCCTGTTCCACGCCTTTCGACAGCAGAATATTGTTTATCTCGCCCGTTTTGGTAAGAAAGACATACTGCTGTACCTGCAAACTGTTGAAGATTTCGTTTTTCAGCAGAGATAGCAAATCGCTTAAGGTGGCGCTGGCCGTAATACGGGTTGAATAAGTCTCCAGAATTTTTTGGTGTGGAAGGGTGATGCCCAGCAAGTGTTGTTCCAGAAAACTTTGAAAAAACGGGAAGACCAAAATGGTGAAAATGATTGCGGCCAGCGTAAACATGACGAAGACCGGGGCCTGTGAGCCTTGTGGGGTCAAGTTGGCAGCCATCAACACAACGAACGGAAGCGTGGCGGATAACATAGCCGTATAGGCCAGGGCAGAGACCACACGACTGGCGCGCATTTCCATGGACCCCATGCGGCGGCGGTTGATCGCATAGAAATAAGCCGCAGGCATGACTGGCAGTGCAAAGAATGTGAGAGGGCTGATTTCTGGCAGGTTTCCAAACAAGGTTGCGATGAGAATGATGACGACCGGTAGAAAGGCAAATCCCATGGACGCGCCTATCAGGTAAACATCGCTGCGGTATTTGGGTTGGAAAATGCCATGCAACAGCAACAAGATCAGACTCCCGACAAAGGCGAGGACCAGTCCCAGACCGTACGAGATATTGTGCGGCAACTGGAACGCTTCCATCCCTGCCAAAGCAATGGGGATGGCGTAGAGCAATCCCGTCAACCACTTGGGAATGCGGGTCAAAGGGGTTGGAATGATCCAGTGCAATTGCAGGAAGACAGGGACCAGCAACCAGGCCGCAACACGCATTTGAATTGCGCTGCCAAAAATGTGGGAAGAAGAAAGATTTCCAGCGGCGATAAAGATGGCCAACAGGTAATTGACTGCCAGCAACAATCCCCAACTCAGATCCCTTGGGCGGATAAACCTTTGGGTAAAGTAGCCGAAGAGCAGGAAAACAAAGGAGATCCACCAGGTGCTGAAGAAACGCCCCGAAAACTCCTCGTTGTTGAAACCGGGGTATATCCACTGTACAGTGACTGGTTGACCCTCCCGTAGAACATCGATTTCGTATGTCTGACCCTTTTGCGCGCCGTCAAAAAGACTTTGTAATTTGTTGTTCTTAAACGCCTCCAATGTAATTGGACCGATGCGTTTTAAGATGTCGTTTTCCCGAAGAACGTCAGATTGGGGTGTGAAAATATCCGTTACCCTGCCATTGGATGGATTGAAATAGAACCCCATATAGGGAGCTCTGACCAGAAGCCCATAGGTGTTGAGCAGGACACAAAACCAAACCAGCCCTGTGATTACCCAGTCGAAAAAACTATGATTTTTGAAAGAAACATCTTTCATGGCAAAACCACTATGTAGGAGTTGTGAAAGGAGGTGGTTTCATTATAGCGTAAAACAAACAGTCCCTTTCTGCCCTATTGTCGTGTCCACCTAACCCAAAAAGGAGATTCTCATGTCAGCAATGCAAGCTTTTTACGAACAGATTTCCACCAATGATAGTGCCAGCCCGCTCACGGCCCTGTCCCGCGCCAGCCGTTCCCAGATTCTGGACGCTACGCGTGACGCCACCTGGATGCTCTGGGACGTGTCCCAGGGCTGATCTGCCCGCAATACTATGTCGGACGGGTTTCCCCGTCCGACATAGACGGAGATAATCATGGATATTTACCAACAATCACTAGATTTCTTCCTGTCTCTGCCGGTCGTTGCAGATTGGCCGGATATGCAGAATTTATATCGGCGCGCCGCGGCTCGGCGGCCTGCCCATTGGCGTTTGCCGCTGCGAGCCTGTCAGGCCGTGGGTGGTAGCCTGGAGCGGGCCGTCCCTGTCATGACGGCTGTAGCGTGCGCCCACATCGGCATCCTGCTGGTGGATGATATGCTGGATTCGGACCCGCGCGGCGTGCATCATCACCTGGGTATGCCAATCGTCTCGGACCTGGCTTGTGCATTCCAGTCCGCCGCTTTGAGTGCGCTCGAACGGGTAGTGGCTGACCCGATGATGCGTGGAGAGGCAGCCTTCCGCTTCAACACCATGTTCCTATCCACAGCCTGGGGTCAGTTTCTGGATGTTAATTCACCCTCGGCGGAAGAGGATTATTGGCAGGTGGCCCGCACCAAAAGTTCTCCGTTTTTTGGTGCATCGTTATATCTTGGGGCCTTGGCGGGTGGAGCCTCTTTGCAGATGGCCTGTGGGGTGGATCAGTTGGGTTGTTTATATGGGGAAACCATCCAGGTCTACGACGATTTGCACGATGCCATGGAGACACCCCCTAACCCTGATTGGCTGCAAGGCCGGCGCTCTCTGCCGATTCTGTTTGCAGCACTGGTCAGACATCCGCATCAGGCGCGATTCCTTGAATTGTTGAACCAGGTCGAGGTCCCCGGGGCCTTGCAGGAAGCCCAAGAGATCCTGATCCGTTGCGGGTCTGTTAGCTATTGTGTCAATCACATCCTGACGCGCAATCGGAATGCACAGGAGATCCTTGCAGGTTTGTCGCTGGCTGACCACGAGCCGCTGACGACTCTGATGGAGTCGGTGACCACCCCCGTTCAGACCCTCTTGGTAAATTGCCAGAGCTAGTTCGATTTTTCTTTCTTTTTCGAGATGGGCAGAGTGGCATCGGTAGTGTCGCCAGGGATAATTCCCATCTGACGGCTTTTGGCGATGGCGGCTGCGCGATTATTGACTCCCAGTTTGAGGTAGGCGCCTGAGAGCAGATTCCTCACCGTGGAGTTGGCCACCCGCATCTTCTCCGCCAGTTCGTGCGTGGTGTTGTTGGGGTAGGCCGCCGAAAGCGAGATGACTTCCTTTTGGCGAGTGGATAGCGTGATTTCTTCTTCGCCCGTGGGAAATTTGAACAAGTTGTGGCGCACTCTCTCGCTCAGATAAATCCCACCGTTTGCCACCAACAGAATAATGCTGCCCAACTCCTGAATGGCCTGGCTGTCATCCTTGAGAATATAGCCGCTTGCCCCCACCTCCATGATGGCTCGGACCAGGCTGCGTTCGCTGTGCATGCTGATCATGAGGATATCCATATCTGGATATTTTTGCAGCAGGCTGGGGATCACGTGCAGGACGGGGTACTGATTGGGGTTTTCGGGAGATGTAGGGACATTGACGTCTAACAGCAGAACATCGGTGGGATGCGCCTTCAGGGTGGGCTCAATCTCTTCCCCATGCCCGATGGATGCTACTACTTCGATTTGCGGGGCGCCATGCAGCCGAAATCGATAGCCGTCCACAATGCTCTGATGATCGTCGACAATTGTCACGCGTATTTTTTCTTTAGGCATGCCCGCTCCTTTTTGAATACCCCAAGATTAGCAAAAAACCAAAAAACTCGCAAGAGCTAAAGTACAAATGTCTATACTGCCTAATCATATGCCTATTCAACTTAAAGCGGTTTTTATATAAAATCTCCACAGTTCATTGAACATTCTATTTCAAGGAATCATGGGGTCAAGGGGAAGGGGGCGCAGGGGGGATGCACTTTTCAAGGCGGACGCATTATGCGTCCGCCTTTCTCTTATATTCCTCCAACCTCGCCATGCTATAATTCCGCCCGAAAGGTTCAGGAATGCTAAAAAACTTCGTAAAACTATTCAGTGGCGACCCCACAAAGAAAACAGTTCAAAAACTGGGCGATCTGGTCAAGCAGGTCAACGATCTGGAACCTCAATTCGAGGCGCTGACCGACGAGCAGTTGCGCGCCAAGACGGACGAGTTTCGCGAGCGCGTAAACGACCTGGTCGGCAATGTGGAAGGTCTCGATGAGAAGGAGGCATTCAAGGCCGAGCAGGAGGCGCTGGATGAGATCATGCCCGAGGCTTTTGCCGCGGTGCGCGAAGCCTCCAAGCGGACCATTGGCTTGCGCCACTACGATGTGCAGTTGATCGGCGGGGCCACCCTGCATCGCGGCGAGATCGCCGAGATGCGCACGGGCGAAGGCAAGACCCTGGTCGCGACCCTGCCGCTGTACCTGAACTCCATCATGGGGCGCGGCGCGCATCTCATCACGGTCAATGACTACCTGGCGCGCCGCGATGCGCGCTGGATGGCGCCCATCTTCCACATGCTCGGTTTGTCGGTCGGCGTGTTGCAGATGGCGGCCGCCACCGAGAACGGCAAGAAGGCCTTCGTTGTGGACTTCGAGCGCGAGTCCCCGCACGAGGATCAGCATCATCTGAGGTTGGTGGATCGTGTCGAGGCCTATGCCGCCGACATCACATACGGCACCAACTCCGAGTTCGGCTTCGACTATCTGCGCGACAACATGACCATGCGCCTGAGCGAACGCGTCCAGCGCGAACATCACTTCGCCATCGTGGACGAGGTGGACAACGTGCTGATCGACGAGGCCCGCACTCCGCTCATCATTTCTGGCCCCTCCTCGGGCGACCTGGATTGGTACGGCAAGATGGCCCAAATCGTGCGCCAGATCAAGCCCGAGTACGTGGAAATCAATGAAAAGGACCGCAACGTCAGCCTGACCGAGGCGGGCATTGCCCTCGTCGAGCAGATGCTTGGTCAGCCATTGATGGATCCCGACCGCCCCGAAGACCTGACTCCCGAGCAGGCGCGTCTGTCGGGTTTTCTCGAACAGGCGTTGCGCGCGCAGTTCCTCTTCCATCGCAACAAGGAATATCTGGTTCAGGGCGGCAAGGTCGTCATCGTGGACGAGTTCACGGGCCGCCTCATGCCCGGGCGTCGTTGGAGCGACGGTCTGCATCAGGCCGTGGAAGCCAAGGAGGGCGTCAAGGTCGAGCCGGAGAACGTCACCTACGCCACCATCACCCTGCAAAATTACTTTCGCATGTACAAGAAGCTGGCGGGCATGACGGGTACCGCCCTGACCGAAGCGGAAGAATTCGACAAGATCTACAAGCTGGAAGTTTCGCCCATCCCGACCAACCTCGAATTCCAGTCGCTCAAATCCAACGCCACCCTGATCGAGAAGAAGGCCAAGGACGACGAGGGCTATCAGTACACCTATTACGAGCCCAGCAACGCGAGCGGCAAGATTTTCTATCGCCGCAAGGATTATCCCGACGTCATCTATCGCAGCGTGGAAATGAAGCTGCGCGCCATCATGCAGGATGTGCTGCGCAATCATGTGATGGGACGCCCCATTCTGCTGGGCACCACCTCGGTGGATGCCTCGGAGCGCATTTCGAGCCGCATGCGCGCGGAACCCATCCGCCGCCTGGTCCAGGTGCTGCTGGTGCGGAATGCCTGGTTCCAGGCCAACAACCGCGAGGAGGATGGCCGCCTGATCTCGGAACTGGTTCCGTTCAATGCGCCGCTCGAAAACCTCAAGCCTGATGAAATGCGCAAATTCGTCCAGCCGTATGGGATGACTAACATTAATCCCGAGGATCCGTCCAACCTGCTGGCCCTATGCAGTATCCTGCGCCTTGATGAAAAGTACACCGACCGCCTCAAGGCGGTGCTGCAAGCGGGGATTCCGCATGAGGTGTTGAACGCCCGCAAGCACACGGAAGAGTCGCAGATCATTGCGGGGGCGGGCGCGTTCGGCGCCGTGACTATCGCCACCAACATGGCAGGCCGTGGTGTGGACATCAAACTGGGCGGCGAACTGGCCGAGGAAGTCATCTCGGCGGTCAACCGTGTGTTGCGTAAGGCGGGCCACGAAGACCCGTTCGACATGACCCTCGAAGAGCGTCGCCAGGCCCTGCTCAAGGTGGACCCGTCTCTGCACGGCATCTACGATGCCGAGGTCAAGCTTTTCCTGCAATATTTCGATGAGATGGAAGCCGTCAAGTCGTTGGGCGGCCTGCATGTCATCGGCTCGGAGCGCCACGAGGCGCGCCGCATCGACAATCAGTTGCGCGGCCGCGCCGCCCGTCAGGGTGACCCTGGTTCTTCGCGCTTCTACCTCTCGCTTGAAGACGACCTGATGCGTATCCAGGGCGGCTCGCAGGTCAGCAGCCTGATGGAGCGCCTCAAGGTGGATGACTCCCTGCCGCTGGAAGTAGGGCTGGTTGGGAACATCATCGAGCAGTCGCAGCACCGCATCGAGGGTGCCAACTTCGACGTCCGCAAGCACCTGCTCGAATACGACGACGTGCTTAACAAGCAGCGTATGCAAATTTACTCGCAGCGTGACCGCATCTTCGTCAAGGAAGACCTGCACGATGACGTGGCCGAGATGTTGGAGACCGAGGTGGAGCGCCGCGTCAAGGCCGGCCTGGACGACGAGGAAGGCCCGTGGAAGCTGGTGGCCTGGCTCGAACAGATTCAGCCGCCCTTTATGTCCGATGGAAAACTCTTCCCCAGCTTCGGCATGTCGCTGGTCTTGGACGAACTCCACGCCCTGGGCGGGGACCTGCCCAACGCCGTGCGCGAGATCGTCCGCCGCGCGGTGGAGGCCGAACAGGCCCACACCTGGCGCGCCATCGAGACCTCGGTCGAGAAGACTGAAGAAGGTCTCAATACTCAGATCTCCGAGCGCGAGGAAGCCATCGACGCGTACTTCCAGGGATTGCGCGATCTGGAAGAAATGCCGCGTCCGCAGAAGATGCTCGAAGAGATCAGCGCGCTGGCGCGCAATCCGCTGAAGCTGCCGAACGATTTGATGCGCGCCCTGGGTGACGATCCCAACAGTGTCAAGGATGACATCCTCGACATGGTCGGCGCGATGTTGACCTCGGCCTATGCGTCCCGTCTGGTGGCGGGTATCGAGAACCGCCTGGGCGAATCGCTCGGCCTCAAATTCGACTCGGCGGATTGGGACGCCGCCGCCGAACAGATCCTGTCTGCTTCGCGGATCCTGCTCGACCGTCAGCGCGAACGGCTGGTGGGCGAGAACGGTCAGATCCTGCGCGATGTGCAGTCGCTTTCGGCCAACCTCGAAGGTGATCAGGAAACTTCCGAGATGCGCCTGCTGCTTTCGCTGACGCAGGCCGCGCGCACCGCCTTCGATCAGCGCACGCACCGCCAGATCAAGCAGGTGGTCAATCGCTTCACGTACATCTTCCTGGCCGCGCAATTGCTGGACGGCCGTGAAACCAAAGACCTGACGGACGAAGTGCTCGACCATCTGGAAGCCGCCGAACAGGCCCAGCAACTGGCCTGGGGCCAGGGCGAGTACAACCGCATTGCGGCCAACGCTCAACGCCTGGCGGACTTCGGCCCCGCGGCGAAGAATGCCTTCGGCGAGGAACGTCTCAACGAAACGGCGGCAGGCCTCGGGTCCGAGGATCGGGAGACGCTGATCAACGAGATCGGGCGCTACGTCCTGAACGAGGTCAATCGCCAGCTCCTGCTCGGGTCCATCACTGAGTTGTGGGTCGATTACCTGACACGCGTCGAGGCGCTGCGCATCTCCATTGGGCTGGAAGCCTACGCCCAGCGTGACCCGCTGGTACAATACAAGAGCAAGGCCTCGGAGCTATTCCAGCAACTGCTTACCGACATTCGCAGCCAGGTGGTGGGACGCATCTTCACCGTCACGCCGCGCCGTGTGGAGATCGCGCCTGTGGAAGCGGGCGAAGCCGCGGCCGCCGTTGAGACGGAAGAGGAATCCGCCGAGGCTGACGGCGAAGGCAAGAAGCGCAAACGCCGCCGACGCTAGTCGACGGGGAATCTCGGAGCGTGAGTCTCGACCCTGCTTTGGACGACATTTAGAGGTCACTTGGTCCAACCCGATACCGCGCCATTGAACGTTTATCATGCCCTCCCCAAGGTGGAATTACACCGCCACCTGGAGGGCTCTTTGCGCCTGACCACCATGCTCGACATCGCGCGCGCGCACGGCATCACCATCCCTGCCAGCATGCTACGCCTGAGCGGACTGGTGCAGGTGCAAGACCAGGACCCGCTGACTTTTTCCAATTTCCTCGAAAAATTCAAAATCTTACGGCTGTTCTACCGCTCACCTGACGTGATCCATCGCATCACGCGCGAGGCGGTGGAGGACGCCGTCCGCGATAATGTCCGCTACATGGAGTTGCGTTTCACGCCCGTGGCGCTCAGCCGCGCGGAGGGTTTTCCCCTGCACGACGTGATGGAATGGGTCATCCGCAGCGCGCAGGAAGCGGCGCAGGAGTTCGGCATCCGGGTGGGGTTGATCGCCTCGGTCAACCGCCACGAGAGTACCGAGCTGGCCGAGCAGGTGGCCTGGCTGGCCGCGGAACACATCAAGGACGGGTTGTTCGGCCTCGACCTGGCTGGCAATGAAGCCGAGTTTCCCGCCGCCCCATTCGAAAGTATCTTCCGCGAGGCGCGCCAGGCCGGGCTGCGTATCACCATCCACGCGGGGGAGTGGGGACCCGCCACAAATGTCCGCGAGGCCATCGAAGTGCTGGGCGCGGAGCGCATCGGTCATGGCGTGCGCGTCCTCGAAGATGATGAAGTCACCGCACTGGCCGCCGAGCGCGGCACGATCTTCGAAGTGTGCGTCACCAGCAATTACCAGTCGGGTGTGGTGCCCAATCTGGGCAGGCATCCGCTGGCCTCGATGCTCAACCAGGGCTTGAAGTGCACCATCAACACCGATGATCCCAGCGTTTCACGCATCACGCTCAGCCACGAATATCACATGGCCTGCGACGAGTTGGAGATTCCATTCGACGTGTTGAAGGGGACCATCCTCACCGCCGCTGAGGCGGCCTTCCTGCCAGAGGCCGAGCGGACGCAACTGGTCGCGTCGCTCCGCGGCGAATTGACGGGCATGCACAAGTGACTCGCGTTCCGTAGTTTGGAAATAAATCCCAACTCGCAGTAAAATTGGAAACCGCACCACAAGAACCCCAAGGATGGCAAAGGCGCTCCTTTGAATCCTTCGTGATTTTGTGGTGCACCTCAACCACCAAAGGAGTAAGCCATGCAAGATTTCTTCAAAGCCCGCGACGTATTGAAGGTCGGAGGAAAAGAATACGTCATCTATCGTCTGGACGCGCTCGAAAAGGCCGGTCTCGTGGACCTGAAGCGGCTCCCGTTTTCGATCCGCGTCGTGCTCGAAGCCGCCCTCCGTCAATGCAACGACCGTGAGATCACCCAGGCGGACGTCAGGAACATCGCCGCGTGGACGCCCAAGGGCGCCCGCCCGGGCATCCCCTTCCTGCCTGCCCGCGTGGTGATGCAGGACTTCACCGGCGTGCCCGCCGTGGTGGACCTGGCCGCCATGCGCGCCGCCGTGGCCCGCCTGGGCGGCGACCCGAAGAAGATCAACCCGCTCGTGCCCGTGGACCTGGTCATCGACCACTCGGTGCAGGTGGATTTCTTCGCCACCGCCGACGCGCTCAACCGCAACACCGAGGTCGAGTTCCAGCGCAACCGCGAACGCTACGAATTCCTCAAATGGGGCCAGCAGGCCTTCAGCAACTTCCGCGTGGTGCCGCCCATGACGGGCATCGTGCATCAGGTCAACCTGGAATATCTGGCGGATGTGGTCATGACGAAGACTTCCGAAGTCTCTGAGACTTCGGAAGTCTATGCCTTCCCCGACACATTGGTCGGCACCGACTCGCACACCACCATGATCAACGGCCTGGGCGTCGTCGGTTGGGGCGTGGGCGGAATCGAGGCCGAGGCCGTGATGCTCGGTCAGCCGATGGACATGCTGCTGCCCGACGTGATCGGCTTCAAGCTGTACGGCAAACTGCCCGAGGGCGTCACTGCCACCGACCTGGTGCTGACCGTCACGCAGATGCTGCGCAAGAAGGGTGTGGTGGACAAGTTCGTCGAGTTCTTCGGCCCCGGCCTGGAGACCATGTCGCTGACCGACCGCGCCACCATCGCCAACATGGCGCCCGAATATGGCGCGACGATGGGCTTCTTCCCCGTGGATGCCGAGACGCTGCGTTACATGCGCCTGACGGGCCGCTCCGAGGAAGTCATCGCCCGCACCGAAGCCTACATGCGCGCGCAGGGACTCTTCCGCGACGCGTCCACGCCCGACCCTGAATTCACCGACACGCTCGAACTGGATTTGGCTTCGGTCGTCCCGTCGCTGGCGGGGCCCAAGCGCCCGCAGGACCGCGTGCCGATGTCCGAACTGAAAGAAACCTTCGAGAAGGCGCTGGTCGCTCCCGTCAAGGAGCGCGGCTTCGAACTGAAGCCCGAGGCGCTCGCCAAGGAAGCCACCTTCGGGGCGAATGGCGGCTCGATGCAGATGAAGCACGGCGCGGTGGTCATCGCGGCCATCACGTCCTGCACCAACACGTCCAATCCGTCGGTGCTGGTGGCCGCGGGACTGGTGGCGAAGAAGGCGGTCGAGAAGGGGCTGACGGTCAAGCCGTACGTCAAGACCTCGCTCGCGCCCGGTTCGCGCGTGGTGACCGAATATCTCAAGCAGGCGGGCCTGATCGACCCGCTGGCGAAGCTCGGTTTCAACGTCATCGCCTACGGCTGCACGACCTGCATCGGCAACTCGGGTCCGCTGCCAGGCGAGGTGGCGAAAGCGGTCACGGGATCAGACCTGGTGGCGGCGGCTGTCATTTCGGGCAACCGCAACTTCGAGGGACGTGTCCATCCGCTGGTCAAGGCCAATTTCCTGGCTTCGCCTCCGCTGGTGGTGGCGTATGCCCTGGCGGGCACCGTCGATATCGATTTGAACAACGAACCCCTCGGCACGGGTGCGGACGGTTCCCCCGTCTACCTCAAGGATGTCTGGCCGACCCAGGCGGAGATCGCCGAGGCGGTCGAGGCCAGCGTCAAGCGCGAGATGTTCCAGGACAAATACGCCGACGTATTCAGCGGCTCGGACATGTGGAAGGAGATCAAGGTCTCGGAAGGCGACCTGTTCGAGTGGAGCGAGGAATCGACCTACATCCATCACCCGCCTTATTTCCAGAGCCTGACGCTGGAGACGCCCTCGGTGGGCGACATCCGTGCGGCGCGTGTGTTGGGCGTGTTCGGCGACTCGATCACCACCGACCACATCTCGCCTGCGGGCAACATCGCCGCCGACTCGCCTGCGGGCAAGTTCCTGCAAGAGCGCGGCGTGCAGCCCAGGGACTTCAACCAGTACGGCACGCGCCGCGGCAATGACCTGGTGATGGCGCGCGGCACGTTTGCCAACATCCGCCTCAAGAACCTGCTGGTGGCCCCCAAGGAAGGCAACTGGACCAAACACATGCCCGACGGCGCGGAGATGTCGATCTTTGACGCGGCCATGAAGTATCAGGCCGAGGGTGTGCCGAGCATTATCCTGGCGGGCAAGGAATATGGCACAGGCTCCAGCCGTGACTGGGCCGCCAAGGGACCCAACCTGCAGGGCGTAAAGGCCGTCATCGCCGAGTCGTTCGAGCGCATCCACCGCTCCAACCTGGTGGGCATGGGCGTGCTGCCACTCAAGTTCATGGATGGACAGAATGCCGAGTCGCTGGGCCTGAAGGGCGACGAGGTCTTCGATATCCTCGGCCTGAGCGATACGATGGCCCCCAAGAGCGTCGTGACCGTCAAGGCGAAGAAGGCCGACGGCTCCGTGGTCGAGTTCCAGGCCACCGCGCTGCTCAATACGGACGTGGAAGTCAACTATTACCGCAACGGCGGCATCCTGCACACGGTGCTGAGGAATCTGGTCAAGTAACCGGTATGTGCATCAAAAGAGACTCGTCGTGAGACGGGTCTCTTTTTTATCTGCTATGGACATCATGCCATGTTAATCTATCCTCGATATACTTTTGATGTTGTTCCTGTATTATTCAAAGGATAGTACCATGCCCATCTCTCAAGACCATAACGATCTGTTTCATCGTTCGAGGGCGGCGGACAAGTTATCGTTGTTTCAGTCCATGTTGGACGCAAAGGATTTGGAATCAGGCGAGGCGCTGGCGCTGCTCTCCAGCATCCACGCGGACCTGGAGCAGCCGCAAGGCGACCATTCCATGTATGTCCGTTATGCCGAGGTGATGGAACGCCTGCGTCAGGAGATGCCCGAGCTGCATCAGGTGGTCCTATCCACATGGCGGGACGCGCATGCCCGCATCCAGGCGGCGGTTTCCGCGAGCGAGGTCGAGACTGAGGCGGGGGAGGATGCTGAATCCAGCAAGGAGAAGGAAGAGACTGCCGAGGCCGAAGCGGAAGCGGGAGAGGAGTCCGCGGAGGGCGGGGAGGAAGGCGGCGAGGAACCAGAAGAAGAAGTGGAAGAGGAAGAAGCCGAGGAGGAATCGGAGGAAGGCCCAGAGGAAGAGGAATCCGAAGAAGATTCGGAGGATGAAGAGTCTGAGGAAGAGGAGTCGGACGAAGAAGAGGAGCAGGACGAGGAAAAGGAAGAGAGGGAAGAAGAGGAGGAGTCAGAAGAAGAGAAAGACGAAGAAGGCGAAGAAGAAGGGGAAGAGGAGAAAGAGGCGGAAAGCGAGGGTGAGGAGGAGGAAGGGGAACAGGAAGAAAAAGAGGAGGGAGAAGCGGGCGAGGCTGAAACCGAAGCGGAGGAATCTGCCGAAGGAGAAGACTCGCAGGCGGAGATCGATCACATGGCGGGGGAAGCCGCGGAGGCTGCTGCCGAAGCGGAGCACGCCGGGGAGGAGGCCGAGATCGAGGTCGAAGAAGCGGAGCCATTCTCGGGCGGTATGGAGGAGGAAGGTCCGCCCATGGAAGAGGCTGGATAATCATAAACAGCGCCCTTCGATTATGAAGGGCGCTGTTTTTAAAGCAAATTTGTTTTGTAATCTGTGCGCTTCGACTTCGCTCAGCGCGAAGACCTAGCGTGCAATCGGCGCATAGACTACATATCCGCGCGGGGGAGCGAAGAACTGACCGCGTCCGTCGGCCCCGGTGGATTGGTTGACGGGGCGGTTTAGGTCGGTTTTGCTCCACCAGGCCACGGGTTGGAAGGCGGTGTTCTGCCACTGGGTGTTGACCCAGGCCCCGTTCCAGTTGTCGCCGCGGTTGTTGAGGATGTAGATCAACCCGGGCGCGGAGCCGTATCCGTTGCGCTGCATGATGTACAGGTCGTCGGACAGGAACAGGGTCGAGGTCCCGCCCGCGGCGTATTGCTCGTGCGCGCCCACCAGGGCGGCGATCCCGTTGGGGGTGCCTTCGAGGGCCAGGTTGTAGTTGAAGTAGTCCTTCCAGAACACGCAGGGATAGCCCTCGTGCGTGAGGATGTAGCTGTAGGCCAGCAATTTGTCGTTGACGATGGGGCGGCCCTCGTCGCGCAGGTCGTGGTTCTCGACGAAGGTGACGGTGGTCTGCGGCTGTCTTTGCAGGACGGTTTCCCAGGTGGCGAGGCTGCGCAGGCTGAAGCCATACTGGTCGCACAGGGCCTTGAGCATCTCGCGCAGCGGAAAGTCGAAGGCATCGACAGGGTTGGAGTTGGAGAAGTTGGCCAAATCCACCCAGTTCTCGATGGCGCGGGCATTGTCCCAGAATTCGGCCACGCCGTACGGGCGGAAATATTGCCCGTTGCGCAGGTAGCGGTATTCCTGAATGGCGGTGATGGTGTTGGCCCCGTAGCCTTTGACGAAGTCGTAGCGGAAGCCGTCGAAGCCGACCTCCTCGATCATCCAGCGCGCGAACTTGAGCAGCTCGGCGTACACATAGGGGTTGCGGTGCGAGAGGTCGGGCATGTCGCCGAAGGCCATCTCGTCCCAGGACTCGTACATGTTGGGGTGGAAGGCCTCCCAATTGCGCGGGAACTTGCCGCTCTTGGGCTGGAACAGCGTCCAGCGCGACTGGCCCGTGATGGGGTTGACCTCCTGCTGGTCTGCGCCGTTGTTGTGGTTGATGACGATGTCGGCGATGAGGCCCAGGTTGTGCTCGTGCGCCTCGCGGATGAGCGCCTCCAGCTCTGCGCGGGTGCCGAACCAGGTGGGGATTCCGCCCTTCTGGTCGAACTCGCCCAAGTCGTAGAAGTCGTACGGGTCGTAGCCCATTGACGGTCCGCTAATGTTGCCCGCCTTGTGCGCGGGCGGCAACCACAGCGATGTGAATCCCGTTTTGGCCAGCGCGGGGATTTGGGCCCGAATGGTGTTCCACCATTGGAATTCCTTGCCGTCCTCGCGCGGACAGTCCCAATAAAAAGTTTGCAGCATGACACCCATAATGGTTTCTCCTTGGTTGGTGGAATAGATTGTACTGGAAAACGAACAGGACCGGCGATGGGACGCCGGTCCTGGATTCGGAATGAGTCAAAAATTATACGGATAAGTCTTTGGGGTGGGGCGGAAGATTTAAGAATGGAAAAGCCTTTTTAGAAGTCTTTTCCATTGGATGAAAATAGAGTGATTCTCACTGTCATTATTTTCAAGAAGGAATCTTGACCTTCGCTTGTTTGACCAGGTTACAGCGCCACTTGTTAGTGTCACAGCAGCAACCATCAATCCTGTTGCAATGGCTTCTGCTCTGTTGTTAGTTGTGAGGCTCAACAAGAAACCCACGATAAAACCAAACGCTCCAATTGCCCAACTGTACCATTTTCTTAAGTCCAGGCCAATCAGGATGGACGTAAGACCTATTACCCCATATATGCAAAATAGCACCACAATGAAGTTTTTCATTCTTTCCTCTAGATGGGGCTATGATGGAATTTTAGCCCTATGTAATGCAAGTTGCGGCCTTTGAAAGAAAAGAAGTAATTCCCTGTCTCGAACCGCGGAGGAACGGAGGTAGCGGAGTTTTCTTCAAAGGTTTTTCTGCGTTCTCTGCGTCTCCGCGGTGAAAATCCCTCAAAATAGCAGATCGAGCTAAATCTCGTACTCGTCGCCGTCCTCGTTCGAGAGGAAATAGGTCTGCGCGGGCAGCAACACGTGTCTGCGCTTCCAGGTGGGGTAGACCGTCGTGCAGTGCGAGCGCGGCAGGCGCTGGATCATCGACGAGTCGTACAGAAAGATCGAGCGATTGGTGATGCGCTCGATCACGGTCCAGTGATCGTGGTAGCCTTGCAGGCCGAGGACGATGGCGCGCTGCGGGGTCCCGTCCAGAAAAGACTGCATCGACTGCCAGAAAGTGGTCAGGTCGGGGTTGGGCACGCCGCGCCAGGGGATTTGCACGCTATTGATGCGCTTTTTGCCCACCACCTTGTTCAGGATGACCAGCATTTCCTTGTGGATGATGCCCCCGATCAGGAATTTGCTCAACAATCTGCGCCGCGAAAGGAAGTGGATCAGGTCGTCGAACAACTGCTGGGTCTCGTCGTCGCTGGATCGGTTGATGATGCGTTCCGCGTTGACGATGCTGTACAGCCCGCACAGCGAATCCAAACCGCCCTGCTGGAAGGGAGGGAGGGCCGAACCAGTCTGAGAATAAACCATGCTGAAAAACCTGCCTGCAATCCTGCATTGGATTCGCCAGCCCGTCCTTCCCGAACGACCGCGAACGGTCCGCTGTTGACGGCTGGCCTGTCCACTATACAACAAATTCCCCCGGGCTTCAAGCGATTCGTCCCGCCTGGACCTCAGGCCGCGCCCAGCAGCCCGGGCAGTTCCTCCAGCGAGTGGATCGTGGCATACCGCTCCCCGCTGCGGACCTCGTCCGAGCGTGGGTTGAACCATACCGCCGCGAGTCCCGCTGCGTTGGCGGCCACCACGTCCTTCTCGAAGGTGTCACCCACCATCACCGCCATTTCGGGGGCGATCCCCAGGTCCGCCAGGATGTGACGGTAGAAATCCACGCCTTTGGGCAGCCCCGTGTTCTGGAAACAATAGATGCGGGAGAAGTAACCGTCCAGTCCCGCGCGCGCCAGCGCCCCGCGGATCTGCGTCTCGTCCGAGATGGCCGCACTGGTCGCCAGGATGCAGGTCCGCCCGCCTGCGTGGAGCCGTTCCAGCGCCTCGGCGATCCCCTCCACCGCGCGGACGGCCTCCCACTCCACCATCGGCACCGTGGAGGTGGGGAAATCATCATGCATCACGGTATCGCCCCAGTCGAAGAGAATGAAGGAGGAGGAAGTTGAAAGGGTCATAAAGAAAAAACCTGCACTTTCATGCAGGTTTTGATCTCACGGGGTAATGTACTCGCGCAGGTTATGTTCCACTGCATAGGCGGCCGCCTCAGCGCGGTTGTTGACGCTCAATTTCGAGAGGATGCTCGACACATAGTTCCGCACCGTGCCTTCCCCCAGGAACAACGCCTTGGCAATCTCGCGGTTGGTCTTGCCTTCGGAGACCAGCAACAGCACGTGCTTCTCCTGCTGGCTGAGGTGGGCGAAGGCCGAGGCCTCCTCCTCCTTCACCGCACGGCGCACTTCCTGGAAGACGCGCTGGGTGACAGCGGGGTCGAGCAGCGCCTCGCCGCGTCCGACCGCTTCGAGCGCCTTTACCAGGTCCTCGCTGCCGATCTGCTTCAGGATGTAGCCCGAGGCCCCCGCGCGAATGGCCGAGAAGAGCATCTCGTCCTCCGCGTACGAGGTCAGCATGATGACCTTCGTGCCCGGGAAACGGTTTACGATCTCTTCGCAGGCCTCGATGCCCGAGGTGCCTGGCAGGCGGATGTCCATCACCACCACATCAGGCTGGAGGGCGGTCACCTGCTCGATGGCCTCACGGGCCGAGCCAGCCTCGCCGATAACCTCGAATTGCTGGTTGCGCTCCAGGAGGGCCTTCAGCCCCAGGCGCACGACTTCATGATCGTCCACAAGAATAATGCGTTGTTTTGACATGATGTGCTGATTTTACCCTAACTTTGTCATGAAAGTCGAGAAGAAACAAGAGGGCGGGGACCCATGTTCGGGTCCCCGCCGCTGGTCCTGGACCCTGAGATGGGTCCCGTTTCGTCGGTTTACTTCGCCTTGACGGTGATCGTCTTCGGGCGGACCTCCTCTGCCTTGGGCAGGGTGATGGTCAAAATGCCGTTCTCGAACTCGGCCTTGGCCTTGTCGGCCACCACATCGGTCGGCAGCATGATGCGGCGCTCGAACGAGCCCCAGCGATGTTCGCGGATGTGCCAGGCCTTTTCCTTGCTCTCTTCCTTCAGCTTGGTCTCGCCCTTGATGCTCAGCACTTCACCGGTCACGCTGATCTGCACATCCTCGGCCTTGACGCCCGGGACGGCCGCCTTGACCACCAGTTCATCGTCGGTCTGGTACATGTCGATGGCGGGCAGAGACAGGTTGCCCGTCATGCTGATCGGGCGGGTGAAGGCGTCATCGAACAGACGATCCATCGCCTCACGCAGGGTCATCATTTCACGAGCGGGCTCCCAACGGATTAGATTTGACATAGCAACCTCCTTTATGGTTGATTGGTTGGATGCCGTTAATATAAAACGCCTGCGTTGGAAGTACGCAAGCGTTTTGTCAAAAATTCGTATGAGATTGGGGTGTGTTTCTTAGTCTTTGTTGCGCTTGAAATCCACGAAGCGGTACCCCACGCCGCGCTCGGTCAGGATGTACTTGGGGTTGGCGGGGTCTTTTTCCAACTTTTGGCGCAGGTAGTTGATGTACAGGCGCACGTAATGCGGCTCATCGCGGTACTCGTAGCCCCACACCTTTTGCAGCAACTGGTCGTGCGAGACGACCCAACCCGCATTCTGCACCAGGTGGAAGAGCAGGCGGTATTCGGTGGGGCGCAGCTTGACCAGTTTGCCTTCCAGCCAGATCTCGCGGCGGTCGAAGTCGATCTTCAGGCGTTCATCGATCTCCATCAGGCCGTGCATCGAGCCGCTGGCGGCCTCGGTGCGGCGCAGCACGGCTTTCACGCGGCTGACCAGTTCACGCGGGCTGAACGGCTTGGTGATGTAGTCGTCCGCACCGAGTTCCAGTCCGCGCACGCGGTCGTCTTCCTCGCCCTTGGCGGTGAGCATGATGACGGGCACATTGCTCACTTCACGGACGGTCTCCAGCACTTCGAAGCCGTCCAGGTCGGGCATCATCACGTCGAGCAGGATCAGGTCGGGGGTCACATCGCGGATCTTGCTGATGGCCTGCTTGCCATTGAAAGCCTCGGCCACCTGGAAGCCGTCGTGCTCCAGGTTCATGCGGATGAAGCGCACCATGCGCTCCTCGTCGTCGACCACGAGGATGCGGCGGCGGTCAAAGGTCTCGGGCATGGGCTAGTCCCTCACGAAGCCGATGATCTTCTCTTCTTCGGCGCCTTCGAGGACCTCGATCAGCGTGAGTTTATTGATCGGCCAGATGACCTTGCTGACGTTCGGCTCGATGTAATGCAGGTCCTTGCCTTCGCGGGTGCGCGGGTTGCTGACCACGATCAAGGTGTCGCTGGGCTTGGGGAGTTCTTCGATCTCGCCCGCAATGGCGTTCTCGCCCGCGATGTGGAGGATGACATGATAGGCCATGAGATTCCTTTCGCCCAGCAGCCTAGATGGGCTGGAGCAGAATTTGGATCTTCAACTTCCCGAGCATCACCACGTCTCCATGACGCAGGGTATGTTCCACGTTGGGCGGAATGCGCTTGCCGTTCAGGTAGGTCCCGTTCGAGGAACCCAGGTCCATGAAGACGATCTTTTCGTGGATGCGCTTGACCACCCCATGCAGGCGCGAGACGCCGTTGGCATACGCGTGATAAGGCGAGAGGTCGATGTCGGGCATGATCGGCTGTCCGTCGCTGATGCGGCCGAGGGTGAACTCGTTGCGGTCGGAGAGCGGGAGCATCTGTCCCGTTTCGAGCAGGTGCAGGGTGCCCCAGGTATCGAGCTTGCTCCCCGCCGTGCGGTGGATGCCCGTGATGGGCGGACTGGAGAGGGCTTCCTCCATCTCTGCCTGGTCGGGAGCGATGTTTTGGGTGACCAGGTTGTCGGACGCAATCAGGTGCGCGCCGCATTCGCTGCAGAACATGGACCCGGTCATGTTGTTGTGACGACAATTCGGGCAGACGATCATAATTACTTCTCCTTCGCGCCCGAAAGCAACAGGGCACGGGTGCGATACTTGATCTCTTTGGAGCGTTCGGAGCCCCAGATTTGATTGCGTTCCAGGCTGTCAGCCTCCAGCAGGGCGGTGCGAGCCAGTCCCTGCTCTCCCTGTGCGAGCAGGTGGGAGGCCAGGTTCTTGAGGTGGCGGGTGGCCGAGTCGATGCGGCCGGCGTCGGCTTCGGAGCGGGCCTTTTCTTGCAGACGGTAGAGCGTCAGACGCGAAAGCGCGCTGAGGATCTTCGTGGGCGGCGGGTCCGAATCCGCTTCAGAGGCGATGCCCCGCACCAGTCCCACGCGGATGGGTGGGATGGGCTGCGGGCGTGCGGCGATGGATACCTTCAAGGAACCATTCAATATTGTAATCGTATCCCCTTGCAAAGCGGAGGGGTCAACGATGAATTCGAATAAAACGTTGAGTGGCACATCCTGGAGGATGGGCCCGAGTTTCATCGGGTTTTCCAGCGAGACGGGGCCACCCTCCGGCTGAATGCGGAAGGCATAGTTCAAGTTGACGCCCTCTTGCGGGGTGAAGGTTAAGGCCACCTCGTCCGCGTAGGTGTTGGCGAGCGCCTTGAACTTTTCGGACAGGATGCGCTGGACATCCTGGGCCTGGGCGATGTAGGCACTGTTGCCGCCGGTGCGGCTGGCGATTGCATCGAGGAAGATGTCATTCCAGTCTGTGCCGATGCCCATGCCGCTGATGCCGACGTTCTGTTTGGCGGCTTCGGCGGCCAGTTCGAGACAGGCTTGCTCATCGCCGTAGGTGTGACCGTCGGTGAGCAGGATGATGTGGTTGACCCGCGAGGGGTCCAGCCCGCGCTTGACCTCGTTATAGCCTGCTTCCAGCCCCTGAAAGATTTCGGTGGCGCCGCCGGGCTGCATCATCTGGATGCGCGACTCCATCTTGTTGCGGTCGCGCTGGAAGGCGGCAGGGATGACCACCTCGGCCCGGTCGCTGAACGAAATCACGCTGAGGATGTCTTCGGGCCGCAGGCTGCGCAGCAGTTGGATGGCCGCGGTCTTGACCATGTCCATTTTGCCGCCCTGCATCGAGGTGGAGCGGTCTAGCACCAGCGCCACGTTGAGCGGCGGCGCAGGGATGCGGCCTTCCTTCTCGTGCGGTTCGACCTCGATCAGCGCATACACCAACTGTGGTTCGGTCAACCGCACCAGGTTGGGGCGGCTGAAATAGATCTTGTGTTGGACGACCGTCTGGGTAGGTTCGGCGGGGGGCAGGGTGGCGTCGTATTGGGAACGGCGCTTGGGGTTGGACAACACCTCGTACGCTTGCTGGATATCCAGAAAGAGTTCGGTCTCGCCGGGCGCCTTGTTTTTGTCGGGGTGCAGGCGTTGGGCCGCCTCGAAATAGGCGCGTTTAATATCCTCGGAAGAGGCATCACGCAGGACGCCGAGGACGGCGTAGTAGTCGACCTGTCTGGAGGGCATGCTATCCGATCAATTGGGCCAAGACAACACTGATATTATCCGGACCGCCGGCGATGTTGGCGGCCTCGACGAGATTCTGACAGGCACGATGCAGGGTGGGCGCCTCGGCCACGGCGCGGTAGAGGTCGGGTTCGGTGACCACGCCCCACAGACCGTCGCTGCATAGCATGAGGTGCCCGGGTTGGGGGAAGGAGACGGTGAACACATCGGCTTCGAGGGTTTCGCCCTGGCCGAGCGCGCGGATGAGTACATTGCGGTGCGGGAAGTTGGCGGCCTCGTCGGCGCTGAGGTGGCCGAGCTCCTCCAGACGTTTGACCAGGCTGTGGTCGCGGGTGATAGCCTGGATGCGGCCATCGGGATAGAGGGCAAAGGCGCGGCTGTCGCCCACATGGGCGATGGTGATTTGCTGACCCAGCACCAGCGCGGCAGTGACGGTGGTGCCGCTGCCCGGGGCTTCGCGCTGGACGAAGCGGTGCGCGTCCTTGATGGCGGTTTCCATGATTTCCTGCAGGGGTTCCTGCATGGGCTGGGTGGGCATGTTGAAGAGATAGGTATGGAAGCTGCGCATGACGTGCCCGGCGATGATGCGGATGGCGGCGTTGCTGGCCACTTCACCGAACTGATGCCCGCCCATGCCGTCTGCCACGATATAAAGGCCAAAGGGGATATTGCCCGAATGCCCGGCGATGGTGGCGGTGATGGCCAACAGGCTGTCTTCGTTATGTTCGCGCTGTTTGCCCACCGACTGTCCGCTGGCGGCGATCAGTTGCTGAATCTCATAGCGTGGACTCTGATTCTGAAGGATCGACTGGATCTGGTGATCGGTCAGGGGCGCAGTGGTGGTTCCATCGAGGACGGCCGGCTCGCGGCGGGTTTCCTTGCGGAATAAATTGCGGAAAAAATCAACCACGAAATCTCCTCCACGCTCAGGCGAGCAGCGCGTACATGTGATGATCGGTCGAGCCGATGTAGACGATATCGTCGAAGGCCAGGGGCGAGCCGGTGATGGGTCCCTTGGTCTCGAATTTCCAGCGCAGACGGCCCGAGCGGTATTCGAGGCAGTACAGGGTGTTATCCACCGAGCCGAAGTAGAGCGAATCTTTGTAGATGATGGGCGAACTGCTGACCTGATTCTCGGTGCGGAAGCGCCAGACCTCCTTCGAGGTGCGCATATCGACGCAGTACATGAAACCGTCCGCTGCGCCGAGGAAGATGAAATCATCGGCGATGACCGGGGATGAGATGGAACCTTTGCCCAGGCGGAAGCGCCACAGCGGCCAGCCATTCTTGGAGTCCAGCGCGTAGAGCGTGCCGTCGAGCGAGGCGAAGTACACAGCCTGTCCCTTGACGGTGGGTGAGGACGTGATGGCACGCTTGGCCTGGAAGCGCCACTTCATCGTACCGCGGAAATCCACAGCGTAGAAGTCGCCGCTCTCGGTGCCGGTGTAGACCAACTCGTTTGCCACGTAAGGCGTCGAGCGGACGGCATCGGCGGCCTCGAACTTCCAGGCGGCGCGGCCCGTGTTCAGATTGACGGCGTGCAGGTAATGGTCGTCGGAGCCGATGAAACTATGGCCCTCTGCCAGACGAGGCGAGGAGCGGATCTTGCCGTCGGTGTAGTAGGTCCATACCACCTTGCCTGAGCGGATGCTGACCACATGCAGGCGCTGGTCCTCGGACCCAAAGTAGATGTTGCCTTCGTACGCCGCCGGGCGCGAGACGATGCCGCCGTCGGTGGCATACTTCCACTGGAATTGTCCGTCTGCGGCATTGATGGCGTATAGGTTGTTGTCGTAACAGCCGACGAACAATGAACCCTGGTGCAGGGCCGGCGTGCCGCGAATCTCATCCTCGCATTTGAAGGCCCACAGCGGCTTGATGGCCGTGGACTGGGCCGGCAGGGCGGTGGTGATCTTGGAGAGCGCGCCGGTCTTGCGGGCCACACCCATCAGCGCATCCTTCATGTCGTTGGTGTTCTGGAAGCGTTCGCTGGGATTGTATTGCAGGCTGGTGTTGATGGCCAGTTCCAACTCGGGCGAGACATTTGGGTTGATGCGGCGGATGGGCCGTTCAGCGAATGAGAAGGGCGGCTCCAGGCGCGGGTCGCGGCGGGTGAGAGATCGGAAG
>CALFXA010000149.1 GCA_937928015.1 uncultured Anaerolineales bacterium | reverse complement strand
TCTCTAATTATGAGGCGCAGAATATCCGCAAAGATGGAAGTCTCATCTGGACTTCAACCAACGCGAGAGTGGTAAGAGATAAAAATGGAGAAGTCCTTTACTACGAAGGTTTCCTTCAGGACATCACGCATCGTAAACAAGCCGAAAAAGCTTTGCTGGAAAGCGAGTGGAGTTTCCGCGGGCTGTACGAGCACAATCCGCTCATCCTTTTCAACATGGATCACAGGGGCGTCATTCTGGCTGTCAATCAAACCGCCTGCCAGATACTGGGATATTCCACAGAAGATCTGATCGGGCGACATGCCATCAATCTGATTCACGAACAAGACAGAAAAGATGTCCTGCGAACCGCGTTCGCCTGCCTTGAAAATCCCAATAAAATATTTCAAATGGAATTCCGCGCCACAACCAGGTCGGGGGACCAGATCTGGATAGAGGGAAGCGCACGCGCCCTTCTTGACAAGAACAATGAGTTCAATATCTTTGTGGTCTGCGAGGATATTCAGGAGCGGAAGCAGGCGGAGCTGAATCTGGTCCTGGCCGAACAAAGATATCGCGCCCTGGTGGAACAATCACCCGTCGCCGTATATCGCGAGGAATACAAAAAGGAAAACCAGCATCTCTACCTGAGCCCGCAGATCGAGCGCATTTTAGGGTACACAGTTGATGAATTGAAAGGACATCCAGAGATCTGGAGGGATGCCATCCACCCCGAGGATCGCACCAGAGTCCTTGCAGAAAACCAGCGGACGGACGAAACGCTCGAACCCTTCCAAATCGAGTATCGAGCCATCAAAAAGGACGGGAGCGTGATCTGGCTGCGGGATCAGGCCATCATCGTCCGCACGGAAAACGGCACACCCCAATACTGGCAGGGCGTGCTGATGGACATCACCGAGCAAAAGAAGGTGCAAGACTCGCTCACGAACAGTGAGGACGCTTATCGCAAGCTATTCGATGCCGTGACAGACGCCATTTACATCCAAAACACAAACGGGACCTTCCTTGATGTGAACAAGGGCGCCGTCCGCATGTATGGTTATGCCCGCGAGGAATTAATCGGCATGACTCCCGAGGGCGTGGCAGCACCCGGCAAGAACGACATGGAACGGATAAGCAGGCACATTCAACTAGCCCTGCAAGGCGAAGCGCAACAATTCGAGTTCTGGGGTCGGAGAAAAAACGGAGAGATCTTCCCAAAAAATGTCCGTGTGGCGAAAGGATCCTATTTCGGCAACGATGTCCTGATTGCCTTCGCAGAAGATATTACCGAGCGCAAGAAAGTAGAAGAGGCCCTACGAGCGGCCGAGGCACGTTATCGCAACCTGGTGGAACACCTGCCAGCCGTCGTATACGTCGATTCGGCCACAGAATATCGGACCACTTATATCAGCCCGCAGGTCGAAACGCTGGTCGGGTACACCCCCGAGGAGTGGATAGCCGACCCAGGTCTCTGGGACAGGCTCATTCACCCCGATGATTTTGAAACCGTCCATTCGGAAGAAATTCGCACAGTGGAAAAAGGTCTGCCCTTCAGCCAGGAATATCGTCTGATACGCTGTGATGGGCAGGTGATTTGGGTATATGACCACGCCGTACTGCTGCAAGATCAGGAGGGGGTCCCACCATCTTATCAGGGTGTATTACTGGATATCACCAAGCAACGCCAGGCTGAAGAGGCCATTCGTCAAAGCGAGGAACGCTTCAGCAAAGTATTCCAAGCCAGTTCCATCGCCATCTGCATCACCACACTGGACGAGGGCAGATTTATCGACGCAAACCAGGCATATTGGGAATTATTTGGCTACACCCCAATGGAGGTCATCGGCCGTACCTCCACCGAGTTAAGCATTTGGAAGGACGACCAGGATCGAGAGAAACTGCTGGAACAATTGAAACAGGAAAAATCCCTGCGCGGATTGGAAGGCAAATTCATAACCGCGTCAGGCGCCACCCGCGATACGCTCATTTTCTACGAGTTGATTCGTATCGGGAATCAGGATTGCATCCTGTCCATGTTCCACGATATTACCGAGCAGAAAAAAGCCCAGGATGACCTGCGCCGCAAAGAGGCTATTCTGAATGCAATTGCCTTCGCCGCGGATCAATTCCTCAAATCGCCGCAATGGACCGACCATATCATGTCTATTCTGAGGACTCTGGGCAACGCGGCCAACGCGAGCCGGGTCTATATCTTCGAGAAGAGTCCAGAACACAGAACAATTGTCACACAGCTTTTCGAGTGGTGCGCGCCTGGTGTGACGCCTTTTATCGACGATGAATCGATGAAAAGTTTTGACATGGCTGCCAATAGGCTGGAGCGCTGGTCGGACACTCTTGGCGATGGTAAGCCGGTCTACAGCGTGGTGACCGACTTGCCCATCGAAGAGCAGACCGAATTCACACGGCAGGAAATTCTATCCATTCTTTGCACTCCCATCATGATCGAAAATGAATGGTGGGGATTCATTGGTCTGGACGATTGCGTCACTTCGCGCGCGTGGAGCGAAAGCGAGATCGAGGCCCTGCACACGGCAGCCAACATCATCAGCGCCGCCATCCAGCGCGAACGGTCGAGCGAAGCAGTCCAGAAGCAGGTCAGGGATTTGCTGTTGCTGCACACAGTTGCGCTGGCCAACTCCACAGCCAATGATGTGGATGGGCTCATCCAGCGTGTCACCCAGGCTGTCCACGAGAATTTGGTCAACGATAATTGTGGCGTGCTGCTCATCAATGAAAACCATACGCTCATCGTCCCGCACACCTCCTACTTGGGTCTGACCCTGCCCGAGGCGTGGGATCCGCAGCCTCTCGGCCAGGGCGTGGTGGGGACGGTGGTGATGTCGCGTCAACCCACCCGCCTAGGGGATGTCAGCAAGGCCCCGGAATATCTTCCCACCTCGCCGGGCATCCAGTCGGAGATGTGCATCCCCATCCTCTCAGGTGGTCAGGTTATCGGTGCCATCAACCTCGAAAGCACCCTGAAGGATGCCTATAATGAGTCTGACGAACGGCTAATCAACACCATCGCGGGCGGATTGGGGACAGCAATCGCCAAATTCAGACTATTCGAGGCTGAACGTCAGCGGGCCCTGGATGCGGAAAATCTACGCATCGCCACAGCCACCTTGACCAATTCACTCGACCTGGAAAGCCTGTTCGAGGTTATTTTCGACATGCTGGCCCGCTTCGTTTCCTACGACAGTGCCTCCATTTTCTTCCTCAAGGGCGAGAACATTGAGATCATTGCGGGACGCGGCCTGCCCCAGAATCCCTCCTTGATTGGGCAGGAATATCCCATGACCGAAAAATGGGAAAAGATGTATTCCACTCACCGCCCATTGATTATTGCAGACACCCACAATGATCCATCCTTCGAGCGCTGGGATGGCACCGACTACATCCGCGGCTGGATGGGCCTGCCGCTGGTGGTCAAGGATGAGATCATCGGCTTCATCAATGTGGACAGCCGTATCCCTAATTTCTTTACAGAAGAACGGGCAACCCTGATCCAGACTTTTACAAACCAGGCGGCCATCGCTATCGAGAATGCCTTGTTATTCGAAGCCGAACAACGACGACGCCAGGAAGCCGAAACCCTGCGCGAGGCGGCCACCGCCGTGGCCTCGACCCTTGATGAGGCTCAGGCCATTCAGGTCATCCTCGACCAGTTATCACAGGTGGTTCCCTTCGAGAGCGCCTCAGTGCAAATCCTCGGGGACGGCTATCTGGAAATCGTCGGAGGGGTGGGCTGGCCCGACCTAGAGGCGGTCAAGGGGATGCGCTTCCCCGTCCCTGGTGACAACCCGAATACCACCGTCATCCTCAAGCGGAGGCCTTACATCCTCAAGAATGCGCCGACGGAGTACAGCACATTCCGCGAGAAGCCGCACAACCACATCCACTCCTGGCTGGGCGTGCCGCTCATCGTCCGTGAACAGTTGCTCGGCATGCTGGCCGTCGACCACGTCGAACCGAATTACTACACCGAGGAACACGCACGCCTCGTCGAGACCTTCGCCATCCAGGCAGCCATCGCCATCGAAAATGCCCGTCTCTTTGCCAGCGAACAGAGTCAGCGCCTGCGTGAAGCCTCCATGCTCGACCTGATGCGCCTGGCGGCCTCATCCATTGACCTAGACCAGGTCAACCATGCCATTCTCGGCCACATCATCCACCTCATCCCTTGTGGCTCGGGGACGATCCAGATATTGGAAGGCGACCGCTTACGCGTTTCGGCAGCCATCGGGTTCAAGGACAATTCCATCAAGAGCGGGAATACCCTCCTATTGGACGACTTCCCCATCAACCAGCACATCGTGACCCGCCGGGAGCCCATCCGCATTGGTGAAGTCGAGGCGGATGACCGTTATCGTTGGATTCCAGGGATACGAAAGGTGCACTCCTTCCTGGGCGTGCCAATCATCTTCAAAGAAGAAGTTATTGGGATCGTCACCTTGGACGGTCCCCAGCCCAATCTTTTCACCCGCGACGACGAGCAGCTAGCCCTGACTATTGCCAACAACGCTGCCAATGCCATCGGGAACGTGCGACTGTTTGAATTGGAACAGCGCCGCCGTCAGGAAGCCGAAAATTTGCGGTTGGCCGCCTCGGCCATCACCTCCACATTGGACGCGCGCCAGGTGCTCGAAACCATCCTGATCGCCCTGCGCCAGGTGGTCCCATATTACAGCGCCACCATGTTTCTGCTGGATAACGATACGGTTCGAATCGCCGCCACGCAGGGTCTGTCGCAGGTGGACGAAACCATTTACCGCGCCTTTCCTTCCGACAATGGGTTGTTCCTTGCCATGCGGGAGAATAACAACCAACCCGTCATCCTCTATGACGCGCAGATCGATTCTCGTTTCGAAAACTGGCTGAACACCGAAGTCCACAGTTGGATGGGCGTCCCGCTGGTCACTCGCGGCGAGATTGTGGGTTACATCACCCTCGACAGCGACAAGGCGGGGACCTTCGATGAGAACTCGGCGACCCTTGCGCAGACATTTGCCACCCAGGCGGCCATCGCCATCGAGAACGCCCGTCTGTACGAGGAGACCCGCAGACGGCTCGAAGAGCTGGAAGTGGTCAGCCGCGTTTCCTTCGCCCTGCGGGCCACCCAGGAACCAATCCACATGCTCTCGATGGTCATGAAGGAGATCCAACGGGTCATCGGCACAGAGGCCGCCTCGATCTGGCTATACAATCCGCAGACCTATATGCTTGACATGGTGGTCGCCAGTGGATGGCAGGCCAGCTTGAATATCACACACGCACACACCAATGAATCGATTGTGGGCTTCGTTTACCAGACAGGTGAAACTTATATTGTTCAAGACTTCCCCCGTGATGAACACGCGAATCCTGACATGGCCGCGGGATTCGGGGAGGGATGGGGAGGCATTGTAGTTCCCATCCGCACCACATCCCAGACCATCGGCGTCCTGGTTGTGGCCCTGCCCCAACCGCGCAAAGCGGAACCACCCCAGGTCCAATTGCTTGGAACGCTGGCAGAGATCGTGGGCAGCGCCATCCACCGCGCCCAATTGTATGACCAGAGCGAGGAGCAGGTTCGCCGCCTGACCGCATTACGGGATGTGGATACTGCCATCGCCTCCAGCTTCGACCTGCGGGTGACCCTCAATATCCTGCTGGACCATACCCTGGCCCAGCTCAACGTGGATGCCGCCAATATCATCATCTACAACTCCGACCTGCGCACCCTCAACCACCTCGCCAGCCTCGGTTTCCGACAGCCGAGCAGCTTGCAGACTCCCATCCGCATTAACAGCCGCCTGCTCAATGAGATCATGCTGGCGCGCAAGGACATCTACGTCGAAAACATTGCAGCCGAGTCGGATTTCCATCGCAGAGAGATCGCGCTTCAGGAAAATTTCGTTTGCTATTTTGCGACTCCCTTGACCAGCAAGGGACAGGTGAAGGGTATCCTTGAGGTCTACTTGAAACGATCCTTCCTGCCCGAAACCAACTGGGTGGACTTCTTCCACACCATCGCTGGGCAGGCCGCCATCGCCATCGACAACGCCCAGTTGTTCGAAAACTTGCAACGTTCCAACCAGGAATTATCCCTGGCCTATGACACCACCCTCGAAGGTTGGGGCAAGGCGCTCGAGTTGCGTGACAAAGAAACCCAGGGTCACACCGTACGTGTCACAGACTTGACCCTGCGCCTGGCCCGCCGTATGGGCATTCCCGAAACCGACCTGATCCACGTCCGTCGCGGCGTGCTCCTGCACGATATCGGGAAGATGGCCGTCCCCGACCATATCCTCAAAAAGTCGGGGCCGCTCAGTCCCGATGAATGGGCCGAGATGCGCCAGCATCCCAAGTATGCCTACGACCTGCTCTACCCCATCGCCTATCTGCGTCCCGCATTGGACATCCCGTATGCACACCACGAATTCTGGAACGGGGCAGGCTATCCGCGCGGGTTGAAAGGCGAGGAAATTCCCCTTGCGGCGCGCATCTTTGCCGTGGTGGATGTGTACGACGCTCTACTCTTTGACCGTCCCTACCGCCAGGCCTGGCCCAGGCAAAAGGTGGCGGAGTACCTGCTCTCTGAGTCAGGGACTCACTTCGACCCAGCCATCGTCCATGAATTCCTGCGGATGATCGACGAGGATGAACGACAGCAGGGATGACCACACAACCATCCCCGCCTTCTTCAAAAAAACTCCCGACACCTTGAAGGTGTCGGGAGTTTTTTTATTTGACCCGCAGGAAGCGCCGTTTGCCAACCTGCAATACGCCAGGATGTGGGAATGGAATGTCACCGCGTTCGAGCGTTTCTCCGTCCAGGCGCACGCCCTTCTGGTCGATCAGACCGCGGGCCTTGCTCTTGCTCTCGGCCATACCCGCCGCGAGGATCACATCGAATACGGTCTCGCCAGCCTTGAGGCTGTACTCGGGCATCTCGTCCGGGACTTCCTTCTGCTGGAACATCTTGATGAAGTTTTCCTGCGCTGCCTCAGCCGCGGCATCCCCGTAGAAGATGCTGGTGATCTCACGCGCCAGTTTCATCTTCGCATCGCGCGGATGCATCGTTCCCGCGGCGACCGCCCTCTCGACCTCGTCGATCTCGTGTGGCGAGAGGCGCGTCACCAGTCGATAGTATTTGCTCATGGCCGCGTCAGGCACCGACATGACCTTGCCATACATATCGTCAGCAGTCGAAGTAATCGGCACGATGTTGCCCATCGACTTGGACATGCGCTGAATGCCGTCGGTGCCAGGTAGAATTCCGCAGATGACGCCCACCAGCGGTTTCTGGCCGAGAGCCTCCTGCAGTTTGCGTCCCGCCACGATAATATTGAAGAGCTGATCCGTGCCGCCGACCTGGATGTCGGTCTCCATGGCAGCCGCGTCGTAGCCCTGCATCAAGGCGTAAAAGGTTTCATGCAGGAAGATCGGCTCGCCTTTTTCGAGGCGGTTGGCAAAGTTTTCGCGCGCCAGGAATTGCTGGACCGTGAAGTTCTGCCCCAGACGGATCAGGTCCACCAGCGTCAGCTTGGACAACCATTCGCCGTTCTCGCGGATTTTCGTCTTTGCGGGGTCGAGCACGCGGAAGGCCTGGTCGGCGTAAGTCTTGCCGTTGGCGGCCACCTGCTCTTGGGTCAGGATCGGGCGGGCTTTGTTCTTGTCGGAGGGATCACCCACCAGCGCGGTGTAGCTCCCAATCAGGAAGGTGACCTCGTGTCCCAGATCCTGGAACTGGCGCAGTTTGCGCATGGTGATGGTGTGTCCCAGGTGTAGATCGGTGGACGTGGGATCGTAACCGCAGTACACGCGCAGAGGTCGGCCCTCCTTCTGGGCCTGGATCAGGCGCTCGCGCAATTCGGCGGTCATGGCCTTCTTCAGGTCTTCGTCGCCGTACTCGGTGCCTTGCATCAAAAGTTCGACTTGTTCATCAATGTTCATGGGAACCTCCCGACAAAAATGGCAAACAAAAACGCGCCCGCGATGGTGAAGGGCGCGTTCAATACTCCACCGCGGAAAAACTAGGGGTGGGAATAATAATAGTAGGACTTGCACTTCATTTCGAACATGCGCCTATTATACCCAATATTTCCATTCTTTTAAAAAAGCCGCCACATCGAGTGGCGGCCTGGAACTTTACTGACCGAGACTGAAGGTGAACGTCCACGGGCCTTTGATGGTGTAGAACTCGTCGCTGTACACGGCCTGCTCCGCCTGCTCCTGCGTCATGTCGGGCGGGAAACTGGTGATCTGCATGGTGGGAATCCCGTTCACATCGACACATTCGAGGGTGATGGCAAGGCCGCGCTCCTGCATGACCTGCTGAATCTTGGGCATGTACAGGTTGCAGTAATCGCCTTCGCGCGGAAGGGCCGCGATCGAGTCGATGGTCACCACCACGCTGGTCAATACGGCATCGGGCGGAACATAAAAACTGAGCGTGTCACAACGCTGACCCGAAGTGCCATCTCCCGCAGGCTGCATGCTCACCAGCATGGTGCCGAATTCGGTCGAGACCGTTTCCCCATATTGCAGGCTGGCACCATAGATGGACCAATCCGAACTGTCAGGCAGGGTAAAACACACGTCCGCGTTGACCTGTTTGCCGTCCTGCCAGGCGCGATTCACGCTCACGTTGATGCCGCTGGCCACCTGATTGGGAGAAACAGCCTGCGCCTGCGCAGTCGGATAGGACTCAGAGATAAAAGCGGTCGGACCCACCTGCCCTGCCACGGGCAGCGGCTGGGGAACGCCGCATCCCGAAAGCAACAACACGACCAGTAATAACCAACGTTTCATGGGAACTCCTTTACTTGTTTCCTTTTTAGACGACAATCTACGCGGCGGGGTTCCGCCGTTATCGGAAGAGGTCCGCCAATGCTTCGGCCAGACCTGGGAACTGGAACCGATACCCAAGCTCGGTCAGCCGTTTAGGTTGGGCCACGCGCCCGTCCAAAACGAGAGTGCTCATTTCGCCCAAGGCCAGTCGCAGCGGGAAGGCGGGCGTTGGGAACCAGTACGGGCGGCGCAGCGCCTTTGCCAGCGCGCGATAGAACTCGGCATTGGTGCACGTCTCGGGGGCGATCAAGTTGAAGGGTCCGCGCGCCGTTTCATTTTCCAGCAAAAAGCGGATCGCGCCTACCTCGTCTGCCAGGTGAATCCACGGGACAGCCTGCCTACCGCCGCCAATCGGCCCGCCCGCAAACAATCGTACGGGGAGCGCCATCAGGCCGAGCATCCCGCCATCCCGCCCCAACACCACCGCCGTGCGGATGATCGCGCGCCGCACGCCCATCTCTTCGACAGGGCGGGGCGAGTCTTCCCAGGCCACCGTCAGACGGGCGGAGAAATCGTCAGCGGGCGGGGTGGACTCGTCGGCGAGGGACCCGCTCAGGCCGTAATGTCCGATGCCCGAAGCCTGGATCAGAACTTTCGGGCGGTGGTCCGCCTTCGAGATGGCCTCTGTCACGGCGCGGCCCGCGTTCACGCGCGAGTCCCAAAATTCCCGCTTATTGGCCTCCGTCCACGGCCAAGTGGAGAGGGATTTGCCCGCCAGGTTGACGATGGCGTCCATTTTATTAACTAAATGCCCCCAGCCCGCGGCTGTGCGGCCGTCCCAGGCGGCAACCTGCACTCCCGCAGGGACACGCGTCCGTTGCGGATTGCGGCTGAGGGTCCAGACCTGGTGTCCGTCGGCCAGCAAAGAATTCGTCAGGGCCGTGCCGAGGAAGCCCGTCCCGCCAGTCATCAGGACTTTCATACCATTTGCTCCTGTCTCTCGTACGTCTTGCGCAAATCCGAAAAGCAGTATAATCGTGCCTATTGTGAGGCTCTCATGAACGAGCCAGTATTGGTCCTCAACGCAAATTTTGAGCCAATCAACGTATGTTCCACACGGCGCGCCATCGGCTTGATCCTGTCTGGCAAGGCGGACATGGTCGTCAATGGCCGCGGGCATATTCACACTGTCGCTCAATTGCTGCCACGCCCATCCGTGATTCGCCTGGAAATGCAGGTGCATCGTCCACGGCCACACGTGAAGTTGACTCGACGCGAGGTCTTCCGTCGCGACAATTATACCTGCCAGTATTGCGGTCGGCGGGATGGCGGTCTGACGGTGGATCACGTGGTGCCGCGCCACCTTGGCGGGGAACACACCTGGACGAACGTGGTGGCGGCCTGTCCCGCCTGTAACCATCGCAAGGGCGGGCGCAAACTGGAAGAATCTCACATGGTGCTGCACCAAATTCCCAGGGAACCGCCTGCCAACGCATCGTACCTGTACGGGCGTCACCTCGACGATAATCACGAGTGGGAACCCTACATCACGGGCTGGTAAATCAAAAACTCTCTCCTCAGCGGAGAGAGTTTTTTTTCGGAAAAAGCTAGAACTCCAGGGTCATGAAGTCCTCGGCCAGGGTGACAGGACCCTGGTATTTCTGTCGGGCTTCGGCGGTGATGTCACCGCTGCCGAAACGCCCCGTCGGATAGTGGATCAGGTACAACGCGCCCACCTCGGCCTGTGAGGCGATCTCCGCCGCCTGAGCCGCCGAGGAATGTCCCACAAAATCACCCGCCGCCTCGTGGATCAACACGTCCACGCCCTCGGCCAGACGCACCACCTGCACGCACGGTTCGGTGTCACAGGAATAGGCCAGACTCTTCTTCGTCGGATGAAAATCGAAGCGCAGGCCAATGGTGGGAATCATGTGGCGGACAGGTGAGGAGACGATCTTGAAATCGGGGCAGTCCAGAACGGGCGAGTTCTCCGATTGAGGCAGGCGATGGAAGGCCACGGGAAAGAAGTCGGGCCACTCGGACCAGGAGTAGAAAC
>CALFXA010000148.1 GCA_937928015.1 uncultured Anaerolineales bacterium | reverse complement strand
TCGAGGTCAGCTTCTTCGCGCTGATGCTGATGAACGGCATCGTCAACCTGGCCACGACCATTCCGTCGGCGCCCGGGTATATCGGCACCTTCGACGCTCCGGGCATCGCCGTGTTGACGGCCTATGGCGTGAATCAGGCCACGGCGGCGGGATACACACTCGTGCTGCACGTGGCGCTTTGGCTGCCGATCACCCTGCTGGGCGCGTATTATCTGACGCGCGAGGGCATCAAGTGGAGCGATTCGCTGCGTACGGAAGTTGAAAATTAATTCGTAGGGGCCACCCGCCGGGTCGCCCCTACAAAGGATATGATATGAAAATAGCCATCATTGGTGCGGGATACGGCGGCATGGCGGCCGCCTATGACCTGCGCAAGGCCGGGCACGACGTGACCATCTTCGAATCCGCCGACTACGTGGGCGGACTGGCCTCGGGCTTCAAAGAGGCACACTGGGACTGGTCGGTGGAGAAGTTCTATCACCACTGGTTCCAGTCGGACAGCCACATGCTGGGGCTGATCCGCGAGTTGGGACTCTCGGACAAGGTCATGTTCCCGCGTCCGTTGACCGTGATGTACGACAAGGGCAAGTTCTATCCATTCGACTCGATCCTCAAGGCGCTGCTCTTCCCTGGACTGGGCTTCGGCCTCGACAAGATCCGCTTCGGTTTCGTGGGCCTGTACCTGCGCCTGACCAATAACTGGCGTGCGCTGGAGCAGGTCACTGCCGACGAGTGGATGATGAAATGGGCGGGGAAGAACGTCTACGAGAAGATGTGGAAGCCGCTGCTGATCGGCAAGTTCGGTCCGTATTACCGTGACGTGAACATGGCCTGGATGTGGGCGCGCATTAAGGCGCGCACCACGCGCCTGGGCACTTTCGAGGGCGGCTTCCAAAAGTTCGCGGACCTGTTCGCCGAGAAGTTGCGCGGCATGGGCGTGGACATCCGCCTGGGAGCCCAAGTCAAGTTCATTAAACGGGACCAGGCCGGGCTGTCAATTGCAGCGGGTTCGGTCGAGACATTCGACCGTGTGCTGGTCACCACGTCCCCGAATCTGCTGGCCAAGTTATGTCCCGACCTGCCCGAGGATTATCTCAAAGGGTTGCTCGGCCTCAAGTCGATGGGCGCGGTGGTGATGGTGTTCTCGCTCAAACATCAGCTTTCGACGGACGGCTACTACTGGTTCAACCTGCCGAAGGAGGCGGGCTTCCCGATGCTGGCGTTGGTGGAGCACACGAACTATGTCTCGCCCGAACATTTCGGCGGCGATCATATCGTGTATGCGGGCGACTACCTCGAACTAGGCCACGAATATTTTTCGTTGAGCGACGAGCAGTTGTTGGAGATTTACCTGCCCGCCCTTCAAAAGATCAACCCCAAGTTCACGCGCGAGTGGGTCAACAAGGTCTGGCTGTTCAAGACCAATTACGCCCAGCCTGTGCCGCTTTTAAGTCACTCGGCCAACATCCCCGACGTGAAGACGCCCATCGAGGGGCTGTACTTCGCGTCGATGAGTCAGGTCTATCCGTGGG
This sequence comes from uncultured Anaerolineales bacterium, assembly GCA_937928015.1. Lineage (GTDB taxonomy): Bacteria > Chloroflexota > Anaerolineae > Anaerolineales > Villigracilaceae > JACPVF01. Next base: position 1,924 of record CALFXA010000148.1, on the reverse strand, counting down.
ATCGCGGCACGAACTTCGCGGTAGAGATCGGGCGCCGCGCGGCGCGCATGATTCTCGGGAAGGCCTGATGCCGAATCTGAATCCGTCCTTCGTCAAGCCCCGTTACGACGCGGGCGGATTTGCGGGTATTCCGCAGCGCATCCGCGATGCATTCGCGTCGCAACAATATGATGCCGTCGTGCTGTTTCTCGTGGACGGATTTGGCTGGCGTTTCTTTGAGCGCTTTCAAGACGCGCCATTCCTTCAGCGCGTTGCGCGTGACGGACGCGTCGAAAAACTGACCTCGCAGTTCCCGTCCACCACGGCGGCGCACATCACCACCATCCACACGGGACTGCCTGTGGGCGAGAGCGGCGTGTACGAGTGGCACTACTACGAACCGAGCCTGGACCGCATCATCTCGCCGCTGCTTTTTTCCAGGGCGGGGGATACGGTTCGCGATACGCTCAAGAAGTTCAAAGCCGACCCCGCGACTCTATATCCGAATCAAACCCTCTACCTGGAGTTGGCGAGCCTGGGGGTGCGCTCACACGTCTTCGGCCAACGCGACTATACCCCCTCGACCTATTCCCTACAGGTGATGAAAGGCGCGGACCTGCACGCCTTCCGCACCCTGCCCGAGGCGCTGGTTACCCTGGGGTTGGAGATCGAGAAGCAAACCGCGCCCGCCTATTTCCACTTTTACTTCGACAAGGTGGATGGCATCTGCCACGAGTACGGACCCAACGCGCCGCAGACCGAAGCTGAGATCGACGCCTTCCTGCTGGTGCTGGAGAATTTCTTTGCGCGCGTGTTCAAAAGCGGAATGCGCGTTCTATTCCTGCTGACCGCCGACCACGGTTCGTCTGAGGTGGACCCGCGGACGACAATTTTCCTGAACACCGATCCGCGCTTCAAGGGCGTGGAACGCTTCTTCCGATCCAACCGCAAAGGGGATTTGCTCGTGCCTGCCGGCTCGGCGCGGGACATGTTCCTGCACGTCAAGGACGGTCTGCTCGACGAGGCGCAGCATTTCCTATCCACGCGATTGGAAGGCAGAGCGGATGTGGTCAAGGTGCAGGAGTTGATCGAGGACGGCTACTTTGGCCCGACGATCTCGTCCGAGTTCCGTGCGCGGGTGGGGAATCTGGTAATCCTGCCTTATCGCGGCGAGGCGATTTGGTGGTTCGTCAAGGACAAGTTCGAGCAGAAATTCTTCGGCCATCACGGCGGCCTGACCCCGCAGGAGATGGAGATTCCGCTGTTGAGGCTTGAGGTGTAATTTCAACGCAAACAAAATAAAAAGAATGGCAACTCTGATGAGTTGCCATTCTTTCTTCTTTCACTTCTATCTTTACTGTCCGCGAGTATGATGCGATACGTCCCAGTCGCAGACGGCGATGCTGCTGGTGGTCTGTCCACCTTTGACGATGAGTGTCTTCATCGAGCGGTCAGGGTTGACGTAGGCGCCTTCCAGGTTGTAGTTGGGCGCCCAGGCGTAGGCGTAGTAGGTGGCGTTGGGCAGCAGCACGCTGAAGGTCGGGTTGTTCTCGGGGATCGAGAATTGGATGACCTCGCCCGTGACGGCGTTCTCGAAATACAGAATCAGCGGCGGGTTGAACTCGCTCGGGTAACAGAAGTTGCCCGTCACCGTGCCATGCGGCAGGCTGTCCTTCGAGAGGATGTCCACGTAGAAGGCCGTGTCGGCCTTGGGGCCCGCGCCGAACTGGGAGCCTGACGGGTTGCGCAGCATCCAGTAGCCTGTGTAGTGTCCCGCCGAGGGAGCCGTCAACGTGACGGAGACATCCACGGTTTGGCCGGGGGCCACGTAACCAGGCAGCGAGACGACGGACGGACCGTTCATCTGGGCACCGCTGGTGAAGACCAGTTTGTAGTCGAGATCGGAAGAGCACACGTCTGAACTCCAGTCACGAGTGGATATCTC
>CALFXA010000147.1 GCA_937928015.1 uncultured Anaerolineales bacterium | reverse complement strand
ACCACCGAGATCTACACTCTTTCCCTACACGACGCTCTTCCGATCTCAGGCAATGTTTATCTACGATACAATCCGAAAACTTTTTACAAAATCTCCACAATCTATCCGTATTTTTTTCACCACGCAATCCGCCTATCCCGCTAGAATCGCTGAATTCAAAGGAGAAGACATGACAACGGAAACACAAACCAAGCCCCGCAGTCAAACCAGGACGAAGCTGTGGATCGATCTGGTGATCTTTGTGGCTTTTTTAGTGACCATGGAACCTCGTTCGAGCGGATTGGCGATCCACGAATGGTTGAGCCTGTCGATGATCGCCGCTATCATGGTGCATCTGCTGCTAAGCTGGGACTGGATTATCCAGATCACGCGTCGTTTCTTCGGCAGGGTGGCGGGCATCTCACGCCTCAACTATTTGCTCAACTGGCTATTATTCTTCGACGGGATCTTGATCATGCTTTCGGGGATTCTGATCTCCGAGGTGGCGTTGCCCTCCCTGGGAATCCGATTGCCGCCCGGCTTTGCCTGGCGCAGACTGCATAACCTGTCGGCCAATTTCTTCCTGCTGCTGTTGGGCGTCCACACGGCCCTGCACTGGGCCTGGATCATCAACGCCTTCCAGCGCTATATCCTTGGTCCGCTCGGTCGCCTGTTCTCGAAGAAGCAGCAAAAGGATGTGACCGCATGAAAACTTTCGGACGCATCCTGATTATTTTACTGGCCGCCGCAATTGTGACCGGTGGCTGGGTGGCTCTGGTCAACGGGATTGGCGCGAACGTCTCTACCTCCTTTGACCGACCCGGTGGAGATGAGTTCCGCCCGTCGCAACAGGGGAATCAGCCGCCCGCTGGATTTCCCGAAGGCGGTTTCCCCCAGGGTGAGCGTCCCGACCGTGAACAGGGTGGCGGGGGTTCTATGGGACGGTTTGGGCTTGGGATGGTCAAGAACGTTGGCATCGTGGCGGTGCTGGTGGCGCTGATCGTTCTTCCCAAGAGTCTGTTTGGCAGGAAGCGGAAGAACAATCCGCAAGCGGACGAGACTTCGCTGGAATCCCAATCTTGATCGACTGAATCAAAAGAGCCGGAGGATTGCCTTCGGCTCTTTTTTGTTTTCTGAAAGAAGTTATGCGCTGATGGCGGTTTCGGGCAAAGTGATGATGACCTTCAGCCCGTCGCCGATCTGGCTCTCGGCGCGGATTCCTCCGCCGTGGGCCTGCACGATGGATCTGGCGATGGCCAGCCCCAGGCCCGAGCCGCCGTCGGCGCGGTGGCGGGCGGCGTCGGCGCGGTAGAATCGGTCGAAGATGCGATCCAGGTCTTCGGAGGCCAGGCCAGGCCCCGTGTCGCGGACCGAAAGCTCGATTCCTTCCGAGGTCAGGCGGGCGGACAGGGTCACGCGTCCGCCTGCGGGCGTGTGGCGCAGGGCGTTGTCGAGGATGTTGGTGAGCACCTGCGTGATGCGGGCGGGGTCCGCCGTCAGGTCGGGTAGGGTCGAGTCCAGGTCGAGTTGCAGGTCGATGTTCTTCTGCTGGGTCTGGAACTGGTAATGGGCGGACAGGTCCTGCATCAGTTTGGGCACGGAAAAGGTCTGTGGGTTGAGCTTGAGTTCGCCCGCGTCGGCCAGCGAGAGGGTACGCAGGTCATCCACGAGGTGTTCGAGGCGCTCGGCCTCCTCGCGGACGATCTCGAAGTTCTCACGGGTGGGTGGCAGGACACCATCATGCACGGCCTCGGCATGACCGAGGATCAGGCTGAGCGGGGTGCGCAGCTCGTGGGCGATGTCGGCGGTCATCTGTCGGCGGGTGTGGATGGAGCGCGCCAGTTCGGTGCTCATGCGGTTGAAGGCGCTCGCCAGTTCGCCCATCTCGTCCTTCGAGCGGACGGGGACCTGCTGGTCGAAGTTGCCTTCGGAGATGGCGTGCGTGGCCGCGGTCAACTCGCGGATGGGACGGGTGAGCGTGCGCGAGATGAGGATGCCCAACAACAGGGCCACCAGCGTGGCACCAAGACTGCTGTAGATGAGCAATTCTGTGTTGCGCTGGACGAATTCCAGGGCGCGCGGGTCGTTGGCAAAGGGCTGACGGCTGCTCATCATCAGGATGCCGACCGTCTGGTCGTCGACTTTGATCGCGATGCCGCTGCTCAATTCGTTGGCGGGGACCAGTTCTCCGATGGGAAAGCGATCCCTGGCCAGCACCACCACGCCGTTGGCATCGGTCAGCGTGAAGGGCGGAATGGGGTGGTCGTTATGATTCGTATTCGCATCAGGCGGATTGCTGGAAGGGGAAGGGAACAGTGACTCGACGTTTTCCCAGGACCCGTTGCTTTGATAGTACTTGGTCAACGCGCTGACTGTGTCATTCTGGGCGCGGTCGGTGACGAAACGCATGAACTCCTGGTTGGTGTTCCAGCGTGCCAGGACGAGCATCAATACGATGCTGATCAGGCCGACCACCAGGAAGCCGAGCACTAATTTGAAGGTGATGGTCCGCATGGATTATTCCCTGGCGAAGCGGTAACCGACGCCGTACACGGTTTCGATATAACGCGGGCTGCGCGGGTCGTCTTCGATCTTGCCGCGCAGGTTCTTGATGTGTGTGTCGATGGTGCGTTCGTAGCCTTCGTAACGCACACCCTGGATGATGTCGAGCAGGTCGAGGCGCGAGAAGACGCGCCCAGGCGCGGACATGAGTGCGGCCAGGATGTCGAACTCGGAGGGGGTCAGGTCCACGTATTGGTCGCTGACCTGCACGGTGCGTCCTTCGCGGTCGAGGGTCAGGTCGGCGGCGTGGAGGACCTGGGCAGCGGGCTCGGTGTTGCCCACACGGCGCAGCACGGCGCGTACGCGTGCGGTCAACTCGCGCGGACGGAAAGGCTTGGTGACGTAATCATCCGCGCCCAGTTCGAGGCCGAGGATCTTCTCATCGTCGTCCACGCGGGCGGTAAGCAGGATGATGGGCGTATCCTGTTCGGCGCGATGTGCGCGCATGAAGGCATAGCCGTCCATCTCTGGCATCATCACATCCAGGATGATCAGGTCAGGTTTCTCGCGCCGTGCCACGGTCAGGGCTTCCTTGCCGTTATAGGCGGTCGCCACGCGATAGCCTTCCTGGGTGAGATAACTCTCCACCAGCGAGACCAGTCTTTTTTCGTCATCTACGACGAGGATGGTTTTTGTTGTCATCATGCCTCTTTTGCTCAGTATACCAATTTTCATCTGGCCTGCGCCATGCTTGAATTCCAGACCTCGGAAGTCTGCCAGACTTCCGAGGTCTTTTCGCCTATTCGCCTGCAATGCCTTGCAGGTATTCGATCAATGCATCCAGCAATTGCGAGGTGGGATTCGCGCGAGTCGTCTGCGCGCTGCTGGAGGAGGAACTGCTCGATGAGGATGAACTGCTGGAGGAACCTCCGCCGCCGAAGCCGCCTCCACCGAAGCCACCATCGGGGGGACCACCCGCGCCCATATCAGGCGGGCCGCCTGCGCCCATGGCTGCTCCGCCGCCAGAAGAGGTGCGGCTGGATGAACTGCTGCTTGACGAATTGCTGCTCGACGAATTGCCCATCTGCGGCATGTTGCCCATCAGGCCCTTTTCCTGCATGAGCGACATCACGTCGCGCTGAGACAGGCTCAGGTCGTTGATGGCCTGCATTTGCGCGTCGGTCATCGTCCCTTCGATCTGCTTGAGCAGGCCGTCCACTTCTTCCTGGGCGGCGGTGTCGCTCTGGCTGATCTCTTGGTAGACCTGCCACATGATGACCAATTGCTTGGCCTGGTCCTTCGTGATGGCTTGTTCGGTGCCATCAAGTTTGAACGTGCCCGCGATCAGTTTCGACTCGGTGCTCAGGTCAGTCTGGGCAGGCGTAGCCTGCGGGGTCTGTGTGCTGCATGCGCTCAGTAAAATGGCCAGGATGGTCAAGGAAAGCAGTGTCAATTTTTTCATAGGATTATCCTTGTGTGCCTTGCAAAAATTGGATCAACGCGTCGATCAACTCAGCGGGAAGGAAGTTGCCACGGCCTTGGGGCGGATTGCCCGCTACGGGTGTTCCATCCATCTGGGGCGGGGTTCCGTTCCCATTGCCTGGACCTCCCGCCGGGGGCGTGCCATCGGGCGGAGTGCCTGCGCCCTGACCGTTCGGCCCACCGTTCCCCTGCGGACCTCCCATCGTCACGCCTTTGTCCTGCAAAACAGACATCATGCTCTGACGGGTGATCTTGAATTCGGCGATGGCCTTGACCTGTTCGGCGGTCAGCGTCGACTCGATCTGTTGCAGGATGGTGCCGGTCTGCTCCTGTGTTACGGAATTCTGCGCGGCGTCTTTTAATGAAGTCCA
>CALFXA010000146.1 GCA_937928015.1 uncultured Anaerolineales bacterium | reverse complement strand
GCCTCGACGAAGTGGCCGATGCGGCACTTGGCCATGACGGGGATGGTGACCGCGTCCATGATCTTGAGGATCATATCGGGGTCAGACATGCGGGCCACACCGCCGTCCGCGCGGATGTCGGCGGGCACGCGCTCGAGCGCCATCACGGCGCAAGCGCCGGCTTCTTCAGCAATCTTGGCTTGCTCGGCGTTCACCACGTCCATGATGACGCCGCCTTTGAGCATTTGGGCCAAACCCTTCTTTACCGCAAATGTACCAGTCTGTTGTTCCATGATCTACTCCTTTATTGAATGCGGCTGGATTCTACCACGCCAAACTGAGGGGATGGACGCGCCAGCCGTGGATTTGCCTCTTGACAACCGGTAGTATGGTTATACAATTAGTACAATGATACAATGATACAATTATGAACAAGAGACTTTCAGAAACCATTCAAATCGACCTGCGCTCCGAACTACCCATTTATCTGCAATTGATCGAACAGATCAAACAGCAGATCGCAGACGGAACGCTCAAACCCGGCGACCAACTACCGACTGTGCGATCACTCGCCGAGGAACTGCGCGTCAATTTCAATACGGTGGCACGTTCCTATCGCGTCTTGGATGAGGCTGGCGTAATCTCAACCCAACAGGGACGCGGCACGTATATCACAGAGAAGCCGCCTCCCGAAATATCAGACCGTTTGCGACGCGAGTCCCTTACGGCACTTGCCAGTCGCTATGTGCGGGAAGCCCGTCGCCTGGGATTCTCGAACGAGGAAATCAGGCAAAAGCTGTTGGACCAGATCGAGGTCCAGACCGATGTGGATAACGAAGGAGAATAAGATGAAACTTACTATGACGAAAGAGGCCCGTAATACGAAGGTCGATCAGCACATCCCGCCAATCGCAGGCGCGCTGTTCAGTATATTTCTAGCGGCTGGCGTATTGGGTGCAATTCTGATGGATGGCAAGATCGGCGATGGTTGGATCGGCACCTGGGTGATCGGCACGCTGTTGATCGCAACCTACATCCTTTTTGCGCTCAAAGTGGCCTCCCAGTGGGAAAAGGCCGTGGTGCTCCGCCTGGGTAAATTCAAGGGATTGAAGGGGCCCGGCCTGTTTTGGATCGTGCCTGTGATCGACACCATCCCGTCCTGGATTGACCACCGTGTAATGGTGACGCCGTTCTCGGCCCAGAAGACGCTCACCAAGGACACCGTCCCTGTGGACGTGGATGCCGTGCTGTTCTGGGTCGTGTGGGATGCCGAGAAGGCCGCACTCGAGGTCAAGAACTACGAAGCCGCCGTCGACTGGGCTGCCCAAACCGCTCTGCGCGACATCACAGGCCGTATGATGTTGGCCGACATCCTCGTGGGCCGCAGCGTGATCGACCAGGAATTGCAGAAGATCATCGATGAGCGCACTACGCCCTGGGGCGTGACCGTGCAGTCGGTCGAGATCCGCGACATCGTCATCCCGCAGGACCTGGAAGATGCCATGTCCCGCCAGGCCCAGGCGGAACGCGAGCGCCAGGCGCGCGTCATCCTCGGCGAATCGGAGAAGCAGATCGCCGAATCGTTTTCGGTGGCCTCGCAGGCCTATGTCAACAACCCGACCGCCCTGCATCTGCGCGCCATGAACATGCTGTTCGAAGGTCTCAAGGAGAAAGGTGCCCTGGTCATTGTGCCCTCCTCTGCCGTGGACACGATGAACCTGGGCGGGATGAGTGGCATCGTTTCGATAGCCCAGCAAAATATTCGCAAGGAAGAAAAGTAAGGCGTGGGCGGGAGCACCCTCCCGCCCCGTTCGTTTCACGTGAAACGTGGCGGCTATTGCCGCACAAGGAGAAAGAATGTCAACTCGCACTACCCTCATCATTTCGCTTGTCTTGATTGTCGCCGCCAGCTTGGCTGGTGTCCTGCTTTGGAATCAATTGCCCGAACAGATGGCCTCGCACTGGGACGTCAATGACCAAGTCAACGGATACATGCCCAGGTTCTGGGGTGTATTCCTCATGCCATTGGTTACTTTGGGCATGCTCGTGCTCTTTCTGGTTGTGCCATCGATCGATCCGCTCAAGGCCAACATCGCCCAATTCCGCGAGGCGTTCAACTTGTTCATCGCCCTGATGGTCGGGTTTATGATCTACGTTCATGGACTGACCCTGGCCTGGAGCCTGGGCTACCATAACTTTAAGATGAGCACGGCCATGCTACCCTTCATGGGATTCTTGTTCATCGCCATTGGATTCATGCTGCGAAAGGCAAAACGGAACTTCTTCATCGGCATCCGCACACCATGGACCCTGAGCAGCGACCGTGTGTGGGATGAGACTCATCGTCTGGGCGCGACCCTGTTCATGGCTTCGGGTGTGCTGGCGGTGATCGGCGGACTCTTTGGCGGCATGGTCGCCTTTTGGCTATTATTCGTCCCGCTGATTGGTTCGACCCTGTTCCTGCTGGCCTATTCCTACGTGTTGTACCGTCGTGAGACGAAGGAGCGATAGTTCCGTTTCACGTGAAACCCTAAAAAAACAGGCCGCTCAGTTGGCGCAGGTTAAAAGTAACTCTCGACTTTAGCGGACAATAAAGGAGACAAAATGTCAGACGAAATGCCAAAATGGGAGTATCGCGTCGAAACCGTGGGAACCTTCTGGTCGGGCGTGAAGGCAGATGTGCTTCAAAATCTGCTCAACCAATGGGGCGAGGAGGGTTGGGAGGTTGTGTCCACCCACATCCTCGAAAACGCCAACAAGGTCAATGTCATCGCCAAACGCCCGCTGACTGAACGCGCGCGGCGGGCGCGCACCATGCCGCAATACAATTAAAACGACTCGTTCCACGTTGGAACGAGATCCATTCAAGGAATCACAATGCTTACCATCGCGTACGTTCTCAGTTTTTCGGGCATGATCCTTCTGCCCATTCTGTTAGCCTTCATCCTGACGCGCAGATTCAAACTTTCCTGGAAACTTGTCTTTGCCGGCGCGTTGACCTTCATCGCTTCGCAGGTGTTGCACATCCCGCTTGTGTTTGGCATGACTGCCGCTTTCCAAAATGGAATCCTGCCCGCCATCCCAGAAGCCTGGGCCTTGATTTTCAATGCAGTGGTGTTGGGCTTACTGGCAGGGATATTCGAGGAAACCGCGCGTTTCATCCTCTATAAGTTCGTTCTTAAGAAAGCCTCGACCTGGAACGAGGGCGTTGTGGTCGGCGTGGGACATGGCGGTGTCGAGGCGGTCATCACGGGCGCGTTGGTGGCTGTGACGGTTGTGTCCATGATCGTATATAAGAATGTGGACCCCGCCACCATCCCGGGTATGCAGCCCGACCAGGCGGCTTTGATGAAACAACAGGTGACCGCCTTCTGGTCCGCGCCGGTCTATATGGCCTTCATGGGATTGGTCGAGCGTGTCTTCGCAGTATGTCTGCATCTATCACTGTCCGTGATGGTGTTGTACAGCATCGTAGCAAAGAAGCCTCTCTGGTTCTGGACCGCCTTGCTTTGGCACGCCATCGTGGACGCCGTTGCTGTTTTCCTCGTTCAGAAGATCAGCACGATTGGCCTGGAGGCGGTGGTCGGGGTGATGGCTTTAGCCAGCCTGGGACTCATGTTTTATTTGCGGACTAAGTTCCCTCAACCCGAAGCGGCTTTGACCGAACCAGCATCTGCATGACTTCGTTTTTCGAGAAACTTAAAGAAGAGACGTGTTATGCGTCTCTTCTTTTTATGTCAGAATTATATAGAACACTTGTTCTTATTGATTCGAGAGTAAAATTCCAATGCATGAAACGCAACGAAGCCCTTTTCCTCATCGGTATCCTGTTGATTTCCGCCCTGTTCAGCCTGTCCATGTTGACACGCGGACATTTGTGGTGGGATGATTTTGCTTCATACATTCTACAGGCGCAAAGCCTGCTGCGCGGGGCTCCAAGCGAGTTTGTCGCGCACAATGCGTTTACCATCGAACAATCCTCGTATCCGCCCGGGCCGATTGCATACCCGTGGGGATTTCCGATGCTGCTGACGCCCGTGCTGGCAGTCTTTGGCATGAAGTTACTGGTCCTCAAGGGCCTCAACACGATTTTCTTTCTACTCTTCCTGATCGTCTTCTACCAGCTAGCCAAAACCCGACTTGCCTCAGCTTGGTCTCTATTCCTGACCGCCATCCTGGCTTTCAATCCTGTGCTCTTGCAGGCACATGATCTGATTCTTTCGGATATCCCCTTCCTGTTCTTTTCGACGCTTACCCTTTTGCTGATCGAAAAGAATGTAAAACAAACCTGGTCCATCGGACTAGTCGTCTTTGTCGCGTTCAGCCTGCGCACGAATGGACTGTTGCTGCTGGCTCCGTTGGCCGTGGCACAGGTTCAACAGTTTCATTCTTGGGCGGAGGTGCGGAAGGACTGGGTCAAGATCGTTGCACCGTATATCGTCTTTACGGTGTCGGCTGGATTGCTGGCTTTGCTTCTGCCCGGTGGACAAGAATCCTACTTCAGCCATTTTTCCATGTTCACAGTCGAACGCTGGTTGGCGAACGCAGCCTACTATCTGCGCCTGCCTGCGGAACTGTTCAAGGGAATTTGGCTGGGTCCCGTTTTCTTCTGGCTATGGGCGCTCTCGTTTTTCGCTGGGGTGATCTTCAATTTTAAGAGGAACCTGCCCTTGCTGACCTATCTCGTCGTCAGCCTGGGGTTGTTCATCACCTGGCCCGAGACTCAGGGACTGAGATTTCTTTATCCGTTGGTGCCGATTGGCGCGCTGGTCGCGGCTGAAGGGTGGAAGGCTGCGGCGGAGCGGTTTCCAGTGCGGGGGATGTCTGCGGCGCGGTGGGCAGGCTTCGGGTCCGTGGGGTTGTTGATCCTCCTCTCGTTGACGGCATCTGCTCAGATCGGTATGTCCAACCTGCGAAACGGGCGCGACATCAACGGCCCATTCGATCCCTATAGCCAGGAGATGTTTGCGTTCATCCGTGAGGGGACGCCGCCTGACAGCGTGGTGATTTTCTTCCGCCCGAGGGCAATGCGCCTGTTGGGTGAGCGCGACTCGTTCCTGAGCACGGAGTGTGCGCGCCTGCCGCTGGGCGACTACCTGGTGTTGAGCAAAAAAGCGGACGACAGCCTGCAGATCCCCGAGAATCAGATTCAGGGCTGCGGGCTGTCGTTGACGTCGGTGTTCGAGAACCGTCGATTTATTGTGTTTCGTCTGACTCAGTAGCGGGGGGCGTATCGCGGACGAAGTAGGCGGCGGCGCGGCTCTGATGCCCGTCCATGACCAGGTCGAGGTGGTGTTCCGCTCGGAAGTCCTCGACGGCGATCAGGCGCAGGGTCTTCAGCAGGCGCTTGTCGGCCTTGATGAATTTCGAGATGCGGTTTGGGGTCTTGTAGAAAAAATCGCGGTTGAAGACCGCACCTATGTCGTCGAGAAAAACCGCCAGCGGGAAGATATGCGCTTCCATCAGGTCCTGGAAGAAGTGCGTGCCGAAGGATGGCTCCGGCGAGGCGCCGATGTCCGCGCCCGAGAGCTCGACCAGCGCGCGGGCGTTGAAGATGTCTCCGTAGGCCACATGTACGCCCAAGTCGGGGGTGGATGTTCCCCAGCGGCCCGGGCCGACAGCGATGAATGTCTCGCCCTCAAGGGCCTGGTTGAGTTCGCTGATAGTGCGCTCCAGTTTGGTGCGCTCGTCCTGAGTGGACAGGCTGAAGTATCCTTCGGAGGTGACGAACATGACGTAGCGGATATTGCGGACCGAACCCTGCGGGACCATGCGTTGGGTCAGGAAGATGACATCCTCGGGAGCGAGGTCGCGCGGCAGGGCCGCTTCATCCGCGTCCTGGATGTGACTCTGCGGGCGGCATTGCAGCATGGTGATGCGCACTTCGGGGTATTGCGTGTGGGTGTGGAGTAGTTCGACGGTGAACTCGGTATCCACGGGGGCCTGGTAGTGGGTTTCAAGCAGGTGCAATGCCTCACGGATGCGTACAGGGAATGGGGTGCGCGCCATCAGGCCATCGAAGGTGACGACCAGTTTTTCGGGTGCGACCTGGTTGGTGAGGATGGGGGCCAGGTAGCCGTCCTGTTCCACCTGCATGATGTAGCGCATCGGTGCATAGTTCGAGGAGATCACATCCTTGATGGGCAGGCTGCGGAACTGATTGGTCTCCAGGTCGATCACGTCCACCAGTTGTTGGGAGTAGTGCTGGATATAGCGCGGGTCGGAGGATGGGTACAAGCGCGGATGGCTGAGCGCCACCAGACGCGGATAGTCATCTGCTACCAGGTCGACGGCGCGGGTGCCCAGGCCCCAGACCAGGCGCAGGAAGCCGTCCTCCTGCTTGATCTGCGGCGACCAGCGATAGAGGTTGCGGCTGAAAGCCACGCCTGCCGCATGCGGCATGAAGTAGCGGCCGTGCCGTTCCCCTTCCACGAATTGGATCAGAATGGCGATGCGCTCGTCGTATTCGGCCAGCCCCTTGTGGTGACGGTATAGCAGCGCGTCGGGATGCAGTGCGCTGGAGTAAACGCGCGTGATGGCGTCGGTCAGCGCCTTGAGGTTTTCCTCGGGTGTGCCCTGGTTGGGACAAAACACGCTTTCGTATTTTCCCGCAAAGGAGGTGCCGAAATTGTCCTCCAGCAGGCTGGAGGAGCGGACGATCAGCGGGGTCCGTCCCGCCTCGGACAGGACCTCTTCCAGGCGTTCAAGGATGTCGGGCGGAAATTCTCCACGGGCAAAATCGGCGCAGATCGAGGAGAAGTCCGCGCGCATCTTCTCTTCAGCCTTGTACTTCTGGTCGTTCCAGTGCATCAGCCCGTTCATGGACATGAAGTTGTAGAAAACGTCCGAGCCGAGGTAGTAGGACACGGGTGTGCGGAAATGGTCGCGGACCTCTTCGGGCGCGGTCTCTTTGAGGATGCGCATGGCCAACAGCATACCCGCGGCCTTGCCGCCGACTTTTCCGCCGCCGATCTTGCGCCTGCGGATTTCCTTCAAGTCGTCCACGTTGAACCATTTGCGGGCCATCTTGATGTATTTCAAGTGGTCGCTGATCATGGTGCGGATGAGTACCACCTCGATCTCCTGCAAACGAGCCATGTATTTTTCACGCTCGTTTTCGGGCATGGCCTCGATCATCTCGGCCTGCTCGAACAGCACATCCTGAGGGGCCAGCTCGGGGTTGAACCAGACGAATTCTGTGTCCTCGCTGCCGTGTTCGGTCAGCGTCTGGCGGACGATGGTCTCGAAATCGGAGTAAGGCAGGTTGTAGGCAAAATAAAAATCACACAACGAGTCACGCACGCGGTTGAGACGCTTTTCCCACACCTCGGGCGCCTCTTCGACGAAGGGATTGTGCAGCCCCTCGCGCATCTGCGACTCGATGGCCTTCTGGCGCGCCTCCGCCTCGAAGTTCTCCTTTGTGATGATTCCGCGTGCAAACATCTCCTTGCGCATGCGCGAGCGGATGCGCCCCGCTAGGATGGGATACTGGTTGAGCGCCAGGTAGATGCGGAGGACGTTGTCGAAGGACGGGCTGGGCAGGGTCATGGGCGGGCTCGCAGGTGGGATGCCTTATTGTATAACAAAAGCGGCGGGCGCAAGGCACCTGCCGCTTCGTGGATTGTTCAAACGATGTTCCGTTACCCGAGGTGCATCGGCATGATGACCTGGATGTAGTCCTCGTTGCCGACCGGGCGGATGACGCCCGGCGCGTTCGGACCCGAGGTCTCCATCGCCACATTGGGCGTCTTCACGGCTTCGAGCGCCTCGCGCAGGAACTTGACGTTGAAGGCGATCAGCATCCCGCCACCGTCCACGGTGGCCTCGACGATGGTCTCGTTCTTGCCTGTCTCCTCGGAGGTGGCCGAGATCTCGACCTCGCTGGGCTGCATGTCGCTTTGGGCGGGCTTGATGTCGAGGCGCGCCACATTCGAGCCTTCGCGGGCGAAGATCTCCGCCTGCTTACAGGCCTTTAACATGGCGTTGGTGGACACGAGCGTGCGCGACTTGTAATTGCGCGGAATGATCTGGTGATAATCGGGGAAGGTGCCGTCAATCAACTGCGAGACGACTTCCACGTCCTTGACGCGGAAGAGTACCTGGCCGCGTCCCTTGGGCATGACCATGTAGATCGATTCCTCGCCGTCGCCGGCCACGCGGGCCAATTCGTTCAGTGCGCGGGCGGGGATGATGGCCGAGATCGGGGACGGCAGCGCATTCGAGAGCGTGGCCTTGCGGACCGCCAGACGGAAGCCGTCAGCGGCGGCCATGGTGATCTGGTCCTTTTCCACGGTGACCAGCACGCCCATCAGCACCGGGCGGGCCTCGTCGGTCGAGGCGGCAAAGGTCACCTGCTGGATCATCTCCTTGAAGTCGGCCACGTTGACCTGCACCGCGCCGTCCATATCGGGAACAGGCAGGGGCGGGAACTCCTGCGCGTCGATGCACTTGATGTCGTTGTTCGAGGTGCCGCCCTGCACGTGCAGGCTTTGAGTCTGGGCGTCGAAGGTCAACTGCACCTGGTCGGCGGGCAGGGTATTGATCAGGTCGCTGAGTGTGCGGGAGGGGACGGTGGTCGAACCCTCCTGCTCAATGCGGGCGGGGATCCAGCACGTGATGCCCAGTTCGAGGTTCGTGGCCGAAAGGCGCAGACGGCCCTCGTCGGAGGCGATCAGGATGTTCGACAGGACGGGCAGGGTGCTGCGCGGCGATACCGCGCGCGACACGATGCTTAGTCCGCGGGCGAGGTTTTCTTGTAAGACGATTACTTTCATGACCTGAACCTCGAAGTGGGGTAATTTATGCGAAGTATATCATTAAGTGGCAAGAGATATTATTTTGCCTTGCGTTCATCCAAAGATCAACGACAATCCGAGGCCGAGCAGCCCGAAGGCCAATTGGATCGCGAACAGAATCGCAAAGATATAGATGACGACCGTCCATGCTGACGTGCGCTTCTGGCTGCGGACGGTCTGTCCCTCGGACAGTTGCCGCGCGAAGACCGCCGCCTGTTCTGCGTTGTCGGCCCACAGGCTGTCCATGCCTTTGTCCGGAACGATCAGGCGGGTCCCGTTAAATTGACGCAGCCAGCCCAACAGCGGAAAATCGGGAGCGAAGGCCAGGCTGGCGGGCAGAATCACGGCCTGATAGGCCGCGTCGCTGCGGACTTCCCCCGCTGCGGCCACCACCGCAACCAGCAGGTGCGGGCTACGCCTGGATAGCTCCGTGCGGACCCGTTGGGCGAAGTCACCGTCGCCCGGATCAATCACCAACACTGCGAACTGACCGTGCTGGGCAGCCAGGGTATCGGCAGCAAATTTACCGTCGTGCTGCAGGGTTTGCAGGTGATAGATCAACACCACCGCAAACAGGGCCAGCAATTGCAGCAGGTTGAGCGTGGACGCGAGGAAGTCGCTTTCCACGTGACCCGTCAGCGCGGCGTTGATCAGGCGGAAGACCACCGTCACCGCGCTGATCATCCCGCCGATGACCGAGGCGAACAGCACCAAATACAGATAAGCCTTGCGGATTAACGAACGGCGAGCGTGCACCCCCGAATCCCCGTCTGCGGTGGCCTGGTCGCTG
>CALFXA010000145.1 GCA_937928015.1 uncultured Anaerolineales bacterium | reverse complement strand
CAATGCGTTCCACCCTTACGGCGCACAAGGTGCGCCGAGGGTGAACGCTGACGTTGGATCAGAAAATAATGAGCCACCGCGCGCACGACGGACCCTCCACCACTGAAAAACAAAGGTCACGAACCCCGCGGAAACGATTTCGGAGAGCGAAGCCAGGAACAGCCAATGAAAATGGAATCCAACAAGGCGTTGCACCCCTACGCGCCACAAGTGGCGCGAGGGTGAACGCAGACGTTCGACCATAAGATGAAAACACCAACGGCAAAACAGATGGCAACGCTTCTTTTGGGTCCGTGGATGATTATTCCTACTGGCGTCGCGTTTACATGGCTATCGCTGTTAATCTACGGCGATCCACCCGAAATCCATCGCCATCTTGAACGCGCCCTGTTTTTGCAGGGCAGTACGGACTGGGGCGGTGGTTGTCTCTTTGCCGCCACGATTGGCTTATACGTTACTTTCGGATTTACGGCTGCGTGGCATCTTGTTCTCAAGCTAAAGGACCGTTTGCCTTCAGCATCTTTCGGACGAACTCTGCTGAAGTCATTATGGTTTCTTAAATTCCATATTATCGCCTTCATCATCGGCGGAACTGCCAATTGGACGTACGACGCATACGTCACGCCGAATGATTTCCGGAATATGTTCTTTCTCGCCACGCTGATTTACACGCTCACTGTTCTACTCATCGTGACTCTAAATTCAACGCATCTGTCCGTTCCTATTCGCCTTACCTTGGCCCCACTATTCACGGTTCTTTGGCTGATTGTGGGTGCCGATGGAAATACTGCGCGGGCCGGACAACTTGTATTTAGTGGTCAAGACCCACAACCGACAACCCGAGGGGTTCGGCACGCGATAATGCTTTCTTGGCATCACCTATGCGACTCGCTTATGGGAGATATCAAAGAAAAACAAACGGTCGAACAATCGGTTGCAGGGTACCCTCCACAAGGTGTCGGGTCCCCTGACCCCTGACGTTGGGATTTAGAAAATGAATAAATACATTTACCTACTCGAACTTCATTCCAGAAAACAACCGGTTAATGTGGGCATCTTCACCTCCCTTGCACGGGCAAAGATATTTATTCGGACATTGCCAAAGAAATACGCCTATGCAGTGTACCAACTTCCGACCAATACAAAACTTACCAAAGGCAATACTCTAGAAGATATTCAGGGGGTATTCGAACACTGGCATTACGGAACAATTGGAAACATAAATGGCCGCAAGCAGCCCAAACATCCCTTTGTCGTTTGGCCATGAATGAATATGAATCCCAACAAGGCGTTCCAGGCTATCGGCGACAAGTCGCCTCAGCCTGAACGCTGACGTTGGGGCCACAAATATATGAAATTGTCGGATAAATACTGGGCGGCCATAAAGGTCTCCCTGGCTTTTCAGATATTTCTAAGCCTCCTAACTCTGCTTATTACTGATTTCGGCCAGACCTTCCAAATATGTGCTATCACTATGGCAGCCTATTGGGTAGGCGTCATCGTTGTAGCGATGAGGCGGCCAACAGATCCAACACGGCTAGACATATTCCTTGTACAGTGGTCATTCCCGTTTCTATTCATCTTGGCCATCCCCTTGACCACATATATTTGGAAAGCCCGAGGCTTGATGGAATGAAAAACGCCCCAACAAGGCGTTGCACCCCTACGCGCCACAAGTGGCGCGAGGGTGAACGCTGACGTTCGCTGAGAATATATGAACTGGGAACAGATATTATCGAGCCTTCGCAATCCAAAGGTGAAACGGATAAGAAAATCTGTATCCAACTTCAACGCATCGTTCCATAATACAGAAGTCCCACTAGGCGCTGCTATTCCCAGGCATGGGGGGCTATGCCGCCGCCCCCTTCCATATGATTATCTCTACATAGTAGGAACAACTGAAGAGGGAAAAGAAGAGACGATTTTGTGCGGGCTATACTCCCCAGACCTTCTAAAGGCTATCAGTGAACAAATCGAAAAACAAAACAGCGAACAAGCGGGTGCAGGGTACCCGCCACAAGGTGTCGGGTCCCCTGACCCGTGACGTTCGAAAATAATATATGAAGATCCGCCTGGCCGCTGACGCGGCCTGATTCGGCGGAGGAAATGAAGAGATTTGAGACCAGGGATGAACAGCCGATGAAAATGGTTTCGAACAAGGCGTTCGAGGCTATCGGCGCCAAAGCGCGCCTCAGCCTCAACGCTAACGTTGGGCAGAAATAACACATATGAATAAATGGATTCCCGCAATTATCGGCACCATTATTGGCATTATCTTCGGAGTTTATAGCCTCTTCCAAACAGTAGAAAGTACACCCGCCCTTTTGAGAGGCCCCGTAGAATGGCTTTCCTTCCTGATGAGCGACATATTTATGCCTAATGCGGACCCGATGGCCGCATTTTTCTTTCAGATAATACTCATACCACTTTTACCCGGCATGTTTTGTGGAAGTATTGGCTATTTTATCGGCTGGATCTGGTCGGAGATAAGAAAATAATACGAAGCGAGCCCAACAATGGGTTCCTGGCTATCGGCGCCAAAGCGCGCCTCAGCCAGAACCCTGACGTTCAACGATCCGAAATATCGAAAATTACGGTGAGATAGCGGCGACAACGGCTACAGAGAAAAATTACGGAAAAAAGACCGCGCCATGCCGCGAAAACCGAATATTACCGCGAAATACTGCCTGAAAATCGAAATTGAGGGCTCTACGAGCCCAAAAACGCGATTTTCCGGCCTATTTTCCTATTTATTGTACTTACGGGCATGAAAATCCGGAAAAATGAAAGCGTTGAACAAGGCGTCGCACCG
>CALFXA010000144.1 GCA_937928015.1 uncultured Anaerolineales bacterium | reverse complement strand
CAGGCGGAGAAGCGTTGGCGAAGCGTGACCAGGGTGACGATCAATCCCAGCACCAGCCAGGGCAGCAGGAAGGCGTTCAGCAATGGCCCGTGGCGGTTGTAGAGGAAGTCGACATTGACGGCGAGGAACCAACTGGATACCACATCCGTGAAATGCGCCCAGAGCGTGGAGGCGCCGTGCCCCCAGCCCTTTGCACCAAACTCGTAGTACACGACGCGGCTGGCAAAGTAGGGCATGAGGATGGGCAGCGCCGCCAGTGAGGGCGCCAGCAAGGCCGTGACCTGCTTGACCTTTTCGCTCAGGTCCTCTTCCTGGCGGCTGATCTCGAGGATCGTCAGCAGCAGGGCCAGACCCAGCAGGGGCCAGACCGTGTCGTAGGTCAACAGGCCGATAGCCAACGCCACGCCGCTGACGGCGTAGGCCTGCCAGCGTTTGGTGGGGATGGCCCAGGCCAGCAGCAACAGGGTCAGGATCGGCCACAACTTGACGTGGCTTTCCACGTTGGCCAGGCGGCTGGCGCTGATGTCGAAGATCGAGCCGCTCAACAGCCAGGCCGCCAGCAGGGCCAGCGGCAGGTTGGCGATCCGCTTGACGAGCAGGTAGAAGAGCAGACAGCCCAGGATGCTGAAGACCGCCACCGCCAGACGCGCCGAGAAGATGGACGGCCCGAAGAGCTCGTGGAAGGGCGTCTGCATGTAGAAGCTGGTCGGCAGGGCGTCGCGGTGATACAAGCCCGAGAGGTCGGGCAGGCCGCGGATGCCGAGCCAGACCACCTCGCCCGTCCACTTGGCCTCGTCGCCTTCGATGCCGTACGGAATGGTGCGCAGTTCGAACAGCCGACCGAAGACCGCCAGCGCCATAATCAGCAGCACCAGCGCGATCTCTGCGCCGCGCGAGAGTCGCACGGGCTGGGCCACGTCGGCCTGAGACTGCTTGCGCGTGGTCCAGGCCCAGAAGGCCAGTCCCGCCGCGGCGGCCAGGTACAGGCCGATACCCCACCAGAAGTCGGGTTCGCGCGCCAGGCACCATTGCGCCGCGCCCGCCAGCCCGAGCGGCCCCCATAGCAGGGCGGTGCGCAGGCGTTGGAGCGAGTGTCCGCGCCAGGCGGCCAACAGCATGGCCGCGGTCAGCAGGCCCGTCCCCAGGTTGTAGAGCAGGGCGGCCTCGTAGAAGAAGACGTCCAGCGTGTTGCGCTGCCAGTGCAGGAAGAAGAAGGGACGCCCGGGTTCGCGCGGCGTGATCGAGATGCGGCCCGTCATCTGGACGGGCGCGAAGACGATCAGATACAGAATCACCGCCAGCCCGACCGCCGCCAGCAGGAGTCCCCAACGGTGTTCGCGCAGGAATGCGCCAAGACGGAATTTGAACTCCGCTTTCGGCTGGTCGCCGTTCCCTTCCACCTGGACCTCGGGCTGGGCGTCTGCAATGGGCGGCTCGGCCCAACCCTGGCGGCGCGAAACAGCCAGCAGGGCGAACGTCCCTGCCAGCGCGGCGAAGAGCAAGGTCAGCGACCAGAGCGGATAGTCGGTCATACCGATTTACTTGAGGCCGAGTTCACTGCGCGAGATGACCAGACGCTGAATCTCGCTGGTGCCTTCGTAGATTTCGGTGATCTTGGCGTCGCGGAAATAACGCTCGACGGGCAGCTCCTTGCTGAAACCCATCCCGCCGTGGATCTGCACCGCGGCATGGGCGCAGTACATGGCCGTTTCGGAGGCGAATAACTTGGCCATCGAGGATTGCAGGGTGAAGCGCTCGCCCGTGGTTTTGGAGCGTTCCTTGGCCAGGGCGGCGTTGTAGATCAGCAGGCGGGCCGCCTCGATGCGGGTCTTCATGTCCGCGATCTTGAAGCCCGTGCCCTGGAACTCGCCGATCTTCTGACCGAAGGCCTCACGCTCGGTGGCGTAGGCGCGCGCGGCCTCGTAGGCGGCCTCGGCGATGCCCAGCGCCTGCGCGCCAATGCCGATGCGGCCCACATCCAGCACGGTCATGGCGATCTTGAAACCCTCGCCTTCCGCGCCGAGACGGTTCTCCGCGGGGATGCGGCAGTCTTCGAAGATCAACTCGCTGGTAGCCGAGGCGCGGATGCCGAGCTTGGGCTCCTTCTTGCCGCGTGTGAAGCCAGGCGTGTTGCCCTCCACCAGGAAGGCGCTGATGCCCTTTTGTTTCTTGCCGGGATCGGTCATCATGAAGACCACCACGTAGTCGGCTACGGGGCCGCTGGTGACCCAGGACTTGCGGCCGTTCAACACATAAAAATCCCCGTCGCGGACGGCGCGCGAGCGCATGGTGCCCGCGTCCGAACCCGACTGGGGCTCGGTCAGCGAGTAGGCGCCGATGGCTTCGCCCGAGGCCACGGGCGCGAGGAATTTTTTCTTCTGTTCCTCGCTGCCGAATTGGAGAATGCCGTGACAATACAGCGAGTTGTTGACCGACATGACCACGCCATGCGCGGCGTCCACCTTGCAAATCTCCTCCAGGGCCAGCGCATAGGACAGGGTGTCCATGCCTGCGCCGCCGTAGGTTTCGGGCACCTCCACGCCCATGAAGCCCATCGCGCCCATCTTCTTGATGGTCTCGTAGGGAAACTCGCCGCTTTCGTCGAACTGGGCCGCGATGGGCGCAATCTCCTTTTGCGCAAAGTCGCGGGCCGCGTTGCGGATCATCTTGTGTTCGTCCGTGAATGGAAAAATGGCCGTCTCGCTCATCCTGCCTCCGTTTGGTGAAAGTCTGGGGCGATTATAATGCCTTTGGAAAATCGTCTCTACCGTTTTGTGGGAGACTTTTTCAAACACCAAGGACACGAAGGTCACAAAGGAAAAATGCGGGCGGACGCTGACTTTCACCGCGGAGGCGCGGAGAACGCGGAGGAATTTTCAAAGAACTCTGCGACCTCTGTTCCTCTGCGGTTCGAGACAGATCGTACCCGCAGGGTGTTTTGTGTCACTGACTCGATGCTACTCACAAGGAGAACCCCATGAAAATCTTGATCGCAGCGGATATGGAAGGCGTGACGGGCGTGGTCAACTGGGATCAGGTGGACCCCAGCCATGCGGAGTATGCCCGCTTCCGCAAATTGATGACCGAGGATGTCAACGTGGCGGCGCGCGGGGCCTTCGATGCGGGCGCGGATGAGGTCCTGGCGGTGGACGGCCATCATGACGGGGCCAACCTGCTGGTCGAGGAGTTGGACCCGCGCGTGCGGCTGATCTCGGGGTCGCCTGCGCCCCTGTCCATGATGCAGGGCGTGGACGAGACGGTGGATGGGGTCTTCTTCGTGGGTTACCATGCGCGGGCGGGGACGCAGAACGCCATCCTCGACCATACCTGGTCGGGGGCGGTGATGAACGTGTGGCTTAACGACGTGCTGGTGGGGGAGTTTGGCTTGAACGCCGCCGTGGCGGGGCATTTCGGCGTGCCCGTCCTGTTGGTGACGGGCGACCAGACCGCCTGCGCGCAGACTGCCGCCCTGCTGGGCGAGCTGGAGATGGCCGTGGTCAAGCAGGCGCTGGGACGTTTCTCGGCGGAGTGCCTGTCTCCGCAACTGGCCCAACAGGAGATCTACGAGGCGGCGGTGCGTGCTGTCTCGCGGCTGGAGCAGGGCGACGCGCCCGAGCCCTTCATCGTGGACCTGCCCGTGCAGGTGCGGATCGAGTTCGCCAAATCGAGCCAGGCTGACCGCGCCGTGCTGATGCCTGGCCTGCGCCGCGAAGGGACGCGGGTCAGCTTCCAGGCAGAGGAGATGTTGAGCGCCTACAGCACCTTCCGCGCGGCGGTGGGGTTGGCGGAGTGAGTAGAGACAAAAGAGACCTTGGGAAACCCAAGGTCTCTTCTTAATTTGCGTGTGGGCTTTAAAACCCAAAGTGACTAATGTTGGTCCTGAACCAAGGCGCGGAAGGAGTTCAACTCATCCAGCATTTTTTGGACCCGCTGCACGTTGAGGGTAATCTCCTGCTCGAAGGCGGACGCTTCGGCAGGGACGATCTGACCTTCGATGTATTCCAGCCATTCCGCCGCGTCGCGCTGGGCGCGGACCACGCCCTTTGGAGATTTGATAAAGACCATGACGCGGTTTTGTGAAACAGCCACGTCTTCGACCACGCCATACCAGTGTTGCACCTTGACCAACGCGCCTGGCTTGAGCCAGACAGGGGGATTCATCTTCCCATCCATTCGATACAAGCCTTTCTGCCGCTGGTTTAGTCCAGCAACATGACCTTTACGCTTTCCAGCAAGGTTGGAATCTCGTTCTGGACACGTCCCAGACGATCTCATCGCTCACGCCGAAATAGTTGTGGGCAACGATGTCGCGGAAGCCTGCGATCTTGCGCCATTTGACGTGCGGATATTTTTCCCGCCGTTCCTCAGAGATGTTCTTGGCGGCTTTGCCGATGATCTCCAGATTGCGCAGGACCGCATCGAAGTGCAGGTCGTCTTTTGTGAACTGCTGATAGCTCATCCCACGAGTGTATTTGAGCACCTTTTCGCAGGCGGACTCAATATCTGCCAGGTATAGGGTTTCATCCCGTGACATGGACCAGGTCCTTTTCCACGTAGGGTCTCATGCGCGGCTTGATGGCCTGCGGCAGGACCAGGTCCACTTTGCGGCCCAGCAGGTCTTCGAGATAGAATTTGGTATCCATGAAGGCATCGAAGGTGACGGGACCGTCGAACTCCACCAGGACATCCACATCGCTATCCTCGCGCTCCTCGCCGCGCGCCACCGACCCAAAAATGGACAGGGATTTCACGCCCAGGCGTTTCAACTGGGTGCGGTGTTGCCGAAGCAGGGAGATGACCGATTGTGCTGTCATGCCTTTATTATACCCAGCGCGGGCAAACTTTGCGTTCTTTTCTTTCGCCGAGTCAGGCCGACCACGCCGCGCTAGTGCCTGGCCTGCACCGCGAAGGGACGCGGGTCAGCTTCCAGGCAGGGGGATGCTGAGCGCCTACAACACCTTCCGCGCGGTGGTGAAATTGGCGGAGTGAGTAGAGACAAAAGAGACCTTGGGAAACCCAAGGTCTCTTTTTGATTTACATACAAGTAAATGCATATTTTTATGGATATAGTGTTGTGGTTAGACCACTACCCCCTCCTCCATATAGTCCTCCAAACCCGATTCCAAGGTAATATGTAAGTGGTGATGTTCCATATACAGGATCAACATGGAGTTTTGTATCATCAGCGTTTAGTGGAGCGGAAACTGATACCGAAACAGCTCCTACAACTGCCCCTGTTGCACTTGTAACTGTAGAATCTCCAGATGTAACGTCTTTAGTCGTAGAGGAAAACCACCCAAGTAGTGGCCCAATAGTAAGCGAAGCACCCGCGCCTCCCCCAGCAGTAAATGGCTCGAGTGTAAAATCAAAATTAGAGTCCCATTCACCAGCGACACGATTGTATACAATGTTTACACCTACGGAGACAGATGGGTTCCACTCGCCAATTTTAAAGGTACCTTCCAATTGTCCTCTCGCTCCATAAGTTGTTGGAAGAAGAAAATCTATTATAGAAGGAATATCTCCATTCCACGCTTTGTATGTTACTGTGCCATCATAATTTTCTTCAGTTAATTGACCAAAGTCAAGAAAATCACCGCTCAATGTTGATTGATATTTTGCCATTAGTGAACAGCTACTGGAATTGCCCGCTTGGCACATTAGTGCTGCTGTTCTCATACGGAAATATTGCGCCTTGCCCTGGTCAACATCTCTTACTCTATCAGTCACATTACAGCCGCCAGCTAATTCGCTACACGGAGCCGTTTCAATATGACCAGAAGGATCTATGCTTTTGAGTGGATTATTCCTTACATACACATATCTGTCATACCCCTGTACATTGCTAGGAACAATCGTATCTGCCTGGGTGAATCTACCCAGCGAAGGGTCATACCAGCGGGCGTTATAGAACATCAGGCCGAAGCCCTCGTTGGTACCGCTGGTGGTGGGGTCGTCCATGTAGCTATACTGTCCTGTATAGGTGTAGTCCGTGGTAGTGGGGCCAGCCTGGTAGCGCACCTCTCCCCAGGCCGTGTATCGCATTTCCGAGACCACATTGCCTGAGGCGTCCAGGGTCAGCGAAGTGGAACCGAGGTGATCACCCAGCAGGTAGAACAGGATCCCGCCTTTGCGCATGGCCACGCGCTGCGTGCCAGCGTAGTAATATTTGTTGATCATAGTGTTGGTGGGGGTCACCACCTTCTCGTAGTAATTGCCCACGAAGTAGGTGGTCACGCCATTGATCGTGGCAGCCACGCGTTTGCCATCCCCGTCATACAGGAAGGTCGCACTCACGTCCTGTACCTGTTGTTGGTGAACAGGCACAGCCATCACCTTGTTCGCTCCTTGGATGGAGGCAGGCAGGGGCGGGGTGGCAGCCGCGACCACCTGGGTCGGGTCCGCTTGATAGGCCATGGACAGGAAGACGCGCGCGATGAAATAAGCGGCCCGTTCGCGGGTGAGCGCGGCGGTGGGACAATAGTTGCCCGCCGAGCAATTGTCGATCACGCCACTGCTGGCCAGGTGCTGGATCCAGTTCTTGAGCGAAGACGTGGAAATGTCATTGTAGCTATAGGTGGTGTAAGTGGGCGCGGTGAAGGTGTTGCCGTTCTTGGCGCGCAGGATCAGGACGGCTGCCGCGTCGCGGGTCACAACGGAATCCGGGCAGAAATTTCCGCCTCCACAACCAGACGAGATCCCCTCGGCGGCAAATTGCTTGATCCAGGCTGCCGCCCAGTGGGTGACGGGGACGTCGGCGAAGCCAGTGGATGATCCCACCGCAGGCGGCGTATAGCTGGCTCCGTGCTCAGCCCGCAGGAGCATCACCGCAATTTCGGCGCGGTTGATATTGTTGGATGGGCAATAGCGTAAAGGATTGGAAGCGCATCCGCCCGTGATGCCGGCGTTATAAATCCCTTCGATGTAGGTCTTGTAAGCATTGCCATAAGGCACATCCGAGAAGATGGGCAAGGGGGTGGCGGTTGCCGTGGGGGTGGCAGTAGCGGTTGCGGTGCGCGTGGGAGTAGGTGTCTGTGCCAGAACGGCGGGGGTAGGAGTGGGATAGACAGTAGTCCCAGTGCCAGTCGGAACTTGTCCGCCGACGGAAGTCAGACGCCCTTCTGCATTATAGGAAAGGTTGGCTGTAATATTGTTAAGAGTGCGGGCCGTCATGTTGCCATTGTCATCGTAGGAATAGGAATTCGAGACATTCCCGCCGCTGAACAATGAAACAGCATGGACGTGCAGGGGATCATAACTATATTGATATACTGTCTGGCCCTTGGTCTTGGTATCCAGATTTCCAGTGGCCGAATCGTAGGTGTACGATTCACTATATTGACTGGCGGCCTCCCCGCCAACGGCATTCGCGGAAAGAAGCCGATCTAGGTTGTCGTATGTGAAATTCTGGATCTGGGACCCCGCCATGGCGTCCGTGATGGAAGTTACATTGCCAGAGGCGTCGTAGACATAAGACAGCTTCTGGAAGGTGTGATTGAGACTGCGCTTGGAAACGATCTGTGCCAAACGACCGCCTTGCTGCGCCCATGCATAATAGTCATATTCGGTCTGTGTGTTGTTTCCGTAGGCGCGCGTGGTGATCCGTCCCGAGGGATCATATACGGTATTCGTAACGTACGCGGTCTGACTCTCACCTGTCAGGCTTGAAATCAGCATTCGACTATCATATCCAAAAGTCACCACTTCCCCTGGCTGGCCGCTGTCCCCTCCGGGATAAGTCATACTAACGGGCTGGTCGGCAAGGTTGTACATCCAGGAAGTGAGGAACGTCTTGTCCGAAATGATCTTATTTTCAGAGAGCAAACGGCCGCGAATATCATACTTCCAGGTGGTCGAACCGCTGGGATCGATCATGCCGGTGCGGCGGCCCTTACCGTAATTCCCATTTGCTATACTATCGTAGGTGTATTCCACTGCGCTGCCCCCGCTGCTTGGGGTGACCGGACAAGTGGAATTACTTTGATAATTCTTGAAACGCAGGCGGTTCAAAGAGTCGTAATACAGACAGGTTGTCTGCCCTCTGGCATCGGTTTGAGAAGTCATATTCCCAAGCGCATCATATGTATAGGTCCACCCCCAAGAATCGTCGCTTAGTGAACCCACCGTACCCATGTCTGGATCATCCATGCCTGTTTTATGACCAAGCTGGTCATACTTCATGGCTGTGGTCGCCCCACCACGCGTGGCGGTCAATAGATTGCCCAACATGTCGTATGTATAGGAGACTCCCGGTCCAGTGTTAGCCGGTGGCGTCACAGACGTCACGCGTCCCCAAACATCCTTGACGCTGGTAGTGATGTTGCCGCGCGGGTCGGTCACGGTAGTCTTCAGACCATCTGTAATCGTGGTGGTGGTTGTGTTGTCTGTTGCAAATACCTTGACGGTACGGCCGTCGGGATAGCTGATTGTATCCGTGTATTGGGGGTCTTCCCCATAGAAATAGGGAACACTTTGGCGGGTCTCATTGATGAGCGGGTATTCGGTCTTTGTCAGGACTGCGCCTGGCAAGGTGCTTGGGTATGCCTGATATGTCCCTGCGTAGCTTACGGACGAGATTGGGCGTCCCATGCCATCATAGGTACGGGAAATGCTGAAATACGTGTCGGACGGAGATGAACTTACGTGCTGGGTGATGGTGGTCACCAATTGAACAGGATTCATATTGGCGACAGAGGTCACATCAGAGTAAACCATGCTCAAAGAGGGGCTGGACTCGGCGCTACCTGAAATAGGATCAGGACGAAACAGGTTGGTGATTCTGCCAAACGCATCGTATGCGGCACGCGTCTCGGCTCTATTTGAATCCGTTTCGCTCAAGGGTAGGCCCTGGGCATAATCATAGCTTATTGTGGTGGTTTGCCCAAGTGAATTTTTGATCCAGATTGGATATGTACGATACCCGTCGTCTGCGCAGGCGTTTTCTCCAACAGGCTCGCCGCTGCCATAGCAGGTATAAGTTGTGTGTGCGCCTACTGCTTGCCAGGGGGTGCCATATCCGCTGTAGGTGGTCACGCTGGTCTGGTTGCCCCAGGAATCGTAGCCAAAAGATGTCGAACTGTAATCGCTTCCATTGACCCATTTCAGGATGGCGGTTAATTTCCCATCATCTGGGGCACTGTTCAGGGTCGTCTTGTTGTCGTACACATACAAGGTCTGTGCGGCCAGGTTCCCATCCTTGTCCAACACATTTTGAGTGCCAGGCAGAGAAACCAGATAACGATCAGAGGAATCTTTCTGAGAGTAGGCGGTGTTGGTCGTACGGAAGAGATCCCAATCACCTCCGTTCCAGGATTTCTCGACCACAGAGATCTGGTTGCCATAATTAGTGTCATAAGTAAAGAAGGACTTGGTGGCTGAATATAGGCTCCCTGTATTGTTGTATCCGTAGGTGCGATTTTCTTGCGTTCCCGTGAAAACCCAATACTGTTTCATTCCCGTGATATGGTAATAGGACCAAAAACCTACATCGGCCGAGGTAACCCCATATTCATATAGGGTTGAACTCAACAGGTCGCCGGCTGAGTTCAAGTTTTCGACGGCCTCTGGACGACCCTTTTTGGCATCGTCTTGGAAATACTTCGTAACCACCTTGCGCCCGTTCGGGCTGGTCTCGGTTACCTGGGCGTGCCCGCGAAACTCGGACAGTTCCTCGTTGTATTCATTGCAATCCACCTGATTGGGATAGCAAGCTTGCGCCATCAGGGAATGGACAGTATCGTTGACCGCGGCACCAGAATATGAGTAAGAATAGGTATAACTATTTGTGCCATCGAAAATGGTCTTCCTATGTACACGATAGAAGGTTGGCAAGAGCTGCATCTTGTAATCGCTGATGTAGACTGTTCCGCCAGCCGCAGATTGGATGACGGGTGCAGCTACGGATGCTGTGGCGGGAAGCAGCACGAAGGCACTAGTTCCATATCCTGAGGTAACCGTGCTGCCATTGTATAGCCCTACCGAGGGAGAATTGCCGCCAGCAGTCATGGTCAATTTGTAATACCCTCCAGGCCTGATAGAGACAAAGGTGGTTGGGTTATAGCCTGTCCCCTGTACAGATAAGTAGCCACCAGTAGTGCAACTTACAGTTCCGCTTAGCGCAGTCCAGCCACTCTGATTCCCAGGGACTTTAAGGCATAAACCCATCTCTCCGCTTGGGCCAAATTTGAACTCAGCCGTATAAGTCTCACGGGCATTCG
The DNA here is from genome assembly GCA_937928015.1 of uncultured Anaerolineales bacterium. Classification (GTDB taxonomy): domain Bacteria; phylum Chloroflexota; class Anaerolineae; order Anaerolineales; family Villigracilaceae; genus JACPVF01. The sequence goes on along the minus strand of CALFXA010000144.1, from coordinate 9,119 downwards.
TATCATAGTACCAGGGTTCGTATAAGACCTGATTAGGATCAGAGTCGTAGTCGAATGAAACACTCCCACCATATCCATTGTATGCTTTTGTCAAATGTAATTTATCAGCGTATTCAAATGTATAGGGCGGCAACCCTACCGACCCAGTAGAATCTACTTGTCTGAAAGATTTTAGGGTCGTGACCTTGCCAGTGGGATTATTCGGATGCTGGGCAGAGACCCCAGGGAAAACATGGTCGGGATTGGTATCAAGGGCATACCCAAAGTCGTAGCGGGTGACAGTTGCCCAAGCGCCATTTACATAATTTTGGACGTGCAAAGATTTTAGTCGTTTTTGCTGGAAGTTATGATATGCTTGATCCGTTTTCCAACCTTCATAGTAATCCCATCTGGCCTCGGTCTCGAACCAAATGCGATAGTGACCGTTGGGATAATAAATGTACTCTGGATATGTCGTTGTATCTGCTGAGTCCGTAACGGTAGCTCCATTAACATTAACGACCGATAGATTTTTTGCTTCTTTGGTGTACGTGTAAAGTATGGATTTTTCAAAAATATTTTGCTGTCTTCGCAGGGACCAACGGTTGGTTTGGCGAATTAATTCATGCCCGTCATCTGTCCTGTATAAGATATGGGATGTGGCGCCGACTGTTTCCTCGGCGATATCTCCAAAGTAGTATATGTTTCCCGATGTATCCCATACGGTCCAGGTGTCCGCATTGCCATCGCGTTGAATTCGCCAGAAATTTTTATCTTGGGCTTGATACCCGCCATAGCCCATGTCAACCAGGCGAGTGCTGATGCCGGCCACAGATAGCATGAAGGTATCATCGCCCGTATCTGAAGTAGTGCCGTGAGTGTCTCTTTCAATAGCGGGGGCATCCAAAGACCACCCCATACCTACCCAGGATGCCTGAGTGTCGATTCGTGCCTGATCGATGACCTGGCTGTTGTAGCTGAGCGTCAGGCTGGGTTTTAAGCCGCCAGGGCCCGCAGGCAGGTCAAGGGGCAGAGATATAGAACCCGCTCCCGTAAATTGTGATACTTGAAAAGCATCCACGGTTGGTAGATGCGTGGCCTGCCAGTCGTTAATTCCAATATCAAACACAGAAAAGTGATCTGTAATGGAATAGATTTTTTTTGCTTCCGAGTCGACATACGAAGAGAGTGCTTCCCAATCACCAGTATCAGGGTTATGCCAATAAATATATAAATCGCTGGTCTGCTCCGCGGGTATGTTCAAGTCGGCATAACTTGCTTCGATCTCGATCTTGGTATTGAATTGGTGCAAACTTGATCGAGCAGCTTTGCTCTGGGCCTTGATGGAAAAGGGGCGTCCGCTGAGGGAATAGGCGGGAATTTCGTCCCCACTCGGCTCGCCGATCTGGATGATTGCATCTTCGGAAAACGTATCCGCTGGAATATTGAGCTTGATCCGACCGTCTTCGGTCTGGATGGTTCCGCCCTTTGAGGTGAGAGCAAATTGGTCCTTGGTGGCCAACACCAAGGAGGTCCCGGCCAGCACGCTTTCCTTTTCGATTAAAGAGACGATCAAAACCGCATCTTCTGCAGGTTGCTCGGCCTCCAGGCCGAATTGTCCCTTCTCCTTGGCCACCGGAATCGACAAGGTCTGGGAGGTCTCATCGTAGACCGCATCCTTGTCGGTGGGAGTAAAACCTTGAGGCAGGATGACGGTCAGGAATAATTCATGTTCTTCAGGCAGAATCCCCTCGATGGCCCAGTCGATATTGATATGCCCGCCTGGGGTCACAAAACTGGGTGTGGACGATAAGACCAGGGCAATCTGGGGTTCGGCGGGCGGGAGCGTTTCAGTGGGAGTCGGGGTGCTCTCCGTGCCAGTATCAGTCGGCGCAGGGGTAACTGTGTCGGTTGTAAAGGGCACAGAGGTCCCTGTTGGTGTTATGGTATCCGTAGGAATGGCGGGATCGATTGCGGTCGCTTCCACGGTGGGAGTCATCGTGGCGGTGGCGGTTTGGGTTGGAGTGGGGGTTCTCACCACCGGGACGGCGGGAGAAAGAGATGGCGTGTTGAACTGGCCTAACAGCAGGCTGATGGCGACCAACAGATTGGCAAGGAACTTCATGACGGCGTACCCCTTTCAACGATGGAGTTGTTTGTTTTTGGAAGTGGTGGAAACTTCTCCCCCACAGGTTGCTCATAATTTACTCATTTACAGTTAATTTTTCCAGTGACTTTTGTCATTCATTAAATAGGATATGGTTGTTTGCGCAGATAGTACATTGGTACTGTGTCTGATTTGGGTTTCTTGGGACTAACCTTTGAAAGTGTTTATAGTTCCCTGTCCTCTTTTATCAAATCTATATCGATCCTATATCGATCCTGTATCGATCTTCCGTCCATCCTATATCCATCCTATATCGAACCTATATCTCCTGCTCAAGTTTCCTTGCGGGAGGGGCGTGAGATACGCTATGGCATTGTCAGGTGGAAGGTGCGCTGTAGGAAGACGGCCATCTGTGCGCGGTTGACCGAGGCCTCGGGGCAGAAGAGTCCGTTGCCGCAGCCGCCCGTGACGCCCTCGGCTGCCAGTTGCTTGATCCACGCGGCGGCCCAATAGTTGGCGGGGACGTCCGTGAAACCTGTGCCCGCGCCCACATCGGGCGGGACGTAGGCCGCGCCATGCTCCGCCCGCAGCAGGAAGACCGCCATCTGTGCGCGGCTGACGATGACCTCGGGACAATACATCCCGCCGCCGCAGCCACCCGTGACGGCGTCGCCCGCAAGCTGCTCGATCCAGGCCGCAGCCCAATAATTGGCGGGCACGTCACTGAAGACCATTCCCGTGGCGGGCGGCGGGGTGAAGGTCGAGCCGCGCATGCTGCGCTCCAAGAAGACCGCCATCTGCGCGCGTGAGACCGTCGCATCGGGGCAGAAGTTTCCATTACCACAGCCGCCCGTGATGCCCGCCAGATAAATGCTCTCGATGTAGGGCCAGGCCCAGTAGTCCAGGGGCACATCTGCAAAGGTGGGATGCGGCAGGATGGTGTAGACCTCCCCGCTTGTGAAGTCCCCGTTGCCAGCGTCAGATCCGCCCAGGTGTCTGTGCGCCGAGTCCTGGATGCTGTCGTCGTCCACCAGGTCCAGGCGCAGGGTGCCAGACGAAGCGCCCGTGTGAACCGTCACGCTCCAGGTGTCGTCCGAGCCGCTGACCGAGTTTACCGAGGCGTTGACCACCCCCGAAGTGGTCAGGACGAAGTCGCTCGCGTCCACGCCCGTGACGGGTTCACTGAAGGCCACCAGGTAGGTCACCAGGTTGGCGTCGGTGGGGTTGGGCGAGGTGCGCAGGATGGCCAACACGGTCGGGTACTTCTCTTGCGGGACGTAGTATTCGAGGTACAGGTAGGGTTGGTCGCCCACGGCGGCGTCTCCGCTGAATAGCTTCAGGAAGTCCGCGCTCTGGTTGTCATTGTCGCCCAAGCTGAAGCGCAGGCGCATCTGGGTGGTGCCGTAGGTGTGGATGATGGGATAGGCGGACGGGTCCAGAAAAGCGGTGTACCAGCCCCCACTCAGGCCCGAGCCGACGGTGCCGCCGCCGTTCAGGTCTGCGGCTGTCTCGAAGTCGGTCGACTCGAGGGAGGCCGTGCCGAAGGCGGGCTTACGCAGGTCGACCAATAATGGTCCCAGGGAGTTGAAGGGATTGCTACCCGTCACGCCCTGTTTCTTGACCTTGAGCACGGCCTGCGTGATGACGGCGTTGTTCGGCAGCGACGAGGTGTCGAAGTGCAGGATCGCGCGGTATTGCTGGTCGTTGGCGGCGTCACCCACGTACAGCAGCGTGGATTGTGAGTCCACATGCCCGCCGACCTCGCTCTCCTCGCCCGATTCGATCACCCAGCCGTCGTAGGTCCCAGCCGAGGTGTAGGTCTTGGCCACGGGCGTGAATAACTCGCGTTCGAAGACATCACTCGCATCGTTGGTGTCATTCGGGACGATGTAGTTGGCGTCGGAGTGGAAGGCCAGGAAGCGCCCATCCGCTGAGAGGGCGGGACTGTGAGATGAGTCGGTCTCGTCGTAGCCTGGGGCCACCTGGACCGTCGCGCCCGTGACGCAATCGTGCAATTGGATGACCCGCCCTGGCAGGCCGTCGCCTTTGTCATCGAATTCGAAGACTGCATAGCGCCCGTCCGATGAAATGACGGTCTCTTCCGACCAGCCCACCATCGGGCCGTAGTCTTCATACGAAGAGACCAGGATCGTCTCACCTGTGAGCAGGTCGTGACGGAAGGCCTGCGTGAACCCGTAATTGTCGTCGCTCATCAGGTTGTTCGCACTGGACGAGAAGACCACGTATCGTCCGCTTGCCGAGAGGAATCCCGCGTAGCCGCCGTGGTCGGCCTGTTCGCCGTTCGAGTTGACCGTAGCCAAAAAGGTGGTGCCCGCCTGACGGTCCCGCACGAAGACATCCGCGGTGTCATTCGTATCATTTGCGACCAGGTTCGTCGCGCCCGAGGAGAAGGCCACCAGGTTCCCGTCCGCTGAGATGGATGGGTCCCAGCCGCTGGCATCCGCTTCGGCTTCGTCGCTGGATACGTTGACCCGTTCGGTGGTGTGTGTTTGCAGGTCATGCACGAAAACATCGACCTTGGCGTTGTTGTCGCCGTCCACCAGGTTGGTGGCGTCTGAGCAGAAGACCGCAAAACGGCCGTTCGCCGAGAGGGCCAGATAATGGTCGGTCTGGTCGTTGCCCTGTTCGCCCAGCGAGCTGACCGAGACCCGCACCGTGTCACCCGTCTGGCGGTCATGGACGAAGGCGTCGTCCACATTGTTGGTGTCCCCGCTGACCAGATTGGTCGCGCCCGAGAGGAAGCCCACATAGCGGCCATCACCCGAGATGGCGGCTCGGTACGAGCCGCTGTTGGCCTGCTCTCCGCCCGTGCGGATCGAAGCGCGGGTGGTCTCACCCGTCAGACGGTCATGCACGAAGATGTCGGGCGCGCCGTTCGTATCCCCGCTGACCAGGTTGTCCGCGCCCGATTCGAAGGCCACGTAACGGCCGTCCGCGGAGATGGAGGCCCACAAGGAGCCGTCGTTGGCTTGTGCGCCGCTCGAACTGACCGAAACACGCACGCTAGGCGAGAGCGCTTCGGCTTTTCCCCCGTAAGTGGACAGGCCTGCCATCAGCAGGCTTGCCAGCACCATCCAATGCGCCAAAATCCGCATTCTGGAGGTAGCCATAGAATTTCCTTCCAGGAATCAGGTTGGATCGCAGGGATGACTTGTTTCGACGATGACCCGACCCCCATCCATTATAGGACAGAGTCGGGGAGGATTTCAAGGCCGAGGGGAGGGGGAATTGCACGGCATAGAATATTCTAAATAAGCCCAATGCCTCTTCTGTTTTGCGATTGTCGATACTAGACTTGAAAAAGGGGCGTCTAATATCGAAATCAAAGTTGCGTCATTGTGAGGAGGGCGGCGGCCCGACGAAGCAATCTTATTCGGCACATAGGGGATTGCTTCGCCCTATCGGGCTCGCAGTGGCGAGTTATGTCTTGGATATTGGACACTCCTTTTGAAAAACATAATCCCCGTAAACTGAGATGACACTTCAATATTCGTCGCAAATATCGGCCCGATGATGATCGAAGCCGTTGTTGGTATTCTTCTTATTTTTATGCCGTCTTTTTGCAGGCAAACGCGTGATTTTGTGTTATTTGAAATTGTAACTAAAAATATAAGCAACTAATAACAACAAGGAAAAAAACACTACAAATAATCCTTCCTTCTTTTTGCCTGACACCCAAAGGGCTGCTCCTGTGGTGAGGAAAAATAGAACAGATATGGTGGAGAAGAATATTCCTACAATTGATTTTGTGATGAATGGAGCAATAACTAAAACAACAAAAATGAAGCGGAAGAGCTTTGGATGTAATAATGAAACAGATCCTAGAAGTCCCCATATTGTCTGCCAGGTTATATGAGATTTTAAAGCCGTCCAATGTTCATCAACAGCCTTTTGGTATTGTTTCTTAATAAGATAGAGATTGCCCATATCAAAATGGCTTTTCCAAAATTTCTGATCGAGAGTAAGAGCACGTTCCAGGATAGCCTTAGCCTCATCCATATGCCCTTTTTGCATTTCGAGTAATCCCAAAAGATTAAGCGTTTCTGGCGTTTCGCCAAATTTGCTCATCAGTTGAGAGATTTCCCTCTCGGCTGTGGGGTAATCCTTGGTTTCCATAAACAGATATGCTCTTAAGAAGAGCATTGACTCTGAATGTGATTCTTCCTCTATTGCTTTTTGATTTTCTGCCAGGGCCGATTCCCATTTTCTCTGCTGGTAAAACCTGACAGCTAGTTTCTCGTGTGTATTTACAGCGCCTCGTCTCATTTTTCCTCCTGCCGAATAGGAACGTCCCAGATACTATAACTGACTACAATCGATGATCTTCTCATTCCAAGGTGGGTCAGATGCAAATTAGCCCAAAAATTCGGTTGAAAATCGACAATTAATCCTTTTAGCCTTTCCGTTTCGGAAGATTGTGTTTGACTCTTGTGTCGATTCCGCTATAATGCGCGCAGATTTTCCACTGTCCCATCCTGCTGGTTGTGGAGTGCCCTGACCTTGATTCATTTCAACGGCAAATACGCGCGGAGGGAGGTGGTCTTCTGTTTTAAGTGACTGAACTCGGCCCAATGTCAATGTTCGACCTATTATTCCCAAAGGAGAAGAGACGCATGAAATCGAAATGGTTTGTATTTCTATCGGTACTGGCCCTGGCGAGCCTGGTGCTGACCGCCTGCGGAGGAGCAGGCGGCGCGGCCCAGCCGATGAAGTCGCTGGGCAAGGGCGAAGGCGAGGTGGACATCATCGCCTGGGCGGGCTATATCGAGCGCGGTGAGTCGGATCCCGCCTACGACTGGGTGACCGCCTTCGAAGCGGAGACAGGCTGCAAGGTCAACGTGAAGGTGGCGGCCACCTCCGACGAGATGGTGCAGTTGATGCTCGGCGGCGGCTTCGACCTGGTGACCGCCTCGGGCGACGCCTCCAACCGCCTGATCGCGGGCGGCACCGTCCAGCCGATCAACCTGGACCTGATCCCTTCTTATAAGAACGTGGACGAGCGCCTGCAGAACGCGCCCTGGCACACGGTGGACGGCGTGCATTACGGCGTGCCCTACCAATGGGGCCCGAATGTGCTGATGTACAGCACCGACGTGTTCCCCGAGGCGCCCACTACCTGGGGCGTGGTCTTCAAGGAACAGAACCTGCCCGACGGCAAATCGAACAAGGGCCGCGTGCAGGCCTATGACGGCCCGATCTACATCGCCGACGCCGCCCTGTACCTGAAGTACAACAATCCCGAGTTGGGAATCACCGACCCGTACCAGTTGAACCAGAAGCAGTTCGACGCGGCCGTGGCCCTGCTCACCGAACAGCGCAAGCTGGTCAACCGCTACTGGCACGACGTGGCCGTCCAGATGGACGACTTCACCAACGAAGGCACGGCGGCTTCGTCCTCGTGGCCGTATCAGGTTAACCTGCTGCAATTCGACAGCAAGCCCATCGCCTCGACCATCCCCGTGGAAGGCGCCACGGGCTGGGCCGATACCACCATGCTGCATGCCAAGGCCCCGCACCCGAACTGCGCCTATATGTGGATGGAGCACTCGCTCGATCCCAAGGTCCAGGGCGACGTGGCGGCCTGGTTCGGCTCGGTGCCCTCGGTCCCTGCGGCCTGCACAGGCAACGAACTGCTGACCGACGCAGGCTGCGCCACCAACGGCTTCAACGATTTCGATAAGATCTATTTCTGGAAGACCCCCACGGGCACGGACGTGATTCCATACTCCAAGTGGGTCGAGGCCTATAACACCATCAAGGGCAGTCAGTAAATTTCGCGTGACTTTCCCCACCGCGTCAGTTCTCTGGCGCGGTGGGGCTTTGTGATTGGATGGGACGACGATGAGTTCTTCAGCCATTGTTTTTGAGAAGGTTGCGCGTCACTTCGGGGAGGTGCGGGCGGTGGACAACGTCAGCATGGAAGTGCGCGACGGCGAATTTTTTTCCATGCTCGGGCCTTCGGGTTCGGGCAAGACCACTTGCCTGCGGCTGATCGCGGGCTTCGAGCGCCCCAGCGCGGGGCGCATCCTGTTGTACGGGCAGGACGTCTCGACCTTGCCGCCCTATGAACGGCCTGTCAACACGGTTTTTCAGGATTACGCCCTTTTCCCGCACATGACCGTCGGCGAGAACATCGCCTATGGGTTGATGCTCAAGAAGGTCGCCAAGCCCGAGCGGATGAAGCGCGCCGAAGAAATGCTGGACCTCGTCCGCCTGCCTGGGTTGGCCGGCCGTAAGCCATCCCAACTCTCGGGCGGACAACGTCAACGCGTGGCCCTGGCCCGCGCCCTGATCAACCAGCCCAAGGTGCTCCTGCTCGACGAGCCGCTCGGCGCCCTGGACCTCAAGCTGCGCCAGCAAATGCAGGTGGAACTCAAGGCCATTCAGCAGCGTGTGGGCATCACCTTCATCTTCGTCACGCACGACCAGGAGGAGGCCCTGACCATGAGCGACCGCATCGCGGTCTTCAACCAGGGTCAGATCGAACAAGTCGGCAGTCCCGCCGAGATGTACGAGCATCCCGCCACGCCGTTCGTGGCGGGCTTCGTCGGTGTCTCGAACCTGATCAGCGGTCCGCTGGCGAAACAAATTACGGGCTCGGAGGAGCGCTTCTCCATCCGCCCCGAGAAGATTCATCTTGCGCCGCTCTCGTCCCAGCCCGAAGCAAATCAATACGCCGTCGAAGGCCTGGTGCGCGATGTCATCTACCTGGGCCTGTACACCCGCTACCTGGTGGAAGTGGGCGGCGTTGACCTGGTGGTGGTCGAGCAGAACCTCAAGACCACCTCGATGGACGTGTTCAAGGTCAAGGGGCAGCGCGTGCGCCTGTCCTGGGATCGTGAGCACGTGCGCGCAATCGGAGGCTGAGATGCTCAGACGCCTGTCCACGTATCTGTATCTGCGGCCCAAACTGGTATTGTGGCTGTTGCTGGGTCCGCCCATGCTATACATGCTGGTGGTGTATCTCGGTTCACTCTTCAGTCTGCTGTTGAATAGTTTCTTTTATCTGGAT
>CALFXA010000143.1 GCA_937928015.1 uncultured Anaerolineales bacterium | reverse complement strand
GTAAAACGCGCTCCGTTTGGAGCGCGTTTTTTATTACGAGATCGTACAAGCGATTGACTTAAGACAGGATAACCTGCCCGCAGTACTCGCACTTGTCCATGCCGAGTTCGAGCGTGCCGCCGCAGTTGGGGCATTTGAAGGTCTCCACGCGGGTCTGGAAGCCTGCCGTCTTGAAGGCGGCCTCGTTGTCTGCCAGGTCGGCGCGCAGGCGCTTGAGGCGCGCCAGGTAGGCTTCGCCCGTCATCTCGCCCGATTTGCGCAGACGTTCCACGTCGGCGATGGATTCCTTCAACATGCGGCGCTCGGCTTCGAGCGACTCGCGACTCTTATCCTGGAAGGCGACCTTCATCTCGGGCTTGGGCGGGATCGAGGCCAGGATGGCCGCGATGACCAGCATCACCGCCGAGAGGATCAAGCCCACCAGCAGCGGCGTGAACTGGAAACCAGGGATGGAATTGAAGTTGACCTTGTTGGTGCTCACCTGACTTCCGTCCGCGATGACTACGTAGCGGTCACCGCCCAGCTTGCCGATGTCGATGCGGGTGATACCCGAAGAGTGCGAGGACAGGTTGAAGCGCGAGCCGCTCGCGTTGAAGATCGCCACCTGGCCCGAGTCGTCGCCGAGCACGGCCTCTTCCTTGCCATCCTGGTCGATGTCAAGGCCCGCGATTTCGGTCACCTTGTCCGAGAGGGAGCCCGACCATAGCTGATGGGCGGTGGTCCCGTCGAAGGAGAAGGCCCATACGCCGCCTTCCTTGCCGCCGACCACGATCTCGCGCGAGGACGGGTCGCCGTTCAGCTCCACTGTGCGAATCTCGCTGATGGGCTGTCCGAGCGACTTGTTGAACAGCACCGAACCGTCCACGGCGCTGTAGATGAAGAACGCGCCATACTCGCCGCCCGTGATGATCTCGCTGTTGCCGTCGCCGTTTAGGTCGAAGGCGCGCATGCGGCGCAGTTGCTCCTGCGAGTGAGTCCAGATGGCGTTGCCCTGCGCGTCGTACACGCCGATGGACCCGTCATGAGTGGCGATGACCACGTTGGGCTGGCCGCCGATCAGTGCATCGTCCATGCCGCGCATTTCTTCGCTGCCGACAGTCGCGCTCCAGCGCGGCTGGCCGTCCAGGCCCAGGGACAGGACCCCGCCCGTATTGTCGCCGAGCACGATCTGGGGTCCAGACGCGAAGCGGATGACCGCCACGCGTGAGGGGAAACCGACGTCGAGCGCCTGTGCCAGGGGCTGGACCTGTCCCTTGCTGATGACATCCACCGACATACCCGTGCCGACGTAGTACACGACGATGTCCTCGACGCCGTCGTTGTTCACGTCGCCGAGGGTGGTCTTGGGAGAGGAGTAGTTGAAATTCCATAACGAGTTGCCCGTGCCGTCCAGCACGCTGACGTTGTCCGTGTTCTGAAGAAATAGTTCATCCTGACCGTCGCCCGTCAGGTCGATGACCTTCATGCTCTCGGCTGTGTTATACGGCTGGGACCACACGAGACGGTCGCCGAACTTTTCAGCGGTGATCAGTCCGCTAAAGGAAAATACGCCTGCCACAACCATGACGAGACAACTCAATACAATGGCGACCACAAAAGGGATGATCTTTTTGCTCATTTACGCGGCCTTTCGCTCTAAAAGAGAATATGCGGAATGGATGACGTTAAGGATGTGTTCGTGTTCCACTTCTTCGAAGGGGGAACTGGCGATCAGGTTGATGATGCCGCCTTCAGTGCTGAAGTCGGTGATGGTGTATTTGCCCACGTTCTGTCCGCGGCGGAGGGCGGGACTGGAACCGATCTGATATAGCTCGGGGTTGACCACGATGCGTACCTTCAAATCCTGCTCGCTGCCCTTGAACTTTTCGGGCTTCAGCTTGTATTTTCCGCTGATGCGGCTGCGCTTGGTGTAGGAGGCGCGCTTCTTGGATTTCTGCACCGCCGAGACGCGCAGGATATTGCCGTCATACAGCTTTGCCTTGAGCGCCAGCCACTCGTCGCGGTAATAGTTGGTGGTGCGGTTCTGCGTATCCTTGGCCGAGCGCGCCACCTTGGTGGGCAGCATGGACCCCGTCAGGTCGAGGTGACCCAGGAAGGTGGAACCAGGCCGCAGGTCATCCCGCAGGGTGTAGAGGATGTGTTTCAGGTTGTCGTAGCGGGGAGAGAAATCCAGCGAGTCACTGCGGCGGATGCCGCGCGCCATCACGATGGCGGCGATCCAAAGCACCACCCCGCCCGCGGTGAAGACCAGCGAGAAATAACCCAGCAGGAGCAGCAGCCCGTCGATTAACGCCAGGCCGATGCCCGCAAAGAAGATCAGCATGGGAATCCAGCGCCACTTGTCGCCCGCGGTTTCGGTGCGTTGCACCTCGGCCTTCAGGCGGTTCATCCCATTCAGAATCGACATGGGTTTATCGGCCAGGGAGATGTAAACGGGCGCGAAATTCTTTTTCCCGAATGCGCCCGCGGCGGGGACCTTCTTCCGCGCGGTGTTCAACAAATAAAAAAAGATGACCAGCATGACGATGGCAAAAATGCCGCCGCCGCATAGCAAGATTTCCATGCTCTCTCCTCTGGCTTCCTGTCTTATAATTTGCCAATGCCTAAAGTTCTTTACACAGCCTTCGATATTGTACCAAGTCCCAAGGGGGCCTCGACGCATATTTTGCACAATATCCACGGTCTCGTCAACGCCAATTTTGACGTGCATCTTATCACGCCCAATGACGGGCTTCTACCCACCGTTGATACTATCGCGGGCGCGCGCGTCACCCGCGTCTCGCAGGACCTGACGCAAAACTTCCTGGCGCGGGCCGTGCATTTCGGCGGGGCGGTGGCGGCGCACGTTGCCCTGCATCCCGACTATGACGTGGTCCACTACCGCAATGTATGGGATGGCTTCCACCTGGCGAGGCAGAGGAAACGTCACGACTACAAGACGCTCTTCGAAGTCAACGGCCTGCCGTCCATCGAGTTGAAATACCACTATCCTGGCTTAGGTTCCGCGCTGCTGGCAAAGATCAAGGAGCAGGAGATTGCGACCCTGCACCTGAGCGACGCGATCATCTGTCCCTCACGCGTGACCCGCGATTACATCGCCTCCCTCGGCCTGGACCGCGGGCGGGTGACCGTCATCCCGAACGGAGTCAGCCCCTCGGATTTTTCTCCCACGCCCCTGCCTGTCCGCGACGGGCGAGTCCCCATGCTGCTCTACATCGGCACTCTGGCCGACTGGCAGGGATTGGATGTGGTGGTCAAGGCATTGCCGAGGATTCTGGAGAAACGGCCAGTCCAGCTAAAAATCATCGGGCGCGGACGGTCCCGTCAGCGCAAGATGCTGGCCAAGCAGATTCGCAAACTGGGCGTCGAGGAGCACGTCATTGTCCAGCCCGCGGTGCCGCATCACGACATCCCCGCGCTGATTGCTGAGGCGGACATCTGCGTCGCTCCGCTGGGACTCAACGACCGCAATGTGACGCAGGGCGCCTGCCCGATCAAGGTGTTGGAATACATGGCCGCCGCCCGTCCGCTGCTGGCCTCGAATATGCCCATCGTGCGCGAGTTGGTCCGCGAAGACGTGGATGCGCTGCTCTTCTCGCCCAATGACCCCGACGACCTGGCGCGCCAAGCTGTGACCCTGTTGGACGATTTCGAGCTATCGCAGCGTCTGGCGCAATCCGCCTCGGAGCGCGCGCTGACGAAGTTCATCTGGCATGAGTCACAGAAGAAATTGTTGAAGGTATATCAAAGTTTGCTGGCAGAGTAATTGTACGATTCCAGGTCCCAAGGGATTTGCCATGCCCATTGAAATTTCACAGGAACTGACAACGAAGATACTGGACGACCTGGCGGACGTCCATGATGTGGATGATATTGTGATGGAAGTATGTGAAAAGACGGGCTTAACTTGGGAGGAAGTGGAGGCCTATGTCCACCGCCTGGCGGCTGAGAACGAGAATAAGATTGCGCTGGCTCAAAGCCCGTTGCTAACGCTTTTGGCGCTGGTCACGTTTGGCACGGGAATAGCCATCATTCTTTCCTCTGTGGGGCAGGTCGTCCAAATATATCTTGCCAATTCTCATGCCCTCATAATTTACTTTGCCTCGAACGGAGGCGGATTTTTGGGAAGTTTGTTACTCGGGATTGCCATGATCGTGGGCAGCCTGAAAGGCATGCAGAACGTATGGGAAGCGATCTTCGAGAAATTGGGGATCATCAAGTAGTTTTGGCCCTATGCCTGTAAAAAAGTGTTCACCACTTGCTCGGGAATCGCGAGTGGACGGCCAGTTTTGGCTTCCACGAAGACCCAGTCCGTCTCGCCTTTGACTAAAACCTTCCCATCTCCTTTCCGCACAAACTCATATTTGCGCAGCGACCGCACGCGGCGAATGTCCTCCACCCAGGTGCGGATTTCGATCTCCTCACCCTCGAAGGCAGGCAGCAGATATTCGATCTTGTGTTCACGCACCACCCAGGTCGCATCGGGACCCTGGGCCTGGATGCCGCCAATCGCAGCGTAGTGCTCGACGGCGATATCTTGCATCCACTGCACGTAAGTGACGTTATTGACGTGTCCGTTCTCGTCGATAGCCGAGGCGGGAATCTGAATGGTTTTGGAATAGACAGGTGAGATGGACATGGTCCGATTGTACCGAAGAAGAAAGATAAACGGGGATCGAACTGCCGTGTGTGCTTCTTGAAGAGGAAGTTAACTCGCGAAACGGGTGATGAGATTTTCCAGATAGCGCGACTTGACCTGCTGGCTGGCCAGCGTCCGCTGGATGGGCGGCAGGCGCAGCACGGCTCCCAGTACGGCCGCCATCGCGCGGTGATTCCACATGGCGCGGTTATCGAAGATCAGGTCCTCGAGTCCGCCGCGCTCGACGGCCATCATCACCACGCGATGCACCGAGTTGACAGGGGTGATTACGCGTTGGGCGCGTTCCCGCAGCGACAGGCTGCCCTTGTCACACTCACGGACGCACACCCCGCAGCCCAGGCAGACATTCTCGTCCACCTTGGCCTTCTTCATTTTCGGGTGATGCGGGTCGTTGGTCGAGACTAGGCTCATGGCCTCGATAGGGCAAGCTGTGACGCATTTCCCGCAGCCGTTACAGTAGGTTTCATCGATGGCGGGCAGGAAGTTGGTGGTGTGGATCGGATTCAACACGCCGAATCTGCGAGCGGCGGTCATGGCCTCACAACAGCACCCGCAGCAGTTACAAATAAAGCTGACATCCTGGCGCACGTTCTCGCCAAATTGCACCAATCCGTTTTCATAAGCCTCTTGCAGAAGGTCCATGCCTTCTTTTGCATCGATCTCACGCGCGTAACCGTGACGGGTCAGCGATTGGGCGGTGCCGCCGAAGGTCATGCAGATGTCCATCGGGGCGAGGCAGGCGCGGTCCAGGTGACTCATCTTGTGGCGGCAGTAACATGTCCCAACGCCGCGATGGTTGGCGGTCTGAATGATCTCGCTGGCGCGTTCGTAATCCAGCACATGCAGGGCGTTGTCCTCCGAGAGCATCGGCTCCTGGACAAAGGTCCGCCCGAGTTGAGTCTCGCCGTTGACGAACAACGCGCGGATGAATTCTTCCTCAACGTTCAGATATTGATGGAAGAGTTCAGACAGCACCTGCTGGTCCACGTCATCACGCACGCGCATCATCGAGAATTCGAAGAAACCAGCCATCGGAGGCGGGAGCACGTAGGTGGTTTGTCCGTGCTGTTCCATGTCCAGCAGGATGGCGCGGCTGGAAAGCTCGTCCAATACTTTACGCGTCTCGGTCAGGTTCATCTTCCAGGCGCGGCTGGCCTGCTCGGCGGTGAACGGCTTGATGGGCAGCAGTGCCACCAGTCCCGCCTCGCGCTCACTGAATAACATTTGCAGAATCTTGTAGAGACTCTCAGAGGGCGGCGCCCCCTGCGGGAAGCGATTCAAACGGTCTACAAGTTCTGTATAGCCAGATTTCAAGGTGGTATGAGACATGACGGCCTGCCTGCAATTGGATTTCCCCCACTATAGTGACGTTTTTCTCGTACGACAACGCGCATTCGTCCCCTTTGGCCGTGACGATTATCCTGCCTCCGATAAAAACGCCCCCGACGCAGGTCGGGGGCGGGAACTGCCAGGTTGGGATCAGGCGGCAGCTACCAGGTTTTGAATCTTCTGGGCGAGGATGTCGGCGCTGACAGGCTTGGACATGAAATCACTCGCGCCCGAGTTCATGGCGTCGCGCTGGCTGCCTGAGTCGTTCAGTGCCGAAACGATGATGATCGGGATATGTTTGAGGGTGGGGATGGCCTTGAAGATTTTGCACAACTGAATACCGTTGACCTCGGGCATCAAGATGTCCATCAGGATGACGTCGGGGTTGATGGTATGGGCAGTTTCCACGGCACTCACGCTGTTGGTCGCTGATGAGGGTTGATGCCCCTTGATCGCCACGATCCGCTCCAATAAGCTGATGGTTTCCTTGTCATCGTCCACAATTAATACTTTAGCCATGAGTAATCTCCGCGTTTGCTAAGGCTGACTATTTTACGTTGCCTATAATCATACAATTAAAGAATTTGGAAGGCAAGAGGAAACCCCACCAATACGCCAGCCACATCGTCAATTATTTGTGATGATGGCTGATGAGACTCGCCACCGTGGAGCGGAGCTTCTCGACCAACACGGGCTTGATGAGGTATCCATCCGCGCCTGCGCCAAAGGCCACCACGAAACTATCGCGGTCTCCCAGAGCAGTGACGATCACGATGGGGGTCATAAAGAAGGAGGGATCCTCGCGCAATGCGCGGCAGATCTGGAATCCCGTTGGTTCAGGCATGGCCAGGTCGAGCAGGACTAGATCGGGGCGAATCTCCTGAGCCAGGTCCAATACCTGGCTGCTGTTGTTGGTGCTGAACAATTCATACCCCTCTCCCTTCAGCATGCTTTCCATGAGCACGGTCGCGTCTTTATCGTCGTCTGCAATCAGGATCTTAGCCATAAAGGATTTTCAGTAATATCTCCATTTCTCCCCAAATTATATACCAGCCCACCCCTTTGGTGCAGGGATGTCTTATAAAATCCTTATCTTCTCCGCGGTTTGTCTACTTGATTGCGTGTATTCAAATGCAAGAAAGATTTTTAATCCCGCCTGAATGCCAAGATGTTTTTATTGCTCTGCCATCTCGCAATCTGTGAATGTGTCGTTGCCCTGGTTGCCAAGGCAAATATCGATGCCATCATTACCGAGCAGGGTGTCGTCTCCGCCTCCGCCGAGGATACAGTCATCCCCGCCTTGCCCATCGATAATGTCTGTATAGGGACTCCCGATAATCAGGTCATTCCCGCTTGTGCCTGTAAACGTGCCCGAGCCGCTGACGATATGCTCCAGCAGGATGCCTTCACACGCTGGGGGTTTCAGGTCCTCGGCGGTAACAGCAATTGATCGTCTGTCTACATTCGTGGAGGATACCGATATCCCCGCCGCAAATGCCGTGGCCGTACTAACGATGATGAGTGTGAACAAGCCAAAGAGGATGAACCGAGGGAAGAAACTTTTCATAGTTTGATTCTTCCCAGCATTCTGGTCTCTGCGACATTCTGACTGCTCACGCTGTATGATCTGGTTTCGATCGTTTGGCCGGCTGCTTCCCAGGGAATGAGCGGGCCGACTTCGTAGCGGTCATCATCCTTTTCAGGGACGAATTCAAATATCTCTTGAGTAACTATCCCTTTGTCAGGGAGCCCTCTTTTTCCCGCGCTCAATACATAGCGATACATCGTCCCATTGTTTTGGACCAGATAGAAGTGGAGGAAATTCAACTTCATGTGCATGATCATTGTGTTCTGCCGCTCGGCCATCCTGGCCAGATCGTCAATGGAAGTTACATCGATCACGGGCAGAGTCGCATCTAGGCCGCGCTCGTACACATCCATCAATAATGAACTGTACCGTAGACGGATAAGCATTTCTTCGCTCTTTCGGGCCGTGCTGACGGCGGTCCAGCCCAGGAATAGCAGGCCAAGAAGTGAGAGGCCCAATCCCAATACCCCCAATGTTCGTAGGAAATTTATGCTGAGATGCAGGCCTAGAAATGAGACGGTATTTGCCTCAAGGTTTGTATTGGCGGCTGTGCCTTTCTGGGTGATATGCATTGGGTCCGAATTTGGATCGGTGTTGGCGAGATAGAGATGTACTTTGTCGAATTTGAAGACCAGGGTGGGGGCGGATGTTCCGGTGATGGTCTGTCCCTCTGCCAGAGCAGTGAAGGCAATTTCATTCACAATCTCGACGGTGTAAGCATTGGCGCGTAAGCCAGTCTCTTTTTCCACCATGGTGACCAATGACGTCAACTGACACAGGTCAAGCGGAGCCACCGCGAAGAAGGAGCCGCCTGTGAACGTAGCTGTGGCAGTCATTGGAATGGTGCGCTGCCATCCACTTTGTTCATCCAAGATGCGGGCATACATTTGCTGGTTGCCCAGGATATTCTGGAATTGATTCCCCAACAGGTTGTAGTTAAAACCGACGTTGAGGAAACAGGTTAGTTTTGGAAAGATCGGCTCGCCGCTGCGCACTGTTTCAGCGTCGTAAACTCCAGGAGTTCCTGCCGCCGAATAGAAATAATTACTTTCTTGTTGGTACGAGATATTCTCGGCTGCGCGCGTGGCAGGTCGGGTAAATGCAAAGATGGACAGGCCGAGAAAACCGAGAAACAAGAAACCCAGAAGGTAGAATGTGCCTTCCAATAGTCCTTCTGAGGCGGTGGTCTGCCTTTTTTTACCTTGGGCTGAAGACGGCTTGATTATCATGTTCGTCATAAGAAATACTCCCAGGATGGCGGTGGCAAGGGATAGGTTGAGTGGTGTACGAAGCCATTGCATGAGCTTGCCGAATTTTGGCACATAAATCCATTGCCGACCGATAATTTCGTTTTGTGTTGGGTGATACGCATCGAGCCAGGAATTGTTGTCACCTTTCAGAACGAAGTAACTCTGCTGATCTTCGATAATACGGTGAATTACATAAGCACCCATTTCGGGGTCACGATAGGTAACTACATCTCCCACTTGATAGGACTGCGCCTTGTGAATAATGACCAGGTCTCCACTGTGATAACCTGGTTCCATGCTAATGCCATTTACAATAACGTATGCAGCCTGTCCGCCGATATGGATGGGGGCGAAGGCCACCCATATCGCTGCCAATCCTGACAAAAGAAGCAGGTCAAAGAAAACGGTAGGCCACCGCGAGGAAGATTTCATGTGAGGCGGTTCCAGGTGCGGGTCGGGCTTAGCCCGACCCGCACAATTTCCACCAATGCGGTTACGGGGCCGGGTCCGCGCTGCTGCTGGCCACGATGTTCAAGGCCGTGACATCGAGTACCTGCAGCGAGCCATAGGTGCAGGTGACCGCCATGGAGGGGGCAACGCCCGCCACGAGGGTGCAATCAGTCCAGGCGCCGCCAGTTGCGGTTTGGACCTTGACTGTGGCGGCTACCACGGTCCCGCTGGTGGGGGCAATGTCAAAGGTGATGGCATCTACGAGGGTCGGGTCCGTAGCGTCCAGGTCGTAAACGATGTTTGTCACTGTGTAGCCGGGCACCACGTTGGCTTTGTAACCGGCCGCGCTATCTGGCACGGTGTTCGAGGCTGCGAAGGCGTACGCGCCTGCCGCCACGATTATGATGGCCAGAGCGAAGAGAAGGACTTTCAAGTTTCGAAACATGGCTTTTCTCCTTGTGTTGCGGACCCGTACATTGTCGGGTTCGCACTAGTAGGGTGATAAGCCATCCGAATAAAACAGCCTGGCTTGTGTAAGCCAGGCTGAAGCACCAAAGAGTCACCCTTGGTCATCTTCGGCGGCCTGGCGATCATGGTCACTTGCGTGACGGTAGACCCATAGCTTTGCGTCGCCGGTTTTCACCGGGTTTGCCTTTATCGGATGTTCTTATGAAAACTATAGCACTGTTTCAAGCTTTAAACCTTGCAAAAAAGTATCAACGAATTTTCAACAATGCAAGGTTTGTGATTCGGCAGGCGCCAAAATTTTATAACTTTTAAGCCTTTTCAAACAAAAAAGACGCGATACGCGGCGGCTTATCGGTATCTGCCTCGTGCCAGACTTCATCGAAACGAATCAGAGTCAGCCCGTGCGTCTCCGCCATGTGGAAGAATTCCGAGATGTGGTGTACGAAGGCGTCCACTTCGACGGCTTCCCCTTCACGCTCGAAGCGTGCCTTTGTTCCGCGATATTGTTTGAAGGGATGTAACTCGTTGATAAGGAAGCGGCCCTGTGGCACGAGCGTCCGCGCGGCTTCGGCGAAGATGTGGGACAGATTCGCGATGTGTTCCAGTACCAGGTTGCAGGAGATCAGGTCGTAGGCGGAATCGAGACAGGGCCAACGCTGATTCAAGTCGGCCTGCTCAAAACGAACATTTTTCGCTTGAATCTTCGATCTGGCTTTTTCGATCATGCCTTCCGAAAAATCCAGCGCATGGACCGAGTCCGCGATTTGGGCGAAGAAGACGGTGTTTTTTCCTGTGCCGCAACCAGTCTCCAGGATGGACCTGAAATGTCTTCCATCCAGTGTCACGCGTGTGATGCGTGCATCGAGGTCGCGGGTCAGGTTTTCGTCCTTGTCGTAGTTTTCAGACCATTCGTCATAAGCGTGTTGGATGCTCAAGGCAGACTCCTGAACATGAAATCGTACAGGTATTTTTCCATATCATCCACTTTGATGGCCCTGTTCTCGGCGGGGATGAAAATCGTTTCGTCACGCATGCAGTAGTAAAGTTGATTCCAGCGTTCCATGGCGCGCTGCCAGCGCGGCAGGTCTTCGTTGTCATACACGGTTTTCTTCGATTTGTAATTGACCAGGTCACGGTCGAAGCGTTGCTTCACCTTGACTCCCAGCCAGGCCAGCAGGCCGAAAACGATAACCATCCCGCACAGACCTGCGCCGCCGAAAACGATGATAGGGACGGCCCATGTAGGCACACCTGAAATGTCAGGCAGGAAAGAGGCCGCACCTGCAAATGGGAGGATAAAAGAAAACGGAATCAGAAGCAGGGGGGAAAGCATCGAGCAGGCGAAAACAAAGACGCCAATCCCAATCCCATACCACAACCCAGGATGAGTGGGACCTGCGGGCTGTTGCGGCGGTTTGAGGCGGAGACCCAATGAGGTGTGAGCTTCATGCTTTTCATGATAAGTGTGAGTGTGACCATCTGAGTCGGTGCTGGTACGCGCTTCGTACCATTCTTTGGTGTTCGTGCCATAGGTGCTGGTCACCTTCTGAACCTGGTCGGTCTGTTTGCAGGCAGGACAAATGGGCAGAATGGGAGTATTCACGATCTTCTCCTTTGGATGTGGAAATTGCAACGAATGCACTATTGTACGTCAATCAACCTCCATTAGAATCGCTTCATGACCAATGGACTGAATCAAGATACCTGGCAGGATGTGACCTGCGACGATCTAATGCCCGCCCTGCGTTTCCTTGAGGTTCATCACCGTGCCCGTGTGTGGAAATTTTCCGCCGACCCGCAGGGACAGTGGGCGCGGCTCTATCTGAACAAGAATCTTTCGCGCAAGGCGATGGCCGAGTTGCGCGATCAATGCGCCAACAGCCCGCAGATCCACTTTGGTACGGATTGGTTGATTTGCGACCGCCACAATGTAATAGTGTACTCGTCCCGCACCTGGCATCAGGAGCGACGTCTTCACAGGCCGCTCTGGCTGTTGATTCCAGGGCAGATTTTCTTGCTGTTCTCGGCCGTGCTCCTCGTCGCAGGCGGAGTTTTCGTTCTTGTCAGAGGACTCCAGTCCGGCGCGTGGAAGGATATCGGCGTGGGGGTGTTGTCTATTTTGTTGTTTGGATTTTCTATCTATTCCGAATTTCAAGACTTGCTTGCGTTGATAAAGCGGGCTGGGAAATCATCTTAGGAAAACATCAAGCCTCAATCATTGGGGATGAGGGAGCGCACGATTCCAGTCACTTTTCTTTCATAGTTCAGTGGTATATTAACAACCTGTTAACGATTTTTCGTATATCCCAACCATGAGGTAATCAATGTTCGGCCTATTTAAAAAACGCGAGGAGGTTTTCTACTCGCTCATCCAGGAACAGGCATCCATCACGCATGAGGGTTTGAAGCTACTGGTGAAGTATCTCGAAACCGAGGATCCTGAGATTGCGCAGCAACTGGCTCTCAAGGAAAAAGAGGCGGATGAGGTGCGCCGCATCCTGATCGACGAGTTGAACCGCACCTTTGTCACGCCCTTCGACCGGGAGGATATCTTCACCCTGTCCCGCACCATCGACGATGTGGTGGACTACGCTGACAGCACGGTCAGCGAAATGGTGATCCTGAACGTCAAGCCCAGTCCGTACATGCTGCGGATCGCGTCCCTGCTCAAGGACGCTTCCTATGAGATCTACCAGGCCGTGTTGCGTCTCCAGAAGAATCCCGGCGTGGCCATTGACCATGCCCAGCGCGCCAAGGCGTTGGAAAACCGCGTGGAGGCCGTCTACCGTGAAGCGGTGGCCGACCTGTTCAGCGGACCTGAGGACGTCCATCACGTGGTCGAGATGTTGAAAATGCGTGAGGTGTATCGCCACCTGTCCAACGCAGCGGATCGCGGGGATGACGCCGCCAATGTGATCGCCGACATCGTGGTCAAGAAGACCTAACGAGGCGGAATGTCTCAGGAATTGATCATCGTCATTGGGCTGGCGCTGCTGTTCGGCTTCCTGAACGGCATGCGCGACTCGAGCAACATTGTCGCCACCATGATCTCTTCGCGCGCCTTCTCGCCGCGCACTGCATTGACGATCACCGCCTTGGCCGAATTCTTTGGTCCATTCTTGTTCGGTGTGGTGGTGGCGAAGACCATCGGTAACGATGTAGTGGATGCGAGTGTCCTAACTCTGCGAGTGATGATAGCCTGTCTGGTGGGTGCCATTACCTGGAATACAATCGTCTGGTTCTTTGGGTTGCCAGGCAGTTCTTCTCATGCCTTGATTGGCGGCTTGGTCGGTGCCGTGGGCATCAGCGCTGGGCTGACCGCGATCAAAGTGCCGGGGCTGGTCAAGGTGTTGGTTGCGCTTTTTCTGGTTCCGCTGTTGAGCTTTTTATTGGGCTTCCTGATCATGCGTGTGATTCTGTTTCTCGCACAGGCTGCGACCCCGCGCATCAACGAATTTTTTAAAGGTGGTCAATTTATCACTGCGGTCAGCATGGCGCTCAGTCACGGGGCCAATGATGCCCAAAAGACGATGGGCGTCATTACTTTGAGCCTTGTCATCGGCGGAGGATTATCCAGTTTCAAAGTTCAGACCTGGGTGATATTGGCCAGTGCTTTTGCCATTGCGTTGGGAACTGGCCTGGGAGGGTGGAGGTTGATTCGCACATTGGGCAGTAAATTCTTCAAGATACGCCCTGTGCACAGCTTCTCGACCCAGTTGACTTCAGCCCTGGTCATCATCATGGCGTCTTTGTTGGGGGCGCCGGTCAGCACCTCGCAGGTGGTCAGTTCTGCCATCATCGGAGTGGGATCATCCGAACGCCTGGGCAAGGTCCGCTGGAGCGTGGCGGGTGACATCCTCATGGCCTGGATTGTGACTATTCCAGCCAGCGCGTTATTGGCGGCTGGAACCTATTGGATCATCCAAACTTTAATCGAATGACAACGGATTGTTAAATATTTGATTCAATCTGTTTTTTGAATCGGATATATAATTGTTAACAACAGAGGAGATGACTCCTCTATACAAATCCAAAAGGAGAGAATGAGAATGCAACGAAAGACCCTGTTCTTCATCCTGTCACTGCTCGTGGTTCTTTCGATGGTCCTGACCGCCTGCGGCGGGCAGAAGACCACCGGTGGCACTGCAGATGACCTGGTCTCCGCCGCGAAGGCGGAAGGCACCCTCACCGTCATCGCCCTGCCGCACGACTGGTGCAATTACGGTGAAGCCATTGAGACCTTCAAAGCCAAGTATGGAATCGAAGTCAACGAACTGAATCCCGATGCGGGGTCCGGCGATGAAATCGAAGCCATCAAGGCCAATAAGGACAACAAGGGTCCGCAGGCCCCCGATGTGATCGATGTCGGTTACGGCTTTGGCCCGCAGCTCATCGAGGAAAAGCTCGTCCAGCCCTACAAGGTGTCCACCTGGGATAGCATTCCTGCCGACTCCAAGGACGCCGACGGCTACTGGTACGGCGACTACTATGGCTTGTTGGCCTTCGAAGTGAATACGACCGAAACCGCTGCTCCGCAGGATTGGTCCGACCTGCTCAAGCCTGAGTACAAGGGCAAGTTCGCCCTGGCGGGTGACCCGCGCGCTTCGGCCCAGGCCCAGATGAGCGTCTTCGCTGCGGCCATTGCCAACGGCGGCTCGCTCGACAATGCCCAGCCCGGCCTCGACTTCTTCAAGCAGGTCAACGACGCTGGCAACTTTGTCCCGGTCATTGCCAAGCAGGCCACCGTGGCCTCTGGTGAGACTCCGGTCATCCTGCGCTGGGACTACAGCGCCCTGGCCGACCGCGACTCTCTGGCTGGCAACCCGAACATCGAGATCGGAAGAGCGTCGTGTAGGGAAAGAGTGTAGATCTCGGTGGTC
>CALFXA010000142.1 GCA_937928015.1 uncultured Anaerolineales bacterium | reverse complement strand
CCTTCGATCCCGAAACCCAACCCGCCCGTGCCGACGATTACCTGTATAAACCCGTCTCGGCAGCGGAATTTCGTTCACGAGTGGCCATCGGGGAACGCATTCTCAGCCTGGGCGACAACCTCCTGCAAGCCAAGGACCAACTCGAAAGCATGGCCGTCTTCGACCCCTTGACGGGCCTGATGAATCAGAAGGCTTTCCTCACCACGGCCCACGGCGAACTGGAACGCGCCCGCCGCAGCCAGGCTCCGTTGAGCCTGATTATGCTTAACGTGGACAATTTCAAGTTGCTGAATGCCCAGTACGGCACGCGCATCGGCGACGAAGTCTTGAAACTGGTGGCGCAGGTCATCCGCGAAAAGAGCCGACCCTACGACTGCATCGGACGCTGGCAGGGAGATGAGTTCATCATCGCCCTGCCCGGGCTGATCGGTGCGGACGCAGAAAAGGTGGCCGAACGAATCATCGGCGGAGTGCGCGCCATTTTGCTGACCGCAGGCCAGGAAGGTCCGCGCTTGAGCCTGCAAATGAGTGCGGGCGTGGCTACGCTCATGCACGTCAGCCCCACCGTGGAATTTCCCTCCCTGGTGGGCCAGGCTCATAATGCCTTGCTGCGCGCCAAAGAGTCGGGCGGGAACCAGGTCTTTCTCTCGTACGCGTAATTCAACGAACCACGAATTGCAGCACGAGCAAAGCCGCCATGCCTGCCAGGATCGTCAGCAGGGTATTCTTCGTCCATTGGGCAACCAGCACCGCCACCAGTCCCGCCAGCAAACGGTCGTTGCCAAGGGTCAGAGCCAGCTTTCCATCGTGGATCAAAATCTCGGGGAAGATGATCGCCGAAAGGACCGCAGGCGGGACGTAGTGCAGGGCGCGACGCAGTGTCTCAGGGATGTGGAAGCGTCCAAATAGATAAATGAACGAGAAGCGCATCCCGAACGTGATCAATCCGCCAAACAACATGACCAACCAGATATTCATCTCCGACCCTCCAGCAGGGTTCCGACCAAAATACCCGTCAGCGCCGCCAGGATCAGCCCCAATTTAAAGGGCAGGTTGTAGGCCAGCAGGGCCACCAATCCCGCGCTGAGCGCCGCCATCACCGCGGGACGATTCCGCAGCACGGGCATGACCAGCGCGATGAAAGTCAGCGGCAGGGCAAAATCGAGCGGCCAATTCTGCGGGATGGACGCCCCGAGGAAGATTCCCAGCCCCGTGCTGACCTGCCACGTGGACCACAGCGCCAACCCGGCCCCGAGCAGGAACCAATGTCCCAGCGGAGAGGCGCCCTCGCGTTCAAACTTCAAGGCCGTGGGAGCGTAGGCTTCATCGGTCAGCAGGTAAGCCAACAGGACCTTCCAACGGATGGGCAGTTTCTCCAGATACGGCGCCAGGGAGGCACTGTACAGCATGTGACGCAGGTTGACCACCGCGATAGTCAGCACGATCACCAGCCCAGGCGCGGCATCATGGACCAATTGCGCCGTGATGAATTGCGCCGATCCCGCGAACACAATGGACGACATCATCTGCGACGCCGCCAGGCCCAAGCCCGCATTGAGCGCCAACGCGCCATAGATCATCCCGAACGGGAATACCCCCACCAGCAGCGGGACCTCCTCCCGCACCCCCGACCAAAACATGGACATTTTTTCGTTCATGACACCTCTCAATAGCCGACTATTTTACTCGTGAAGAGACATTTGAGCACCGCGTCGCAATCATGGTTTAATAGAAGGAAACCAACAAACCTTAGGTGACCTTCTCATGAAAAAACGAGTCCACATTATCTATACAGGCGGGACCATTGGTATGCAGCCCACGCCCGAGGGCTACGCGCCCGCGCCTGGCTACCTGGCAGAACAGATCTTGTCGATGCCAGAACTGAAAAGCGACTCAATGCCCGAGGTAGACATCCAGGAATACAATCCGCTGCTCGACTCGGCCAACATGACGCCTGAAGACTGGCTCAAGATCGCCCGTGACGTCGGAGCGCATTACCACGATTACGATGGCTTCATCATTTTGCATGGCACGGACACGATGGCTTACACCGCCTCCGCCCTGCCGTTCATGTTACAAGGATTGGGAAAACCCGTCGTGTTGACTGGTTCGCAAATTCCACTGTGCGAGGTCCGCAACGATGCCCGCGCCAACATCATCACCGCGTTGACCGTCGCCGCGGACTTCGCCATCCCCGAGGTCTGCCTGTGTTTTGGGAATCAACTACTGCGCGGCTGCCGCTCGGTCAAGGTCAGCACCGACGGATTGGATGCGTTCGCCTCCCCCAATCTGCCTCCGCTGGGCGACATCGGTGTGGACATCCGCATTCACCACGACCTGGTGCTGCCTACACCAGAAGGAAGCACGCTACAAGTCCATGAACTGAAACAGGTCAACGTGGGAGCGTTGCCTTTGTGGCCTGGCATCCCCGCACAGATTGTCCGCAACTTTCTACAGCCGCCGTTACAAGGTTTGATTCTGCGAGCCTATGGCGTCGGCAATGGCCCTACCAACAACGCGGACTTTCTCACCGCGCTCGAAGAAGCCACCGCCCGAGGAGTGGTGATCGTGGATTGCACGCAATGTTTGAGAGGCAGCGTCCATCTTGGCGATTATGCGACAGGGTCCGCGCTTGCCAGAGTCGGGGTCATCAGCGGCTTCGACATGACCGCCGAGGCCGCACTGGCAAAACTATCCTATCTATTCAGTCAAAACCTACCTGTAGATGAAATCAAGCGGCTAATGCAAACCGACCTGCGCGGAGAATTAACCCAACCCAGATAATGCGCTTCGGAACTCCGCCGCAAACTGCTTCGCTGTTTCAACAGGCTTTTGGCTACTCCCGATCATTTTCACACACGCCGAGCCGACAATGACCCCGTCCGCGAGTTGACCGACCTGTTTCGCTTGCTCGGGCGTGCCGATGCCAAATCCCACGCATACCGGCGCGGACGTATGCGCCCGTACACGATTGATCAAATCCTCAAGATCGTTTGAAATTTCCCTGCGCTCACCCGTCACCCCCGTGACCGAAACCAGATAAATAAATCCTTTTGCATTGCGGGCAATGGATTCCATGCGTTCATCGGGCGAGGTCGGCGCAAGCATTTGAATCAACGGCATATCACCATTCATGGACTGAAATTCCTCCGCTTCTTCCATCGGCAAATCAGGGATGATGAATCCGTCCACGCCTGCGTCACGCGCATCGTTGATGAATTTCTCCAATCCATACGCCAACATGGGGTTGTAGTATCCCATCAAAATCAGCGGAATATCCACGCCGCGCGCACGCAATTCTTTCACCGCTTCAAGAGATTTCTGGACCGTAATCCCCTTTTCCAACGCGATTTGAGTCGCTTGTTGAATCACGGGTCCATCGGCGAGTGGGTCAGAAAATGACAGACCAACTTCGATCAAGTCCGCGCCGTTTTTGGCGAGCGCTTCAATCACATCAATAGAGGTGGGCAAGTCAGGGTAACCCAACGGAAAATAAGGCATAAAAATGGGTTTATTTTTAAACGCTTCATCAATTCTGTTTTTCATTCTGCATTCCTCACTCTGACTTCTGCATTTCTTTGATAACCGTATTCAAATCCTTATCCCCTCTTCCCGACAGGTTCACCAAAATCACCTGATCTTTTCTCATTGTCGGCGCACGCTTGATGACTTCCGCCACGGCGTGAGATGACTCTAAGGCGGGGATAATTCCTTCGGTGCGGCACAAGGTTTGGAAGGCGCTCAATGCTTCTTCATCCGTAGCGGAAGTGTAGAAGGCGCGTTCGGTATCGCGCAGCATAGCGTGTTCGGGACCAACAGCCGCATAATCCAAACCAGCCGAAACAGAATGTGTCTCTGCAATTTGACCATCATCATCTTGCAGGACATACGTCCGTGTGCCATGTATGACTCCCACGCGTGCCGTGGTCGCGTCACCGAAGCGAGCCGCGTGTTTGCCCGAAGCAATTCCACTGCCACCTGCTTCGACACCGATCAACTCCACGGCTTCATCGTTCACAAATCCGCTAAAGACGCCGATGGCATTCGAGCCGCCGCCCACACAGGCGATGACCGTATCAGGCAGGCGTCCCGCATCCATGAGCATTTGCTCACGCGCCTCGCGCCCGATCACAGATTGAAACTCGCGCACAATGGTCGGGTACGGATGTGGACCTAATGCCGAGCCAAGCAGATAATGCGTGTCACGCACATTCGTCACCCAATCGCGGATGGCTTCGTTGATGGCGTCCTTCAAGGTCTTCGTGCCCGACTCCACAGGTCGCACCTCCGCGCCAAGCAACTTCATGCGGAAGACATTCGGCTCCTGGCGTGCAATGTCCACGGAGCCCATGTACACGACACATTCGAGTCCGAGCAATGCCGCAGCGGTGGCGGATGCGACTCCGTGTTGGCCTGCGCCTGTCTCGGCAACGATACGTTTCTTGCCCATGCGCTTCACTAATAGTGCTTGACCTAGGGCATTATTTATTTTGTGCGCACCTGTGTGCGCCAAGTCTTCACGCTTCAAATAAATTTGCGCGCCACCCAATTTTTCAGAGAGGCGTTTAGCGTATGTGAGTGGCGTAGGTCTGCCGACAAATGACGCCATCAATTTGTCAAACTCTTGATTGAAGGCTGGGGCATTGCGTGCAGAAACGAATTCACGCTCCAACTCAATGAGCGCGGGCATGAGCGTTTCAGGGACAAACTGTCCGCCATAGGGACCGAATTTGTGGGGTAATAAAGTAGTTGACATAAGTTCTCCTTCATTTGACGATAGACAATAGACGATGGACCATGGTCTATCGTCCGTCGTCCATGGTCTGTTTGACTGCTTTCACGAATCGAGCCATCTTCTCCGCATCCTTCTCACCCGGAGCGGACTCAACACCCGAAGCCACATCCACGCCCCAGGGTTGGACTTGGCGAACAGCGTCCGCGACGTTTTCGGGAGTCAGTCCACCCGCGAGCAGGAGC
>CALFXA010000141.1 GCA_937928015.1 uncultured Anaerolineales bacterium | reverse complement strand
GGGCGCGGTCTGGCTTGGGCGGACCCTGGCGTATTGGATCTGGAGGTAGCCATGCTCCCTGAAGAATCCGTGTTGCTGCGCATCTTCATCGGCGAAAGCGACAAGCTGGACGGCAAGCCCCTGTACGAGTGGCTGGTCGTCCAGGCCAAACAGCGCGGGATGGCGGGAGCCACCGTCCTGCGCGGCATGATGGGTTTCGGCGCGCATTCGAAGATCATCCACACCTTCAAGATCGAGCGTCTGTCCGAGGACCTGCCCATCGTGGTCGAGATCGTCGATAGCGCGGAAAAGGTCGAAGCCTTCCTGGCCTTTGCCGAGAGCCATATCAAACGCGGGATGCTCGCCACCACCGAGAAGGTGCAGGTCCGCATCTATCGTGGCGGCCAAGTCGCTCGTTAGCCCTCTGGTATAATCCGTCAACGCGGCGCAGGTTTGCCGCGTTTTATTCTGAATAATGTCATTGCGAGCTCCGAAGGGGCGAAGCAATCTCCTGTTTCATAAGATTGCTTCGTCGCTGCGCTCCTCGCAATGACATGAGGACATTTTATGCTCGACAAATTACAAGGCATCGAAGAACGTTACGAACAACTCGGCAGCGAACTGCTTGAGGTCGGTTCGAATTATCAGCGTGCGGCGGAGATCAACAAAGAGCGCGTGGACCTGGAGCCCATCGTCGAGAAGGCGCGCGAATATCGTCAGGCGCTGAAAAGCCTGGACGAAGCACAGACCATCCTCCAGTCCGAGAATGACTCGGAGTTGCTGGCGCTGGCCAAAGCTGACGTGGACGACCTCACCCCAAAGATCGCGGTCCTCGAAAAAGAGATCAAGACCCTGCTCGTGCCAAAGGACCCGCGCGATGACAAGAACGTCATCGTGGAAATCCGCGCGGGCGCGGGCGGCGACGAGGCCGCCATTTTCGCGGCGGACCTGTTCCGCATGTACACACGCTACGCCGACGGTCAGCGCTGGAAGTCGGAGATCATGTCCGAGAGCGCCATCGGCGTGGGCGGCTACAAGGAAGTCATCTTCGAGATCCGCGGCAAGGGCGCCTACTCCAAGCTGAAATGGGAATCGGGCGTACATCGCGTGCAGCGCGTACCCGCCACCGAGGCGCAGGGGCGCATCCACACCTCCACGGCCACCGTGGCCGTGCTGGCTGAAGTGGACGACGTGGAAGTGGACATCCCCGATTCGGACATCGAGATCGAGGTCTACCGCTCCTCGGGCGCAGGCGGGCAGAACGTGCAGAAGAACTCCACCGCCGTGCGCCTGTATCACAAGCCGACGGGCATGATCGTCACCTGCCAGGATGAACGCTCGCAATTACAGAACAAACTACGCGCCCTGAGCATCCTCCGCGCGCGCCTGTACGAGATCGAGGAAGCCAAGCGCCGCGCCGAACTGGAAGCCGACCGTCGTTCGCAGGTGGGATCGGGCGAACGCTCCGAGAAGATTCGCACGTATAATTATCCTCAGAACCGCGTCACCGACCACCGCATCGGACTCTCCGTCTACAACCTGTCCGCTGTCATGGATGGAGACATCGAACAATTCATCGAGGAACTCTCCACCCGCGACGAGGCCGACCGATTGGCGGCCACGGGCGGCGATGACGACGAAGAATAAACCTCCGCAATCCCCGTGCCTGTTTCACCACAGTGATCACGGAGTTCACCGAGACCCTTAAAAGTCCGTGCGCTCAGTGCCCTCTGTGGTGATTTTTTTAGGAGCCCCATGAACCCGCGATTGAAACTCCTGCTTCGGTTGATTCTGGTCGCCGCCGTGACCCTGCTGGCCTGGAGCCTGCGCGCCCGCGCCGCTTCGCTCCTGTCCATCGACTACGACGAGGATGACTACCTGCGCGCCGGCCAGCAATTCGCACACCTGATCAAGACCTCCGATTGGGGCGGCTTCCTCGACACGAACTACCGTCCCGAGCATCCGCCGCTGGCCAAGATCGCCTACGCCATCGCGCTGCTGCCTCTGCCCGAACAGCCCCTCATCGCGGATGTGCCCATCACGGCCCAGCCTGCCTCCTCCCTGCCCGAGGACCAACTCCGCGCCGCCCGAACCGAGGCAGCCCTCTTCGGCACGCTGACGGCCTTCCTGCTGGCGCTGGTCAACCCGCTGGGCGGGTTCATGCTGGCCATCCACAGCTTCACGATCAAATACACCAGCCAGGTCATGCTCGACGGGCTGGCCTCCCTGCTCAGTTTGGGGACGGTGCTGGCCTACGTCCAGTACAAACGGAAACCGTCCAACGGGTGGATGGTCGCATCCGCGATTCTGCTCGGGCTGGCCGCCGACACCAAGTTCCTGCACGGCACGGTTGGGTTTGCCATCCTGCTCGACTGGCTCTACACCCAACGCGGCGCACTGACCGACCCGAAGCAGCGCATCCGTTTATTGGGCAGGGTCCTGACCTGGGGCCTGCTTTCCATCGCTGTGTTCTTTGCCGCCAACCCTTATCTGTGGCCCAATCCCATTGCGCGCCTGCAAGAGACGCTGGACGCCGTCCGTTACACCACCACCAACCCCAACGTTGATAGCGCGGGCTACCCCGTCTGGCAGCAGTTGACCTGGCTGAGCATGTCCGTGCCGTGGGATCAGAATCACGCCTTCCTCATCCTGGCCGACACCTTCATCGCCTTCCTGGCGATGATCGGCTTCAACCGCATGTCGAAGAAGGAAAGCGTCTTCGGCGTCTGGCTGTTGCTCGAACTGGCCGTGCTGCTGGTCTGGCGCACCAAATGGCCGCAATACATCCTGATCGTCACCGCGCCGTTGGCGCTCTCGGCGGGCGAGGGCCTGCTGACCCTCTGGCAGCCCGTCGCGGATTGGTGGCAGGCGCGCAAGTCTGCCAAGGTCTACACGAAAACGGACACGCGCCGCGCCCTGCCCTGGCTGGTACCTGGCCTGATCGCCTTTGCCCTGCTGACCCTCATCCCGCTCCTCTTCCAGATCGGCATCTCGCTGACCGACTTCAACGCCACCTCCATCCGCGATGGATTCCACGGCGGGCTGTGGCGCGCCATCTCGGGCGGGCTGACAGGACAACTCCCCGCCAAACCGTTCGACGTTGGCGTGCGCGCCAACCAGGTCAACTTCATCGGCTGGAACGCCTATGCGCCCGTCTTCCAGTACATCACCGCTGGTCCCAACGGCTGGAACATCCTGTTCTTCAACGTGCTATGGACGCTGTTGTCCGTCCTGCTGCAATGCGGACTGGGCCTGGGCGTGGCGCTCCTGCTCTGGCAGCGCGGCGTGCGGCTCGGGAAATTCTGGCAGGCGCTCTTCATCCTGCCGTGGGCCATCCCCGAGTTGATCGGCGCACAGATGTGGCTGAACATCTTCATGACCGATTGGGGCTGGCTGGCCCTGGCCGCTCAAAAATATGGTCCGACCTCCTTCTTTGCGGTGGTGGATCAGGCCGTGAATCACGGTTCCAGCCTGTGGCTGATTGTCTTCCTGATTCCTGCCCTGTGGTACGGATTCCCGTTCATGATGCTGGCGGCGTCCACGGGACTCAAGACCATCCCGCAGGACGTGCTGGACGCCGCCGCCATCGACGGGGCCAGCCCGGGACAGACCTTCCGTTCGGTGATTTGGCCGCTGCTCCAGCCGCTGCTAATCCCTGCCCTGATCGTGCGCGAGATCGGAAGAGCACACGTCTGAACTCCAGTCACGAGTGGATAT
>CALFXA010000140.1 GCA_937928015.1 uncultured Anaerolineales bacterium | reverse complement strand
AGGATCGCTCATTCGGCCCGCCTTTTGCATTCGCATGGTGGCTGTCGGTCCTCGTCGATGGCAGCCAGCACACGGCGCGCCTTGGCCTCGATCTGCTCGCCTACGCTCCGCACATACGGTACATGGATCACGTAATGGCGGAAGTCCTCACGGCAGATGTAGATGATCTCGGCATGACGATATCCGCCGAAATGCATGTAAGCCTGCACCTGGTAAAAGTGATCGCGCAGCGCCTTATCACTCTCGATGACCTTTTCGAACTTGACCGCGCTGACGGTCTTGATCTCGACCAGGTCCCCGTCGACGGTCTCCCCATCGATATGGCCGCGGATGCGGTTATCGAACTCCGCCACGACCTCACGCCCAACAGAGCGCAGCACGCCAGTCTTGACCAGGATATCCTTCTCGATGTATTCGAGCGCATATCCCAGGTACGCCATGCGGTGGTTGTAATCTGTCTCGGTCAGCCCATCTCGAAAGGCAGCGAACTGATCAGCTGGGCAATCGCCTAAATGACTCATGCCCACGTAGGTGCGCTTGGTCTCGAAGCCGCTATTGGCGTGGACGTAACTCATGATCTTGTTCTGGATGTCAGATGCCAGCATTATGCCTCCTGTACAATTCCGATGATATCAATAAGTCGCAGGTTTCGTTTCTTGCCTGTGACCAGGTTGACGACACGCACCTGAGTTTCCCCAGGATTTCCAACAATTTCCAGGACTCGCCCGAAGTAATCGCGGGCGCCGAGCCTGTACTTGATCTCAGTGTTCGGCTTGAAGATGTTCTGCGCCAGGTAGTGAATTGACCGATTGATCACTGCCTGTTGGTTGATCTGACGGCGCAGGACCGTGAGAGTTGCATTGTTCAGCGGAAGCCGCTGAGGCGGCGCTGGTGGCGGAATGGCTGGCGGGGTCACATTTGATGGTGATTTAGACATGCTTTTTATCGACCTATCTGCTCCTGATACGCAGGTGCTCGCAATTACCTCGACGATAATCAGCCAGCGGCGCATCCTGAAAGCGGCCGCGGTCATCTCTCAGCCGCACAAAATACCTGCCTTCCCGAGGACGCCAGTCGAACGTTTCGTCGAGCTCCTGCAGGAGCAAAGCCATCTTACGCTGCCACTCAATATCCATCGATTGCATGACCAGGCGAGGTACTGTCAGATATTGAGCGTAGGACAGCTCGAACCATAGGTTTAGCGGTTCATTGGACTCTTCAAGTTCTTGCATGAAGGTTTTAGGCATCACACCACCTCATAGCCACGGCGGATGAGATCGTTCACAGACAGCGCCTCTTCGCCAAATGGCCAGTCGATGAAATCATCTTCATCGCAGCCGCATTCTTTGCATTCCCATGTCAAAAGCCAACCGTCGCCAGTGTCGACGGCCACTTTATTCAATAGAGCGCCACAGGTTGTGCATGTTTTATGCTCTGTAAACCAGATTTTGATCGGCAGCGTTGGCAATAGGCAAATATAGATAGCCTTGCCAGGTTGGTCGATAAAGACGCCTAACCAGATATCAAACCATTTGAACTCAATACGAACATGCCATTTCTTGATCATTGCAGGCATTTGATTAGGCATGAAATACCTCCGCAGTCGGCAAAAACTTGTATTGCATAGCCTGTAGCGCATCCGCTCCTGCCTTTCCGCAGGCCTGATCGCACCACACGTTGTGTATGCTGACTGGATATCCGTGCCTGCCAATTCCTGCAGCCAGTTGGGCGCGCGTTGGATGTCCAGCCAGCAGAACGCGCTCGAATTTATCGAAGTGGACCAGCCGCGCGCGGACGGCCTGAAAGCGATGATGTGCCCAAGCTGGGATATTGTTCCATTTCCATCCCAGGAACAATCTACCCAGCGTAATCTGACTATCACTCAACACCGTGCCGCACCAATCAACGGGCAAAGCCTCCAGCCCTTTGATTACTGCCAGCATCTCGGTCAGGTTGTTGGTTACTGCAGGCACACGTGCGTCGACCGTGCTGATAAAGTGTGCACCTTCAGCCACAGGGACATCATCCACGACCAGCCGCCACGCATACGTCCCACCGATTAGCGATGGGTTCGCACCTACAACGCCTCCGTCACAAAACAGTTGGTTCATTCATCCTCCGTTTCTACAGCAACGCCCGCCACGAACATTACACGGCATCCAGCCAGTTCCTGCACACGTGCAGATACTCGGCTTTCCAGCCAGTCTCGCGCATAAGCGTTTCGTGCTGCCACCTGCAGCACTCCATCCTCGTAGTGGATAGGTTCAGTCCACTCAACCCATGTATGGAAACTCGCAGATGCCATTTCACCCTGTAGGTTGACCAACACATCCCGCCAGGTATCGCGTATGGAGGCGGTAACTGTCTCATCTGGGCTTAGGCAGGCTTCCGCACTCTTATCGTCATCTTCGGGAACGGGAGTGAGAATGCATGCTTCCAGGTGCGCGTCATAAGCCTGGACGTCTGTAAATTCCTGTTCGCACCGACCGCAGACCTTGTGATATTTCCCGATGGCGCTTAGATAATCGTCCGGCAGGAATGTCAACGGATCTTTCATGTATTTCATCGAGGGCGAGGGCCCAGCTGGATCTTTGAGGCTCTTGCGGACCAATCCTGCTGGCCCGGTGAGTCTGCCCCGATTGTCGTAACAATATGCCAGCCACCCCAGCACCTTCTCAATGTGCAGGTAATGTGGAAGGTTATCCTGCATGACAATTGCCCCATCGAACAGCAGATCGGCGTGATCCAATGCCGCCTGAACCTCTGGCGAGAAAAACCGTTCAACCTCATCATTGGCAGGGGAGATTTTCTCCCCAGGATTTTCTCCCAACTTAGTAGTAGTAGGAGTAGTTGTTAATTTAGATTCAGAATCTACTACTACTACTGACTCTAGTAGTTGGGAATTTTTCCCCAGGAATTTTTCCCCAGCGGGGAGACTTTCTCCCCCCTCGTTTTCGAGCAGGATATCCATGCCCGCCTGCGTCAGTGTGTACCCGCCGCCCACTGGCACGATCTGACCGTCGCGCACCAACCCTTGCAGATACTTCTGCGCAGTCTTTTTGTCGACCAGAAGCGTGTCCGCTACTGCCTGCCAACGCACCGGGTGCGAACCAGCACCCAGGTCGAACAGGATCCGCAGAACGATGATCCAGCGGTCCCACAGCATCCGATATAGCCGCACTTGTTTTGGAGGGATTGCCAGCGTGCTCATGCCTGCTCCTTCCTGACATCAGCCATCGCGTCAGCCAGCGAAACCGCCACAATCTGGATCCCTTGGTCGGTTTTTCGGATTGCACCGCTTGCCTGCAAGCGCTCACGGCGTTGCTGGATGGCTTGTCGGCTCACACCAGCAACTTGCGCAACCTTGCTGTCACTTGCTTGCGGGTCTTGCTCCCAGATGACAAGCAACTCCGCGTCTTGCAGGGGCAACTTGCGCAAGCCCTTGTCACTGCTTGCAGGTGTTGCGGGGGCAACTTGCGCAAGTCCCTCCTCGCTTGCAGGCAAGGCTTGCGGGGCAACGGGGGCAACTTGCTCAGCTTGCTTGCCTTGCGCCTCGCCTTGCTCTACGCGGGTTTCCAGCTTGCGCAAGATCGCGTCGAACAGGCCTGCCAGCGTGGTTTTCTTGGTTGGCGCGGTCGGCAGGCGATCCAGGCTCGACTGCAGGCGCCCCAGGCCCAGCGCAGCCAGCGTCGGGAAGATGCCATAAGCGAGGGCGCCCGCCCTCAATACCGCCTCCGCCTTCTCTGGCAAAGCCAGCCAGGTCTCGGCAAGGTTGAGACCGCCGTCGATCAACATGAAGATCACCAGCCACCCCCAGACCGATCTGCCAACCTCGTCGTGCAGGCGTTTCATCCGCATTTGCTGGGAGTAACGTGCTTTGTCCTCTGGCTGAGCTGTGACCTCGTACCTGGCCCGCTCGGACCAATAGCTGAGCACGAAGATCACGCCCCCCAGGAAGATGGCGAACACCATCGCCAGCGGACCAGCATTCAGTCGGCCTCCAAACTCGGTCACCCGCTCGACCTGGATGATCAGGGCCACCAGCACGGCGGCAATTGGGGCCTTACGCATCAGTTTTTCCATATTCGCTCCTTTGCATGAATTTCGTCACAGAGGGCCGCAGGTCGGCCAGGAAGTCAAGCAGGGAACAGCCCATCCTGCTGCGGCTGGACGGCGGTCGGCCCGTCAGGTTCGAGTCCCTGCTTCAACACCGCATCCACCTGGCGCTCCAGCGTCTTGGCCTGGATCAGGCGCTTGCCTGCCTCGATGGGGTAGGCACCTTTCAGCGAGTAATAAGCGCGCTGTTCTTCGCGCATTTTGGCGACCAACTCAACGAACTCTTTTGTCTTCATAAACTGCTCCTTTCATAACTGGCGGAAGTAATCCAGAAATAACTGACCAGGTGTCATGTGCGGCGGGATGTGATGGCCATTGAGCGCTTCTTCAGCCAGCGCATCGAGTCCTGGCGTATCGAGATCACGGACTGCCACACAACGCCCAGATGGCAGGAACCTGAGCAGCTCGACCTCGCGCGTCTTGCGCCTGCGCGCTTTACCCTTTTTGGATCCACTACGCCGCTTGCAGGTGGTGCGCTCGAAGTAGACTCGTTCACAATATCCACGGAGTGGGTTGGCGGCCGCAGCCTCTTCGCGCACCTCAGCCAACCACAGGCTGCGCGGATCAGTATGGACATCATCGATGGTGTCATACATGGTCAATTTCTCTTCTTCTTCTTCTTCCTAGGCCACTTCCAGGCCATTTTGCAGGCCAAAAGGTGGGTTGGAAGAAGAAGAAGTGCCTTTTTTCGACAAAATCTCGCGCACCTGCGCCTGCCGCTTGTAGAAGGATCCGCCTCCCGTAATGCCCCAGACCTCGCGGATGATGGCCGCTTCGTTCTTTCCAGCAGTTGCCAGTGCGAGGATCCGTTCGGAGTCTGCATCCGCTGCGGCTGTATTCGGCTGGGCAAGCTCGCTCAGATGATCAGCCAACTGCCTGCGTGCATCCTCGGAAGGTGTAGGCCAGGTAATCACATACGGCATGAACTGGGTCAGGCGGCCATGCCAGACGATCATTCCACGCCCAGGCTTGTCAGGCTCAGCCTGCGGTAGGTCTTCTGCACCCTTCGCGCCAAGAACCGTCATGCTGTCATTCCAGGACGGCACACGGAAACAAATGCGGGTGCTGAGGTTCGTTTTCATCAGGATGGAAGACTGAGTCGGGTCATTGGTAGCCAGGATCGGGTACAGCCCAGAAGCGCGGTACAACTTCACCATGCCCTTGATCAGTTCCTTCGTGGCATCATCCAGTTCCGCGATCTCGTCCACAAACAGCGCAATGGGCGTGATTAACTCCTCCCCTGCTCTGTTATGCATGAGGATGTTGGGATAGCCGCTTTTGGTCAGAACGTCGAGGCGGTGTGCCAATTCCAGGGACAGGCTGGAGAGGCCTTTCTTCGGGTCAGCCATGAAGTGAAACCTCGGATGCCCGATATAGCGCCCAAACTCAGCACCACGCTTCCCGTCTGTAGCGTACACCTCGGTACTCCCGCCATGCAGGAGCGCCTGAAGCATGCCGTGGGTCAGGCCGCTCTTCCCACCGCCACGGCTGCCGCCGATCAGGATCGAGTCGGCATCGAGCAGGCTGATCCACAACGGGCCGCGCGTTGTCACACCGATCGGCATGTGCCAGGGCGTAGCCTGTCGGCTCATATCGAGCGGTTGCGCGGTAAGCGGCATCTCGGCGGCAGGGATATCCAGCCCAATCTGCAGGAACAAACCGCGGCTGTTGGTGCGCACCACGCGGCGTCCATGCAGGCGTGTCGAGAGCACATGTGCAAAAGCCTGATCGATGCGCTCGACTTGAACGGCGGATGGGTCAAAAGCCACCACGATCCTCTCCTCGCGCTGCCAGACGTAGAATGCCACACCCGAGGAATACAACATCACCTTGCGTTCGGCCAGCAATGCCAGGGTCTTCCAGGCGACCTGCTCAGGAAAGTTGTATGGAGTGATTGCGTTCATCGGGTCTCCTTCCAGTCGTTATCCAGCGTTTGGATGATCTCGGCATCGATGACGTCCAGCCCGCTTCCATCGCTGAGCAGTCTGAAACGGTTCTGCAGGTTGGTCCCAGCACCGAGCGCGGCGGCATGTTGCTGCACGATCTTCTTCCGCTCGGGTTGGCTTGCGCCACTGCTGGGTAGCCCGCGTGTGATCAGGTCGACCGTCTGATCCCGCTCTGTCACACCATCCTGTCGGCTGGACGTGACGGCAGGCAAGGCAGGCAGGTCCTTGCGTGTCGTTCCACTCAGGTAATTGGGGGCCCGATCCACATCTGTGACTGTTCCGTTCACATAGTCCATGATCGGCAGGAGGTTCCCGCGCGGATCGACGGGCACTGGGCGGAACTGTTCGCGGCGGGCAAGCCAGATCAAGCCAAGGATCAGCACCACGGCCACAATGGCAAAGACGATGCCAGGCAGGACAGCCCAGAAGGTATTCATGCTGCGCTGGCGTTCCAGTTCGAGGTTGTCCCGCTGGGTATCGTTGAATATCTTCTGCCTGTCTGCCTCCAACTGAGCAAAAGTCAGCGTGGCGGTGGCGTTCGGGGTAGGCGTGGGAGTGATCGTCGGGGTCTGGCTTGGAGTCGGGGTCCATAGAATTGCCGTAGAAGTTCCATCGATGCTATTTTTTGTCTGAGCCACGATCAGCGCCGCAGCCGTCTCAGTGATGTTCGTGATGGGCGCTCCTGCCGTGGAGGTAAGGTCCTGCTCAGCGACGATCATCGTGGCACGCGAACTCTGAGCATCTGCGTACAGATCATTGGTGGGCGTTTCCATCGGCACGCACGCAGCCAGTAGCATCAGGGGGAGGATCATCCAAATCGCCTTCATGCCTACCTCCGCAGCCATTGAGGAAAATCGACCTGTTCACCTTGTGCCTCGTCGGCATTTCCATCGGTCAACAGAGGCTGAGTCGGCTGGTGGAACGAGCGCAGGGTGCGCAGCATTTCCAACTGCATCAGCATGTTGATGTCGACGGGCGGCGTTTGCACTTGCACTGGCGCACGCTGGTTGTATCCTGCATACGCCCTGGACCTGTTCTTCTGGCTCATCCACCACAGGGCAGCCACGATCAACGCCACCAGCAGGACGATCGCAAAGATCAGCGCCAGGATGGTGATCAGGTTACCCACGGCGTTGACCTGCGCCACGCGGGCGGTCTCGATCACAGCGTCGGCCTGGCGGGCGGATGCATAAGCGCTCATCGCCGAGACCACGCCAAAGACCAACACGATCAACAAGGCAATCACAAGGATTAGCGTCGACATATCGTCCTTTCGAGCCTTATAAGTAGGCTCTGCCTAGCTTCTTGCAAATGTCTTCCTGTTCTTTTATCTTGGAAAGCAGGATCCCGACTTGCGCCCACTGATCGGCCTTGACCAGCGTGATATTTGGGTCATCGGATTGCTTGAATTCGATGGTACGAACGAACGCGGCTAGTTTATGCGAGAGGTCATAGACACGGTGTGCAGCAGTATCTGAGGCGATATTGCGGCATGACTGGCACGTGATCTCTTCTGGCAAATCGGTCGACTCTAGGTGGGCCAAAGGCTTTCCACAATTGGCGTATGTACGGCCTAAAGAGTCACCAAAAGAATTGAAGTGAACTTTCTTCATTTCTCACCGCCTTACTTGCTCAGCGTCCCGCAGCACACGCAGGACCAGCGGCCATGCAGCAGTTCATGCGGCGTGACGAT
This sequence comes from uncultured Anaerolineales bacterium, assembly GCA_937928015.1. Classification (GTDB taxonomy): domain Bacteria; phylum Chloroflexota; class Anaerolineae; order Anaerolineales; family Villigracilaceae; genus JACPVF01. Next base: position 1,104 of record CALFXA010000140.1, on the reverse strand, counting down.
CCTGCATTCCGTGCATTCCAATTGACACACCACGACCGTGCGGTCGGGCTTGGCTCCCATATCCAAACCAACAAAGTGCGCTGTAGGGATATCGGCCGTTGCCGCGCGCAGGAACGCGCCAGCCAAACCGTGACTGCCATTATTTTTGTCCATCGCGAATCTCCACTTCTTCCCAGATCCCGATCTCGACGGTTGAATCGTCGGACAGGGTCAATATGATGGTTCTGCACCCATCTTCAGCGGCCTTGATCGTGAGCCAGCCGTCTTCGGTGCGCAGTTCCTTGCCGATCAGTCGCGCACGGTCCCACTGGCCGAGCAGGTATTTCATTTGCCCTCCGCGAACAGCACCAGCTGCTCGGATCGCGCTTCGAGGGCTGCAGCCTGCGCAGCGACGGCCTGCATGCGTTCGGCATACACGCGCTGCCTGCTGGCCAGGAAGTACACGGTCACATAGCCGTGCTTCGTGCCCCAGGCCTCGGCGGCAGCCCTGTCGCGGATCCCGCTGATCATGGCGGGGTCGCCAAGTGTTGGGGCCTGCTTGACCTCGATCACCTTCACGGCGGTGCCCTTCGTCATCGGCACACCTCCAGAGTGGATGCGGTGATCGTGCCCTCGATCCAGCTGCCGCCTTCGTAGTAGGCCACGTGGGCAAACGGCAGGTCCAGGTCCATGAGCCAGATCTGAGCGTCTGCGGGGATCGTGGCCAGGATGTATCCAGTCGGCGACACGCGCAATGCGGTCTCTCCGCTCAGGCACATGGCGCGCTCTACTTCGCGGGCTGGATCCAGAGCGCCGTCAAGATGGCCAAGCCAGTAGCAGGACAATCCCAAGGCGGCCAGCGCACTGATCATGGCCAGGGTCATAAAAGCGTGGTACAGGATTTTTTTCACATCAGCCTCTGTTGCAGTGGATTCGGCCATTCCTGGGCGGCTGCCTTGTCCATCTCGCGGACGGTTTCCAGCACTTCGTAGGCTCGCGAGCTGTATTTCAGGCGGAAGGCCTGATACTCCTCGACCGTGCTGGCGATGTAGCGGCCCGCACCATCGCCCATGTCACAGATCGGAAGAGCACACGTCTGAACTCCAGTCACGAGTGGATATCTCG
>CALFXA010000139.1 GCA_937928015.1 uncultured Anaerolineales bacterium | reverse complement strand
TCCAGTTATTGCGTATGCAATTGATGCTGATGCACAACGAATTGTGGATCGGCTCGGCTGCATTGATGGTCATCTTTTTGGCCATGGCGCTGCTGGCGGCGCGCGTGGAGGTGCTGTACTTCTTCGCCCCAATCCTGGCTGCCGGCACGATGACTCTGGTCTACGGCTCGGAGCACGACCCCGCCGCCGAGTTGACCTTTTCCACGCCCACCTCACCCTGGAAGATTCTGCTGGCGCGCCTGACGCTGGTCTCTGCGTACAACGTGTTTCTCGCCCTGTGCGCCACGGCAGGACTGCTTCTCATCCTGCCGCCGCAAGCCCTGGGTGAACTCATCCTCGGCTGGCTCGCACCGATGACCTTCCTTTCTGCGCTGGCGCTGCTGCTCTCCATGTGGATCGGCACAGGCAATGCGCTCTTCATTTCGTACGCGCTCTGGTCGATGCAATATCTCGCATGGACCTCCGTCGGCAAATGGTTTGCCTTTCTCACCCCGTGGCTTGAGTCGTACCGCCAGTTCTGGCATGACCCTGCCCTGCTCTTCTCCGTCGGCCTGGTGTTGATCCTGTTTGCACTATGGTCGTCTGGACGAGAACAGGTGCAGTGGCGACGGTCTATTGCAATATAAAAACCTCTTTGTCATTGCGAGGAGGGTGTTCTTCCCGACGAAGCAATCTTCTGCTTGACCATGAAATTGCTTCGCCGCAAAGAACGCGGTTCGCAATGACGGAACATCACTGGAGTTTCCATGTCTCGTCTTTTTGGCGTATTTCGCCATGAACTCAACATGTCCCTGCGCCGCCCCGGTTTGTGGATCGCGTATGGGCTGGTCCTGATCTTCTATTCTGTCACGGTCATGTATCCCGTGCCAGAGGAGGAAGTCACCATCCTCACCGACAAACAGAGCTGGCAGTACGCAGGACAGATGGCCTTCACGTTCAACCTCTTCCTGCCCGTCGTCGTGGGCATCCTCTCCGCCGACCGCATGCAGCGCGATTTCCGTCAGGGTATCCGCGAATTGCAGGAAAGCACTCCGCTCAGCATTTTGGAGTACACACTTGGAAAATATTTTGGCGTGCTGACGGCATCGCTTGCGTCCGTGCTGGTCTGGCTATGGCTGATCACGGGGCTGTTCATCGGGTTTGGCAATGCGCCCATCGGCTTCTTCTACCCGATGACGCTGGCATTCTTTGCCATCATGGTGCCCGCCTTTGCCTTCGTGACCGCCTTCTCACTGGCCTGTCCGCTCATCATGCCGCTGCGCGTCTATCAAATTCTGTTCACAGGATATTGGTTCTGGGGCAATTACATCAGCCCTGAATTCTTTCCCACCCTCAACGGGACCCTGCTCACCGTCAGCGGGATGTACGCCTACCAGGGACTTTTCGGCGGCTTCATCAACGCCGCTGAACCGTTGACTTATTCCGCCGGGGACGCCACCCTGAACCTGATCGTGCTCGGGCTGTGCATCGCCGCCGTGATGGTCGTCCTCAACGGGTATCTGCGATGGCAGTCCCGCCGCGCATAGGATTCGGCATGAAACGTTTCTCCTTGAAATACACCTTCCTGACCTATCGCCTCGACCAACTCTGGTTTCCGCTGGCATTCTGGGCCTTCTTCGTCATCCTGACCCTGATCTTGCACAAAGAAGACCAGAACTTCAACATCACCCGCGCCTACATCGGGGTCGCCGTTCCGCTCATCGGCGGGATCATGGCCGCCTACGCCATCCTCGACGACCCCGCGCTGGAACTGCGCTTTGCGACACCCATCCGCGCCGCGCAAATCCTCTTCGAGCGGACGGCCCTGCTCTTCCTGATCCAGGCGTTGAGCGCGCTCGCCTTCATCGTCTTCGCCCGCCTCATCGGCGTGGACCTTGCGCCCCTTGGGGATGAACTCCACCTGCACCTCGCGTGGATCGTCCCAACCTTTGTGATGATCGCCCTTGGTACCTTCGGCGCCATCCTCGGTGCACAGACCATGATCGGTGCCTTCCTGGTTGGCCTGGTGTGGATCATCGAGATCATCATCCGCGACGGCATGGCGGCCAACAACTGGAAGTATGCCTACCTCTTCATGGGCATCCTCGCCCCCGAACATCCCGACCTCTGGTCGAACCAAATTGCACTCTTCGGCGGGTCAGCCGCATTTCTTTTCTTCACATGGCTGCTGCTGCACAAACAGGAAAGATACATCTGATTTTCCGTCATTGCGAGGGCGGAGCCCGAGCAATCTCCTACTAAATCATGGGATTGCTCACCGCACTGGCGCGCGGCGCAAGTGTCGCCGCAAAAAAACGCGGCTCGTAATGACGAACCAAAAGGACATCCCCATGATTCAAATCACCGGACTCACCAAAACCTACGGCACGGGCAGCAAGACCGTCCACGCGCTCAACGGCGTGGACCTGCAAATCAACTCTGGCATGTTCGGCCTGCTCGGGCCCAATGGCGCGGGCAAGACCACCTTCATGCGCATCCTGGCGGGCATCATCAACCCCAGCAGCGGCTCCATCCGCGTGGACGGCCACGACCTCACCACCGAAGCGGGCAAGCACGCGGTCAAGTCCATGCTCGGGTATCTGCCGCAGGAACTCGGCATGTACACCGAACTCAGTGCCGAGCAATTTGTCGATTACATGGCGATCCTCAAAGGCTTGGATGACTCATCCAGGCGGAACAAACGTGTGGCTGAGGTGCTGGAGATGGTCGGCCTGCGTGATGTGGCGAAGCGCAAGATCAAAGGCTTCTCGGGCGGGATGAAGCGCCGCGTCGGCATCGCCCAGGCCCTGGTCAACGACCCGAAGATTCTCATCGTGGATGAACCCACGGCGGGCCTCGACCCCGAGGAGCGCATCCGTTTCCGCAATCTACTCGTCAATCTGGCCGCGGATCGCGTCGTGCTGCTGTCGACTCACATCGTGGAAGACATCGGTCAGACCTGCCGCGACCTGGCCGTGCTCGCCAAGGGACGCATCCTCTTCCGCGGCAGCCCCGCCGAAATCTTGAAGGCTGCTGAAGGTCATGTATGGACCCTGACCATGTCGGGCCTGGAGAAGCCGAACCACGACCTGACCGTCGTCTCCATGTTACACCTGGCCGAAGGGACGCAGTACCGCCTCGTCGGCCCCAATATCAACGGATACACGGCCGCCCAGCCGTCGCAGCCTGGCCTGGAAGATGGCTACGTCTGGCTGATGAAGAATGCAGGGCAAAGCCTCGAAACTGCCTGACAAAAACATCCGAAGTCACATGACTTCGGATGTTTTCTTTACAATTCCAGCTTCATTTGAAACTGCCCCAGGTCTTCTTTTACAAATCCCGCCTTTTCGAAGAAGCCGCCCATCTCCTCGGGGAAGAGTGCGGAGGCGTGCCAGGTCTTGTTGGGATAGGCCGCAAACAGAGCGCGCAACAGACGCCGCGCCTGTCCCTGCCCGCGCGCGGGCGGTTCCGTCAGCACCGACCAGAGTGAGACGTGTCCGCCGCTCAGGGTCGAGGTGACGGCATAGGCCGAGTCGAGGCGGAAGGCGCGTGAGGGCGTGGCAAACAGGGACAGGGTCTCACCCGCCAATTGCCAGGGCAGTTCAGCATATCCATGATGGATGACGCGGTCGGCCGCCTCGGGAATCTCCACCTCGGTCAACGCGGCGGGCCGTCCCGCAGGTGCGGAAGCTGCAAACCCAAACAACCTGCGCATTTTGTGGAAGCCATATTTCTCGTACAGGCGGATGGCGGCCTCGTTCCTGTCGATGACCTCCAGGTACAGGGTCCGCTCCTCGCGCTGACGGGCCTCCTCGATCAACCGCTCCACCATGCAGGACCCTGCACTCCTGCCCCGCCAAACGGGGATCACGCCCATCGCCGCCAATCGGCTGGCCGACCCGCGGCGGGCGATCAACGCCAGGGCGGCGGGTTCACCGTTCGCCAGCAGGACGCGGCTGCAGGTCAGGTCGACCGAGTCGCGGCGGATCATTCCCAACAGGGCGCTGACGTCCATGCGGATCGGGACGAAGTACCCCTCGAAACTACGCGTCAACAGGTCGGCCAGATCGGCCAGAGGAAAGTCAGAGGCAGGCTGCAGGGAAAAGGAAGAGGTATCCATGCCGAAATTATACTGGCACATATTCTCATCCGCCCATTGCCTCATTCCTCAAAATCCCCTACAATGTGGACAGACTCTCTCATTCAAAGGAGACGACCCAGCCTGCCTGGGGCGCCAGACACCCACATGGAAGAAAAAACCTACTCCATTTCACAAGCACACCATTATTTTGCCGTCGATTATCATTCCCAGACCTGGGAATTGCTCGAAAAGCCCAAACGAACCCTGGACGAAGAGGAGCGCATGGTGGATTACGCGCATTGTTCCCTGGCCCATTGGCGCTCCACGGGGACGGCGCTGCGCCATCAGCGCGGCGAGTGGCTGCTGGCCCGTGTCTATGCCGTGCTGGGAGAGGGCAGGCAGGCCCTCAAGCACGCCTATCGCTGCGCGGAAATTCTGCACGCCAACCAGGCCGAGATGCAGGACTTCGATTTTGCCTTTGCCTACGAAGCCGTCGCCCGTGCCCACGCGGTGGCAGGCGAACGCGCCGACGCGGAGCGCTTCCTGCAAAAAGCGAAGGAAGCGGGCGAAAAGATTCAGCAGACCGACGACCGCGAGACGTTCTTCGCCGAATTGAAGAGCGGCGACTGGAACGGAATCCGCGTGGCGTAAGTCTATATCAGGAGAGACGATCCCATCCCTGAATGGCAGGACACGATGAGCAATAAGAAGAACAACCTCCCCAAGGTTTATCCCTTCGTCCAGCCGACGCCCGTGGAAAGGCCCCTGCCGCCGACTCCCACCACGCCGCGCCCGTCCATGAAAGGTAAAGTCTCCCAGCGCGGACTGTTGAGCGTGCTGACCCTGATTCTCAGCATCGGCGCGCTGACGGCCGCCCTGGGCGGTGGCGCCAAACTGATCCTGGATATTTTTGGGGAAGGGTTGTTCAGCAACATGGAAACCATGTGGGCGAAAGCCACGGTGCTGGGACTGGCCTACGTCTTCGGCTGGCTCTCGGCGGTAATCTCGATCCGCGTCTACGGAAACCTGATCCTCCCGACCGTCATCAAAATCTACACCTGGGCTTCCCTGCTAGGGACCAGCGGCTTGTATATCACCATCCTGCAACGCCTCTTCAAACAGGGCTATGATTTCCCGCACTATATAGCCTACCTGTTAATCACTGCGGCGGGACTGGCGGTGGTGGTGGGTCTGCACCTGATATTGGAGGAACATGACCTGCGGCCCTTTGCCGTCCCGCTGCTGGTCATCAACCTCGGCCAGTTGGGGCTGATCGTGGTCCGCTATGTATTCACCAGTAACGCCAAAGGCGGCTGGTTCCTGGTGGGCGACCTGGTCTTTTTCTTTGCCATGCTGACCTTTTCCGTGCTGATGGTAACCCACCTGGGACTCCTGAACCCCTACCGCACCCGCATCACGAAATTCTTCGACCAGAACAGCATCGTCATCCGCCCCGACTCTTGATCCCGTTTCGAGAGAATCGACAGCGCCCGAGCGGAGGTTCGCTTGGGCGCTGTATTTTTTCTACGCGCGGATCATCGTCAGCAACATCTTGAAACGCGCCGTGGCTTTGAGCGCGTGCGGCTCGTTGGCACGCAAGAGGATGGCCTGTCCCGCATGGACCTGGAACGGCTGGCCCGAAATGCGGACCTCCGCCTCGCCGTCCAGGATGTGGACCAGGGCGTCGAACGGAGCGGTGTGCTCGGAGAGTTCCTGTCCCGCGTCGAAGGCAAACAGCGTGACGTTGCCAGCCTCCGCTTTGGTGATCTGGCGGCTGACGACCGAACCTTCCTGGTATTGCGCCAGGTCGGCCAGGTCGAGGACTTGGGCCTTGGGGGCAGTGGACATACTTTTTCCTTTCTAAGGCTGTAAACACGCAGGGATGGAATCGCTCAAACCGTCAGGGTCCTGGGTCACGTTGTTCTCATAGATCTTCACATACTGGACTGCGCTGAATTGCTTGAGGCTGGCGCGCAGCAGGTCCGCGATGGTGTACGTCGCGCCGCTGTGATCGCAGGTACCTTTCAGGAAGACGCGCGCGATGCCGTTGGAGACCTCGACTTTGGAGTAGCCTGTATAACCGTTGTACAAGGCGATCCAACCGTAATCGTTCTTCTCGGTCAGGCCTGGACCCTTGAAATACTCGGTCAACACGGTGGCATACAACGCATTGGACGGCGCCCAGCGTTTGCCGAAGACTTCATACGGCGGGCTCCCCGCGTTGTAGCGTGCCGCATCCACGAAATAGACCTTGACCTCCGTATACTGCGGCGTGGCCGTGGGACGCGGCGTCCGCGTGGCCGTCGGGGTTCGGGTAGCGGTCGGAGTGCGCGAAGCCGTCGGCGTCTTACTGGGTGTGGGCGTGAACGTGGCCGTCGGCGTGAAGGTCGGGGTGCGGGTGTTCGTCGGGGTACGGGTCGGCGTGAAGGTCCGCGTGTTGGTGGGTGTCCGCGAAGCGGTCGGGGTCCTGCTGGCCGTCGGCGTGAACGTGGACGTGGGCGTAAAGGTCGGCGTCCGTGTATTCGTCGGCGTGTACGTGTTCGTCGGGGTGCGCGTGGACGTGGCCGTGCGGGACGCGGTGGGCGTCTTGCTCGGCGTGGGCGTGAACGTAAGGGTCGGGGCCTTCGTTGGGGTACGCGTGAAGGTCGGGGTGAAGGTCTTCGTGGGGGTACCCGTGAAGGTCGGCGTGCGCGTGACCGTCGCGGTGAAGGTGTTGGTGGCGGTGCGCGTGGGAGTGGAGGTGAGGATCGGCGGCGGGGTGGGAGTCGAGTCGCCGAGCAGCACGAAGCGCACGGCGTCCGCGCCCAGTTCCAGACTGCCCACCGTATCGGACTGGTCCTGCGTGCGGTTGGTCAACTGCACATACTCCGCGCCGTTGCCATTGAAGATGTACTTACCCACGTAAACCCAGCCATCGGTCACGTAAAAATTGTTGGGGAAGACATCCTGGTTGATGACCACCTGATCGTCCTCGCCCGCGTGATGCAGCGTGTACACCGCCCCCTGCGAAGTAGCCTTGATGGCGGGGATGCGGATGTAGACCGCGTACACGCCCATGGCCGCATTGGCTGGGAAGCCCCAGATGCCCGTGCAGGTCGGCGAGCCCAGGCGCGGTTTGGTATAACGCATGACCCCGTTGGTGGCGCTGACCGTGCTGGCGAGCATCCAGCAATTGGGCGGATTCTCAGTGAAGCCCGTGCTGCCGTCGTCGATGACGAAGCCACCTATCGGCGCGGACGGTACGGCCAGGGGATCACCCGAAGGCAGGATCTGCGCGCCGTAATAGATCATCGAAGGGTAGGAGATCCACAGCGACTGCGGCTGGTTGTAGGTCCACGGGTCTGCACCCGAACCTGACCAGCCGTACGGGTCCACCACCTTGAGCGCGGGGTTGCGGACCTGTAGGTGCAGATGCGGTCCCGATGAGTTGCCCGTCGTGCCGCTGATGCCGATCATCTCGCCATGCGAGAGGTAGATGCAGCCAGGCGTGGAGCAGGCCTGCACGGCGACGGAACTCATGTGACCGTAGAGCGTGGTGTAGCCGTTCGAGTGATGCAGGCGCACATAGATACCCACGTTGGAGCTGTGATTCTGCGGGTCCCACCAGCCCGCATAGACCACCTGATCCGCGTCGGCGGCGGCATAGACGGGGCGGTACGAGATGCCATAGTCGATGCCGTCGTGACCGTTGTAAGCCACCCAATCCCCCAGGCTGTACGACCAGTAGATGTTGTAGCCTGCGTCGCAGATGCCGCCCGGCGGACGCGCGCCTGCAGGCTGCGGCGAGGGACAATTCTTATACGCCGTGTTCCCGTTGAAGGTCACGATGCGGTTGTCGTCGAAGCTGTAGTTCGGGGAGGTGTGATCGAAGATCGAGGATTGCGACGCGCTGCCGGGAAACGGCGGATACAGGAACGGCTCGACGGCCGCAGAGGCGGGCTGGGCCAGGGCCGCGTGCACGCCGAGCAGCGTCCCCCCGACGATCAAGATGGCAACAATGAAACGATTGAGCCGAGTCAAGAATCCTCCCCGCGGCGTTAGGGTTGGGGCGTAGCCTGTGAAATGGGAACGGCCTGCAGCGTGGAGAGCACCGCCAACGCGTCGGCGCGGCACTCATCGCTCAAGCCTTGAAAGTCGAGTTGAAAGCCCGTGTAAATGGTCCCGTTGCTGCCCTGATAAGTGATGAAGGCCAGCGCCTCGTTGACGTAGGCCATCGCCACGTCATAGGTCAGGCCGTCGATGTAAACCACATCGTGTTCGACGCGCACGTTGGGCGGAAGTCCGCGCCCTGCCGTGGGTGTGAGCATGCAGTATTCGATCTTGCGATGCGCCAGCGCGGGCATGCCGAACTGGTCGGTGGTCAGCGCCCACAACTCGGGGTTGTATTTCACGCGGAAATAGTAACCAGGCTGCGAGTCACCCAGATAGGTCGGCAGGCCGTCCCACACTTCCAGCGGTGGCGGGCTGGGTATCAGCGTGGGCAATTCGAGCGGCGGCAGCGGCGTCGCGGTCAGGGTTGGTTCGGGGGTCGGGGAAGAGGTGGTGGTCGGTGACGGGACCG
>CALFXA010000138.1 GCA_937928015.1 uncultured Anaerolineales bacterium | reverse complement strand
CCGGCATCCTGACGGGTGTCATCCTCGGTCTGGAGCGCGCCGCAGGCGAGACCGCGCCGATCCTTTTTACGGGCGCAGCCTTCTTCCTGCCGCGCCTGCCTAACTCGCCCTTCGACGCGACCATGGCTTTGCCGTATCACCTGTTCGTCATCTCCACGCAGGTGCCCGAGATGCCGCCCCAGATCCAATACGGGACGGCGTTGGTTCTGTTGGTCTTCGTGTTGGGCATGAACCTGGTCGCCACTAGCATCCGTTCCCGTGCCCGCGCGCGCCGTCAGTGGTAAACCTCATGACCGATAAGATCGTTATTGAAAATCTTTCCCTGACTTACTCCGATGGTGTGGAGTCGCTGCGCAACATCAGCATGAACGTCCGCGAGAATGCGGTGACCGTGTTGTTCGGTCCCGCGGGTGGAGGCAAGTCCACGCTGCTGCGCTGCCTCAACCGCCTCAACGACCTGACCGAGGTTCGCGCCAACGCAGGCCGCATCCTGATCGACGGGGAGAACATTCTCGACCCGAAGACGGACGTCATTGCCCTGCGACGCAAGGTGGGCATGGTCTTCGCCCGCCCCGTGGTGCTGCCGATGAGCATCCGCCAGAACCTGACCTATGGCCTGGAACTGGCAGGCGAGAAGCGCAAATCCCGCCTCGACGAGGCCGTCGAGCGCAGCCTCAAACTGGCCGCCATCTGGGACGAGATCAAGGATCGCCTCGACGATCCCGCCATCGCCCTCTCGGGCGGACAGCAGCAGCGCGTCTGCCTGGCGCGCGTGCTGGCGCTTCAGCCCGAGATCATCCTGCTCGACGAGCCCACCAGTGGCCTGGACCCGATCTCGACGGGTAAGGTCGAAGCGGCCTTACAGGAGTTGAAGAAAGAATACACGGTCATTCTCGTCCCGCATTCCGTGCAACAGGCTGCCCGCACTGCCGATTACGCCGCCTTCTTCCTGCAAGGGGAATTGGTCGAATATGGCGAAGGCAAATCCATCTTCACGGCTCCGAAGGAAAAGCGCACGGAAGATTACGTGACGGGACGTTTCGGATAAAGAACAGCCACCGTTGGGTGGCTGTTTGTTTTAACTGACTCTTAACAGAGCCAAAAAATCCTTTATGGTATAGTGTTAACAAATGACAGAAATCGTTCTTGTAGTCGAAGATGAAACCGCCCTGCGTGAAACGCTGGCCTATAACCTGAAAAAAGAGGGGTACGAGGTGGAGGCCGTCGGCGATGGACGCCTGGCCTTGGAGTCCGCCCGCCGCGTGAAGCCCGACCTGATCGTGCTCGACCTGATGCTGCCCGAGTTGGACGGCTTCGAGGTCACGCGCATTCTGCGCAGGGAGATGAGCACGCCCATCCTCATGCTCACTGCCCGCGACGACGAGATCGACCGCGTGGTCGGCCTGGAGGTCGGCGCGGACGATTACCTCACCAAACCTTTCTCGATGCGTGAGTTGATGGCGCGTGTCAAGGCGCAGTTGCGCCGTGCCCGTCTGATCGAGGACGAGTTGCAGAAGCGTGCGCCTGAATCCTCCACGCAGGATGTGTTGACCTTCGGCAACCTGGCCGTCAACCGCACCCGCCGCGAGGTGACCCTCAACGGCACGCCGCTGCAGCTCAAACCGCAGGAATATCAACTGCTGCTGTTCTTCGCGGAACATCGCGGACAGATGCTTTCGCGCGAGTTCATCCTGGAGCGCGTCTGGGGCTGGGATTTCATCGGCGACAGCCGCACCGTGGATGTGCATGTGCGCTGGCTGCGTCAGAAGATCGAAGCCGACTCGGGAAACCCCACGCGCATCGTCACCGTGCGCGGCGGCGGCTACCGCTTCGAGGGGTGATTCGATAGGAATCGCAAGCCCTTGAGAGTTCCATACGGGCAAAATAAACCCATGAAAACAAAACTGGAACGTTCCATTCTTGGTCTGATTCTAGCTCCGCTTATGCCCCTGGCCTTCCTCTTGGCTGGTTGGTGGCTGGCCTACGCTCTCCTGCCCGAAGCCTGGGTTATCCTGGGTGCATTGTTTGGTCTGCTGCTCGGCCTGTTGTTGGATTTCCCGCTCCTGAAAAAGTGGCTCAACGGCGCAGACGCGCTCGGGGTTCCGTTCTGGGTAGTGGTGTTCGTTTTCTACTCGGTCGGCCTCTTCGGATTTTTCATGGGAGTGCCCGTCTTTAACCTCGGATTGGCGCTGCCCGCGGGATTCATCCTGGGCAGCAGGCTGGCATCTCAACATGCGGACGAAATGAAATTGCGCGTAGTCTCAATCCGTGCATCAGAATTTACTACCTTTGTTCTCGCGTTGATTTGCGCGGCTTCCGCCATAATCGCGCTGGCGGACCCCTTTACCGAGGCCAACTTGCAAGGGATGCTAGCCCTGCCCTTTGACGTGACACGCGGCATGGTCATTGGCCTGATCGCGGCGGGAGGCGCGGCGCTTTTGCTGCTCAACTGGTTCCTGACTCTTGCCTCCGTCCGTTTCACCTACAAATTCTTGAAATTCCAAGCATGACCTGGTCCCTATTTATCATCACGGTTTTGCTCGTTGCATGTGGCCTCTTGGCCTGGCGATACCTTGCCCTGCGACGTGACATCCGTGCGATGGCCGAGCAGATTCGCCGCAAGGAAGACCCGACCGAGTCTGCCAGCGAACTCGGTGACCTGGCCAGCGCCCTCAGTGCGCGGCTCTCCGCTGTCCAACTCCAACTGTATTCCCTCAATATCGAACACGCCAAGCTATCCGCCATCCTCGATCAATTGACCGATGGTGTGCTCATCGTCGATGCCGATGGCCGCATCCAGTTTGCCAATCCCGCCGCCGAACGGCTCTTCGGCGAGAATCTGCTGGGTCGTTCGGTGACCGAGACCCTGCGCCATCATCAACTCATCCAGACCTGGCAGCGCAGTCAGCAGAACAGTGAACTGCAAAGCGACTCCGTCGAGCTTCCCGCGCGAAAACAATTCCTGCAACTCATCGTGATTCCCGACCGTTATACGCGCGGCGGCAGCCTGCTGCTCGTGCAGGACCTCACCCGTCTGCGCCGCCTTGAGACCGTCCGGCGTGATTTCATCAGCAACCTTTCACACGAGTTGCGCACCCCGCTGGCTTCCCTGCGCGCGTTGACCGAGACCTTGCAGGATGGGGCGCTGGAAGACCCGCCCGCCGCTCGTCGTTTTGTCGACCAGATTTCCGTGGAAACGGACGCCCTGACCCAGATGGTGGCCGAGCTGCTTGAACTCTCGCGCATCGAGTCGGGGCAGGTGGCCCTGAACCTTCAGCCTGTTCCCGCCTACGATCTGCTTTCCTCGGCCGCCGAGCGGATGCGTCTGCAGGCCGAGCGCGCGGGACTCTCCCTGCGCGTGGATTGTTCGCCCGACCTGCCGAAGGTCCGCGCGGACCAGGCGCGGCTGGAGCAGGTGCTGGTCAACCTGATTCACAACGCGGTCAAGTTCACGCGGCCCGGGGGAGAGGTGGCCCTTTTGGCGGAACCCGCCGAAGGGGCGGTTTGTTTCGTCGTGCGGGATACGGGCGTGGGCATCTCCGCCGACGACCTGTCGCGCATCTTCGAGCGCTTCTACAAATCCGACCGTTCGCGCTCGGGCGGCGGCACCGGGCTGGGATTATCCATTGCGCGGCATATCGTCGAGGCGCACGGCGGAAAGATTTGGGCCGAGAGTCGTCAGGGGGAAGGCAGTTCGTTCTTTTTTACGATCCCGCTGGCCTGACAAAATTGTTTACTGTTTGATAACTGGTTCTTAAGTCCGCTTTGGTCGTTGCGCGGTAAGATGGGGGCAAGGAGTGATGCCATGTTTCTAACTGTTCTTTTTCTAGCCTGGGTGATCGTGGTCGGCGTGGACGTCTGGCAGAAGCGGCGCGATTATCTGCGCACTCAGAAATGATGCCTCATCGCTGCCCCGGTCTTCGGGGCTTTTTTTATCCTCAACCTTTACGAGTTGTTAACCCGTTCTTGCACTCCCCTTAAACCTGCCTTGATATGATGACACGGTATGGAAAAGAAAATGAAACACATTCTGGTAACAAATGACGATGGGGTATTGGCGCCCGGGCTGTTGGCCCTGGCGCAGGAAATGCGCAAGTTCGGCAAGGTAAGCATCCTGGCTCCCGACCGCAATTGGTCGGGCGGCGGACATGTCAAAACCCTGGACCGCGCCTTGCGCGTCCGTGAATTCCGTTTGGCCGACGGCACGCAGGCCTTCGCCAGCGACGGCGCGCCGTCCGATTGCGTGGCGCTGGCTACGCTGGGTTACTTCAAGGAACCGATTGACCTGGTGGTCTCGGGCATCAACGTGGGTGCGAATCTCGGTCACGACGTGACCTATTCTGGCACGGTGACGGCCGCCATGGAGGCGGTCATCATGGGCGTGCCTGGAGTGGCGGTGTCACTCGAAGCCGTCGAAGGACACATCGGCGAAGTGGATTATTCCCCGGCGGCGCGGGCGGCGGGCAAGGTAGTCCGCCAGGTGATCGAGAACGACCTTCCGCAGGAGATCCTGTTGAACGTCAACGTGCCGTTCCTGCCCGCCGAAAAGATCCGCGGCATCATGCTCACCCGTCAGGGATTGCGCGTGTATCACAGCCGCCTCGACGAGCGCGTGGACCCGCGCAATCGCCCGTATTATTGGATCGGCGGCGACGCGCCGACCGGTGTCCCCGAGCGCGGCACTGACGTGGGTGCGCTGGCCGAGGGCTTTGTCTCGGTCACGCCCATGCAACTGGACCTGACCGCCTTCCGCGCCCTGACCGATCTGAACACCTGGACCTGGGACGACACCTCCTCTTTGGAATCCACGCTGCTGGAAGCCGTACAAGCAGAAAAGTAGCGACAGGTTTCTCCTCCTTCTCTTCTCCTGAAAAGGGGACTGCCCGCCACTGGGCCTGGCGGGCAGGTTTATTTAATGGGGAATATCAAAAAATGTCCAGCCTACCTTAACTGAACGTTAACCGCCTCTTCCCTTGCTCTTAAAAGCCGCTTGATAACATCAGCCACGTAGATAAATCAAAGGAGAAAAAAGAAATGACCCGTTTTGTTCGCCCTGTGTTCTTCGTTCTGGTCGCGTTGAGCTTCCTGCTTGCGGCCTGCGGTGGTACGCCTGCCACCCCCGTCACTGTCGTCGAGACCCAGGTGGTCGAGAAGGTTGTCACCGCCACCCTTGACGCTTCCATGCCCGAACTGCCCGCTGGCTCCGTTCAGATCAACGGCGCGGGCGCGACTTTCCCGCTCCCCGTTTACACCGAGTGGACCTATGCTTACTCGTACGTGGACCCGGCTGTGGTCATCAACTACCAGGGCATCGGCTCGGGCGGCGGCAAGAAGGCCATCGTCGATGGCACCGTCGATTTCGCCGGCTCCGACTCCCTGCTGAAGGACGAGGAATACACCTCGGGCAAGGATCTGCAGATGTACCCGATGCTGGCCGGTGCCGTGGTCGTGATCTATAACTTCGCGCCCGCCAAGGAATATCCCGCCGACTTCAAGGCCCCCAAGCTGATCCTCGACCGCCAGACCCTGGTCGACATCTACAATGCCAAGGTCACCAAGTGGAACGATCCCGCCATCGTGGCGCTCAATCCCGACCTGGCCGATTACCTCCCCGCTGAGACCATCACCGCTGTGCATCGCTCCGATGGCTCTGGCACGACCGAAATCTTCACCAAGGCCCTGACCGCCTTCAGCGCGGACTGGACCGCCGGTGGCGCCTCCTCCATCGAATGGCCTGTTGATAAGGCTGGCAATGGTGTGGGCGGCAAGGGCAACGCGGGTGTGGCTGCCTCTGTCATCAATACCCCCAACTCCCTCGGTTACGTCGAACTTTCCTACGCCGTCTCCAACAACCTGGCCTTTGCTGACCTGATCAACAAGGCGGGCCAGAAGGTGACCGCCAATGCCGACAGCGTGGCCTCCGCCATGGCCGACTTCTCGAGTGCTTTCAGCGACAAGCTCACCGCCACCATCGTGGACGGCGAAGGCGCTGGTTCCTATCCGATCGTGGGCTACACCTACATCATCCTGCACACCACCAGCATGACCGACTGCGTCAAGGCTGAGAAGCTGCTCAACTTCCTGCAGTGGGCCCTGACCGATCCCTCCGCTACCTCCCGCGCTGGCGCTCTGGGCTACTCGGTTCTGCCCGACGCCGTCCGCGAGCAGGTGTTCGCCAAGTTCGGCGAAGTGACCTGCAACGGCGCGCCCGTACTCAAATAACCCCGCTATCTCCCCCAGTCCCTGGAGGGTCCCGCTTCGGCGGGGCCCTCCACTCCCTGTTTTTGCCACAAGACACATCCCTTTTTCCAGCCTGTCGGGACTACATGCCGGCCGAAGTGATGTGGGTTGTGGGAATGGAAGAGATCGATGACCAAACATATTGTTCCTCTGCCTGAGCAGCATTGGCTCAGGCGCCTTCAGCGGAGCGTTCGTCACGGCGACAAACCCTGGCAGGCCATCATCATTGCCATGTCCGTGCTGGTCATGCTGTTGATGATTGCCATCGGCTGGATGCTCTGGCGCGAATCCGCTGACGCCCGCGCCGCCTTTGGCTGGGGCTTTCTGACACCCTCGCTCGACACCCGTTGGGACCCGGTCAATGACAAGTTCGAGGCCTGGCCCTTCATTTATGGCACGCTGCTCACCGCTCTGGCGGCCATCGTACTGGCCATCCCGATCAGCCTCGGCATTGCCATCTTCATGTCTGAGTTATGCCCCGACTGGCTCCGTATGCCCCTCAACTGGCTGGTGGAATTATTAGCCGCCATCCCCAGCGTGGTCTACGGCCTGTGGGGCATCTTCGTCTTTTTGCCCGCGGTGGTGACGCCCGTGGGTGAGGCCTTGTTCGAGACCCTTGGAAAAGCCCCTGTGCTGAGCATCCTGTTCACGGGACCCATCCCTCCGAGCGGCGCTTCGCGTCTGGGGGCGGCCTTCATCCTGACCATCATGATTATTCCCACCATTACGGCTGTCACCCGCGACGTGTTGCTCTCCATCCCGCCCAGTCAGCGGGAGGCCTCCCTGGCGCTGGGTGCCACCCAATGGGAGACCATCTGGCAGGTGCTGTTGCCTTATGGTCTTTCGGGCATTTTGGGCGCGGTGATCCTGGGCCTGGGGCGCGCCCTGGGCGAGACGATGGCTGTCACCATGGTCATCGGCAATAGTATTGAGGGTTCGCCGTCCCTGTTGCGGCCTGGCTATACCATGGCCAGCGTCATCGCCAATGAATTTGCCGAGGCGGTGACCAAACTCCACACCCAGGCATTGGTCGAGATCGGTCTGGTATTGTTCTTTATGACCCTGCTGCTGAACATGGTCGCCCGTCTGCTGGTCTGGCGGGTGGCGCGGCGGACTCCGCAGGAGGCGCGTGCATGACCGCCACCGCTGCAACGACCAGGCGCTTTCAGCAATTGCTCGCCGAGAAGCAGGCGGCCCTCACCCCGCGGCGGAAGATTGTCAACGCGGTGATGTTGTCGCTGACGGGCCTGATGACCCTGCTGGCGCTGGTTCCCCTGTTTTGGATCGTCGGCTATGTGATCTATAAGGGCGGCCAGTCCATCAACCTCGATTTCTTCACCCAGCTACCGCGTCCGCTGGGCATGGGTGGGGGAGGGGTGCTGCATGCCATTCAGGGAACGGTGATTATTACGCTCCTGGCTGCCGTGTTTGCCATTCCGCCCGGGGTGCTCGCGGCTTTCTATGCGGCGCGTTTCCCGAACACTCCTTTGG
>CALFXA010000137.1 GCA_937928015.1 uncultured Anaerolineales bacterium | reverse complement strand
TATCTTTCGCCTACTCTGCCCTTTTTTGCAGCAAGGATATGGCCACGGGCCACATCCTCGACATCGACGATATTTATTCCTCCATCAATATAGCCGGGCATTTTTTGCTTGATGACATCAATAATCATTTGTCCTGATGGCGTTGGCTTTATATCATTCGTACCGATAACAAGAGTAGGATTGACCATTACAACTGGCAATCCCCGTGTAACAAAAATTCTTGCCTCATTTTCGGCAATATATTTGGACATGGAATAGTGATCGCCGGATTCCCAATAATTAAAAGCCTTCTCTTCATTAGCAGGCACAGAACCACTCGCAGCAATTGCATTGTTGGTGCTGGTGTAGATGACTTTCTCCACTCCAACTTCAAGAGCTGCTTGGAGGGAAGCCTTCGTACCGCCGACATTGATATCATAGAGTAATTTGGGATCCGGGGCCCAGTGAGCAAAATATGCAGCCGTGAAATAGAGTGTGTCACAACCGCTAAGAGCCCTTTTCATAGAATCGCCATCGCGAATATCTCCATATACTCTCTCAACATCGAGCTTGTCGATGTTGAGCGTATCACTGGTTTTTCTGATTAAGACCTTTACCTCTTCCCCATTTTTGATTAGTTCTCTCGTGATTGCTGAGCCTATAAATCCTGTTGAGCCAGTAACAAGTTTCTTCATTTTTTGATGCCTCACTTTATGTGTATAAGCCTAATGGTTTGCGTTACCTGCGCTGGGGCCGTGGACGGCGAAGCCGTCCAGCCAGAAAAATGCTGAGGCGTGGAAAAATGCTTGAAAACGGCGCAGAATCCCCGCCGTCTGCTGCACGCTGTGTTGGGCGGCGTTTCGTATCTAACAGGCTCATTGGTTCATCTTTCCTACCTTGTAGGCAAAGTAATATGGATTATTTTTCAACTCGTTTGCCTCACGTATCAACCCAACAGCATTTTCAGCGGTTGAGAATAGGCTAACAGAACCTGCGATTTTCATAATCTCTGATGCAATTTCAGGTGGGAATAAATATGAAAACCCTGCTAATGAAAACCCGAAAACAGCACTTGTTGCCAACCAAGAACGCTTTTTTGAAAGTTGTTGAAACTTTAAATTCAATTCTCGCGTTTTTTCGTCAACCCTGACCATTAATTCTAGTAATTTATCTTCTGGTGCAATTTGGCGATTCCGAATATTCAAATCGTTTAAAGCGTTGTGATATTCTGAAAAGATTTCTTCATCTAACGAAAGCCTTATTAAATCAGATAATGAGATATTATCTGCGTTGGGAAGGAACATCTTGAAATT
The DNA here is from genome assembly GCA_937928015.1 of uncultured Anaerolineales bacterium. Classification (GTDB taxonomy): domain Bacteria; phylum Chloroflexota; class Anaerolineae; order Anaerolineales; family Villigracilaceae; genus JACPVF01. The sequence goes on along the minus strand of CALFXA010000137.1, from coordinate 22,395 downwards.
AAGGTTTTTTGTCTGACTACCGCCTGACTGAAATTTCTCTGATACCGCGGCGCAGCCATAATCACTTGCGTTGAATTCATCTAAAGTGTCCACTCCTTGAGAACTTATTTGTTCATAGTGGTAAGGAATAACATAGCATAGCCCTCTTCTAATTACTTCGTGGTATTCGCTAATCCACTCAATATATTCATTTGGAATATCAACTCCATAAAAATCATCCGTTACTGTCCCATCCCCATGAATAACGAGCGAAGACGAATACAGAACCGATTTTTTCACCACATCGTTGTTTGGAAAAGCAATTGAAAGAGGTAAAGTGTTCATGTTGGCAGCAGTATTAGTAAATATATTACGCCATTCTTTCAGCGCTTCAAGGACTGCAAGATTACCCTTCCATTCATGCTTTGTAGCCTTGAACTTATTTGCAAAGTTACTATCGATTTTGTATCCAAGATTTTCTTCTAAAGAATTCAATACGGATGCATGAGATTTCATTACAAGTCTCCAAACTTCACGTAAGCCGCCTAACGGCTTGCGTTACTTGCAAGTGGGCGGGACGCGGCGAAGGCTCGAAAACAGAAACCTGCTGAGGCTTTGAAAACCACCAAAAAATGCGGCGACTCCTACTTGTCGGCTGCACACTGTGTTGGGCCGCTCGCTGGAGAAGTCGCGTTTCACTTGACTTATACCTTTGCCATTATCTGATCATAGTATTGGACAGCCGCTTCGATATCGTCTCGACTAACATCAGGCCAGTATGCCTGGGTAACATAAACGCAGGCATCGGCACTTTGCCACAACAGAAAATTACTTAATCGCTGCTCACCACTGGTACGAAGCACCAAGTCAACATCAGGCAATCCAGTTGTCCATAAATAATGTTCAATAGTAGACTCGGAAATTGTTTCCATCCTTGCGCTTTCTGCTAACAACTTACGCGTCACATTTACCAATTCAGCCCGCCCTCCATAATTGAAAACAAAATTGAAGATTTCAGGGCCATTATGTTGGGTTAGAGCGACTGCATCATCCAGGGCTTGTAATGCTTTTGGCGTAAGTTCATCTCTTCGACCGCAATGCACAAAGCGAACACCACTTTGATGTAATTTGCTTACAAACTCAGGCAAATGTTTTTCCAGAGAACTCATGATATAGCCTACCTCAGCTTTAGGCCGATTCCAATTCTCTGTGGACCAGGCATAAGCCGATACGATTTGAATACCAAGCGCATGGCAAATCTCTAATACATGGGGAATATGTTCAAATCCGGCTTTGTGTCCGGCACTTCTTGAGAGACCCCGTTGTTGTGCCCAACGTCCGTTGCCATCCATAATCAGCCCAATATGTCTCGGTATGATCATAAGCATCCACTTTCAAACTAGATCGGTTAGTTATCTAGCGGCCCAACGGTTTGCGTTACCTGCGCTGGGGCTGGGACGGCGAAGCCGTCCAACCAGAAAAAGGCTCAGGCGTAGAATCCAACCCGTCAAGTGCACGCTTTGTTGGGCACACTTTGGGTATGCAAGACTCACGCCGGGAAAAGGATTATGAAACAATTTGTAATAACTTATGCTGTTGCTATAAGTGTCTATCTGCATCACAATTTTTCTTTCAAAACGAACTTTCTGTAACTTAGTAATTTTTGAATATCGTCAGGATGAGGAAGAATTTTCCACTTTTCAGTAAGGGCATATGCTTGCGGCTCTGCTGTTTCTTCAACAAATTTCTTCTCCTTATCAATTCCTAACTCAAACCCAATGCGGGGGTGGTTGTAATAGACATGAGAAAATTCGTGAGCCAAAATATGTATTTTTGTTTTATGTTCAATGAAATTAGAAAAAGGATTGAAAATTACAAAACAACGTAAGTTAATTTTATTAAGTAAGGCACATGCAGGTGTATCGAATTGCCATAAGTCATTAACTTGTTTACACAGAATAAAATCAAGATTTTCGAGAATTTTATCTCGGCTATCTTTGGGAATACTATCCCAGGTTTCTACAAATAAATCTTCGTAAACCCTTTTTCGTTCGGCTGAATCATCATTGGAAAAATACAGTAAATTATTCATGACAGGTAAGTACAATTTTCTGATCTCCATAATAACCATGCCTACAGCCCTTATTGAATGCATCTAACTATGGTGTTATACAGCAATTCTGCTGTATAACACCCTTTATCTTTCAAAAATTATACATCCGATTCCCAGGCGAATTTCTCACGGCCGATATGGCTCCTCGCGCACGAGATGACCATAGATGATCTTGAGGAACAGGGCGGGGATCAGCCACTCGAATCCCCAGACGGGCGGCAGCACATACAGATTCAGCAGGATGGCAATCAGGATGATGCCCAAGGCGGTGGGACGCTGCAAATAGAGCGGCATTTGTAGCAACATCCACGCGGAGAACAGCAGGGCCAGGTACCAGAACAGGCCATAGGTCCAGTTGCCGCCGAAGAGCAGGGCCGCCAGCAGCGGGTGGACGTGAAAAGCCGTGAAGGCTAGATGATTCTTCGCCAGCCGCGTTAGGCCTGTCTCTTCGGGCTGGAGCGGGGCATGGTAGAAACGTTTGCAACTGTTGAGCGCGTTCGCCGCCACGCCGCCAAACACATCCAACGCCATCAGCCCCGCCACAAGATACTGCCAGATCGTCCACGGGATGGACTTGGTCCACACTACCCAGGCCAGGATGCCCGTGGCGAACAGGCCCACGGTCCACACCAGGGTGCGCTCGGCGGTCGTCGCGCCCGTGCCGAAGAATTCGTCGGGCTTGCCTGAGTAGTTCCAATCGATCACAACGCGGTCGGGTTTCATGGGATTCTCCTATTGCAATCATACAACAGTTTGATATACTCGCCCAAACCTTTCCCCGTCCATCGTCAACCAAAACGCAGAGGCTTTATCTTCTCCATCCGCCTGCCTTTGTGCCCATTGTGTCCTTTGTGTTAAAGTCTGGATACCCCCATGGACCTCTCCCATAACATCCACCTGCTGGGCGACCTGCTCGGCAAAGTCATCTCGGAGCTCGAGTCGCCGGAGTTATTCGAGACCGAGGAACGCATCCGCACGCTGGCCAAGGCGCGGCGGAACGGGGATTCGGTCGCGGCGGAACAGTTGCAGGCGGAGGTTTCCTCGCTGCAAAATGAAGATGCGCGCGTGGTGGCGGCCGCCTTCACCGCCTACTTCGACCTGGTCAACCTGGCCGAGGAGCAGCAGCGTGTGCGGCTGCTCCGTCAGCGGGAGGACGCCTTTTTCCCCGAGCCCATCCGCGAGTCGATTGGCGAAACGGTGGCGACCCTCAAAGAAAACGGAATCAGCCCCGAGCGGATGTCGGCCCTGCTGGAGAATCTGTCCATCGAACTGGTGCTGACCGCTCATCCCACCGAGGCGCGCCGCCGCACGGTCCTCTCCAAGACCGAGCACATCGCCTCACTGCTGCGCCAACTCAACAGCGACGCTCTCTCGCAGCGCGAACGCCAGGAGACGGTCTCCGCCCTGCGCGCCGCCATCTCCGCCCTGTGGCTGACCGACCGCTCGCGCTCCGACAAGTTGACCGTGGCCGACGAGGTGCGCACGGGCCTGTATTTCGTCGACTCGTTCTTCTGGAACATCCTGCCCATCCTATACCGCGACCTGGAAGCCGCGCTCGAAAAATATTACCCCGGGGTGAAACCTCCCGAGAACTGGCTGCGCCTGGCCTCGTGGATCGGCGGCGACCGCGACGGGAATCCCTTCGTCACCACCCCTGTCACCGCCGAGGCGCTGCGTCTGCATCGCGGCCTGGCGGTGGAGAATCACCGCCGCGCCTTTCAAGAGTTGGGACGCCGCCTGAGCGTGAGCGCCAGCCGCATCCCGCCGCCGCCCGCCCTGCTGGCATGGATCGAGGCGCGCAGGCCCTTCCCTCCGCACGTGGCCTACATCGAGCAGCGTTACGCCAATGAACCCTATCGTCTGGTGTTGGCCCTGCTGGCTAACGACCTGGCCGAAGCCTCGCGCGACGACATGGCCAGGCACCTGCTCGGGCAATACCCGCACCAGGCTTTGATCGATGCACAACGGCTGCTCGAACCGCTGCTGCTGATCGCCTCGGCCATGCCGCCCAGCCTCGCGCAGGACGAACTCAAGACCGTGCTCCGCAAAATGCGCGTCTTCGGCCTGCACGTCGCACGGCTTGACATCCGCGAGGACTCGGGACGGTTGAATGCCGCCCTGGGTGAAATTCTGCGCGCCTTGAAGATCGAAGCAGATTTCGAGAATCTGCCCGACGAGACCCGCGCCTCATTGTTGATCCGTCTGCTGGCGAATCCCGCCCCGAGCCTGTCCAGCCACCCGGGCGTGACGGCCGCCGCCGCCGAGACCTGGTCGCTATTCCAGTTGATCGCGCGCGTGCAGGACATCTACGGCGACGAGCTGCTCGGCCCGATCGTCATCTCGATGACCCATGCCGCCGCCGACGTACTGACCGTCATGCTGCTGTCCAAGTGGGCGGGCTGTCGGCGCATGCCCGCCATTGCGCCACTCTTCGAGTCGATCCAGGACCTGCAAGACGCCTCCAAGATTCTGACCCTGCTGTTCGAGTCGTACCTGTACCGCGCCCACCTGGCCACGCACGGCGACGAGCAGATGGTCATGATCGGCTACTCCGACAGCAACAAGGACGGCGGCTACCTGATGGCGAACTGGTCGCTCTATCAGGCGCAGGAGGACATCACCCGCACCGCGCACGAATATGGCATCAAGCTGACCATCTTCCACGGACGCGGCGGCACCATCGCGCGCGGCGGTGGACCCGCCAACCAGGCCATCCGCGCCCAGCCCGCGGGCAGTGTCAACGGCCGTTTCCGCGTCACCGAGCAGGGCGAGATCATCGCCTCGCGCTACGCCGACCCCGGCCTGGCGCATCGTCACCTCGAACAGATTGCCAGCGCGGTCATCCTGGCTTCCGCGCCGCACAATGAGGACCCCGTCCCCGCGAAGTGGCGAGAGGTGCTGCAAGCCATGTCCGAAATCGGGCTGCACACGTATCGCTCGCTGGTGTACGAGACTCCGGGCTTCATCCAATTCTGGGAATCGGCCACCCCGCTGGACGAGATCAAGCGGTTGCAGATCGGCTCGCGGCCCGTCTCGCGCGCCAAGGCGGGCGCCGTGAATCAGATCCGCGCCATCCCGTGGGTCTTCTCGTGGATGCAAAGCCGCTTCAACCTGCCGGGCTGGTACAGCCTCGGCTCAGGCCTCGACTGCGCGCACAACGACCTGCCCATGCTGCAGGAGATGTACGACGGCTGGCCGTTCTTCAAGGCTCTGCTGGATAACACCGAAATGTCGCTGCTCAAGGCCGACATGGACATCTCCGCCCTGTACGTGAGCCTGGTCCGCAATCAAAAACTCGCGGACGGAATCTTCGGCTCCATCCGTGCCGAATACGAACGCACCCGCGATTGCGTGTTGAGCATCACCCGCCATTCCGTCCTGCTCGAAACGGAACCCGTTACCCGTCAGGCGATCCAGCTCCGCAACCCTTACGTCGACCCGTTGAACTACATCCAGGTCGAGACCCTGCGCCGCCTGCGCAACCTGTCCGACCCTGACGGCGCGGAGGCCAAGCCCCTGCGCGAGATCATGGCACTGACCATCAACGGCATCGCCGCGGGTTTGAGGAATACGGGATAAAAGAAAGCGGGGTGGACCTCGGAGGTCCACCCCGCTTCTATCTATAAAATCCCCGATAAATACTGCGCCGCCAGCGATGAGACGGCCACCAGCACCCAGGTCAACGCGCCGAGGTAAATGGCGCGCGGCCCCGCCTGGACGAACTTCCGCAGGTTGGTGTTCAAGCCGATGGCCGACATGGCCGCGATGATCAGGAACTTGCCCGTCCAGGCCAGGGATGTACTGACCGTCAACGGGATCAGGCCCAGGCTGCGGAGGATGGCCGCCAGGATAAATCCCAGAATGAACCAGGGAAAGACGCGCGCCAGGTTGAACTTCGTCCCGCTTTCCTTATCTTTTGCAAAGACCAAAGCCAGCGCCAGCGTGACAGGCACGATCATCAGGCTGCGCGTCAACTTGACGATGGTGGCAAAGCTGCCGGCCGCGTCGCTGTAGGAATATCCCGCCGCGACCACCGAAGAGGTATCGTTAATGGCCGTGCCCGCCCACATACCGAAACCCGTATCCGAAAGGTGCAGCAAATGGCCGATGAGCGGGAAGAGAAAGACCGCGATCACGTTGAACAGGAAGATGGTGGAAATGGCGTAGGAGATGTCCTGATCCTCGGCATCGATGGCGGTGGATGCCGCCGCGATGGCCGACCCGCCGCAGATGGCCGTCCCCACGCCGATCAGGGCCGAGAGCTTGCGCTCGATCTGGAAATAGCGCCCCGCGAAATAAGCGGTCACAAATGCGACACTCAACGTCACCACCAGAATCAACAGCGAAGCCTGTCCCACGCGGATGACGTTGGCCATGTTCATCTCGAAGCCCAGCAGGATGACCGCCAGTTGCAACACATACTTGGACGTAAACTTGATCCCGTCATTCAGCGTGGATGGCAGCTGCAGGACAGAAGCCACGAGAATGCCGAGCGTGATCCCGAAGACGGGTCCGCCCACCACGGGCAGGAGTTTTCCCAATTGATAGGCACCCAGAGCCAGCGCAAAGGCCAGCAGCAATCCAGGCAAAATGTTCTTCCATGATTTCATCGCTGTGTTCTCTTTTCAGATGAATTTTCACAAGGACTATATCAGGCAGGCGGGTATCTGTAAAATAGTATAATTTTATGGTGTCCATAGGCATTTCCTTATGAATCTCCGCCACCTGAAGATCTTCCTGGTCGTGTATGAACACCGCAATATGACCCACGCCGCGAGGGCGCTGTATCTCAGCCAACCTTCGGTCAGCCAGGTGATCTCTGAGCTGGAAGAGCATTATCACGTGCGGCTGTTCGAGCGCATGAATCGTCGGCTGTTTCCCACGCCCGCGGGAGAGCAACTGGCCGTCCGCGCCAGGGAGATCCTCTCCCTGCTCGATCAGACTCAACAGGAACTGTCCGACTTGAGCGGGGGCAGCAGTCTGCGCATCGGCGTCAGCCTGACGATCGGCACCCACATCCTGCCAGGCTTGATCTCGAACTTCAGCCAGCGCATGCCAGGTGTGGAGGTCTTTTCGCTGGTGGACAACACCCACGTCGTCGAACAACTCCTGCTGGAGAATCGCATTGACCTGGGGTTGGTCGAGGGCAGCGTGCAATCGCCCGACATACTGGAACGCCCCATCAGCGAGGATCAGCTCGTGATCGTGGCGGCGCCCACTCATCCGCTCAGCAGCAAGAAAAACGTCACCCTGGCGGACCTGGAGAATGGCCGCTTCATCATCCGCGAGGAAGGCAGCGGCACACGCGCCACCTTCGAGAATGCCATGCAGGCCGCAGGCGTGACCTGGCAAATCGCGGGCGTGTACAACAACATCGACGCGATCAAGCAGGCGGCGCAATCCAATCTGGGGCTGGCCATCGTACCGCGCATCTCCATCGAAAAGGAGCTGCGCCAGGGGCGTGTGCGCCTGATCAAGGTGCAGGGGCTGAGTCTCTCACGCAAGTTCAGTTTCATCTTTCATCGCCAGAAACAGATTACACAGATCATGCAGACTCTGATGGATTGTTATCCCGCAGATGTGTGAACGTTAAACAAGCAGGGTGGACCTTACAGGTCCACCTCACTTTTCATCCAACCTTGGGCGTATCGCCGATGATCTCCCAGCCGCGCTCCAGCGCGACCGACTTCAACCTCTTATCGGGATACACCGCCACGGGATGCTCGGCATGTTCGAGCAGTGGAATGTCCAACACCGTGTCGCCGTAGGCGTAGTCCACACGCGAGACGCCCAGTCTGGCGAGGATCTGCTCCAGCTTCTTCTCGTCAGCCACCAGGCCGCCCGTCATGCGCAGACGCCCGTCCCTGATCTCCACAGGCGTCCCGCTGACCTGGGCTCCAATGCGCCGCGCGAACGGCTCGATGAACGGCTCGACCACACTGCTGGCGATGTACACCTCCGCGCCCGCCTCGCGATGCGCTGTCAGCCGCGCCACCACGTCCTCGCGGCGCTGCTTCCACAGGTTATGCTCCACGACCCACTCCGAGGCGTGACGCACCTTGGCCTCGTCCGCGTCCTGGATGTAAGCCAGGCTGTCGACCATCAGCTTCTGTCCCCAAGCCTGCCAGTCGATGACACCATTCTTTGCCAGCAAATACGACGGCGTGATCGCTGCCATATAAAAATTGGCGCGCCACTTGCTTTGATTATGCTTGACCCAATCCACCAAGCCCAGGAACGGCGAGCCCGTGGTCAGGGTCCCCATCATGTCCGAAACGACGATCATGTGAAATCCTCCGAGCAACGATAATATCGCCGCATTATAATCCGCCCTGACCAACATCTCATCCGCACGCAAGACCCAGATGATACAATTCTCGCATGGGCATTCTCTATCTTGTCGCCACCCCCATTGGGAATCTCGAAGACCTCTCGCCACGCGCCGTGCGCGTGCTGCGCGAATCCGTGCTGATCGCCGCCGAAGACACGCGTCACACGGGTTCGCTGCTCAAGCATTTCGGCATCAAAACGCCCCTCACCAGTTATTTTGAACATAACAAACTGACCAAGCAGGAGACCATCCTCGGGAAGCTGGCCGAAGGCGACGTGGCCCTCGTCTCGGATGCGGGCACGCCCGCCATCAACGATCCGGGCTACGAGTTGGTGCGCGCCGCCCTGGTGGCCGGCTTCGACGTTCGGCCTGTCCCCGGACCCTCGGCTCCCATCTCCGCCCTGACCGTTTCCGGCCTGCCTACAGACGCCTTCCTGTACCTTGGCTATCTTCCGCATAAATCGGGGGAACGCCGCAAGGACCTGGCCCAGGTCGCAGACCTGCGCTACACGCTGATCTTCCTCGAAACCCCACACCGCCTGCTCGACTCCCTCGCGGACCTGTTGTCCGTGTTCGGTGACCGTCGCATCTCCGTCTCGCGCGAACTGACCAAACTCTACGAAGAGACCTGGCGCGGAAGGATCAGCGGCGCCATCGAATATTTCACCGCCAAAGAGCCGCGCGGAGAGTTTACGCTGGTGATCGAAGGACGTCAGACCGTGGACGGCGGGCGGTGGACCGAGGAGCAGTTGTTGACCGCGATTCAGGCGGAACTGCAAAGCGGCAAGTCGGCATCACAACTGGCGGGTGAACTGGCCGACCAGTCGGGTTGGAAGAAGAAGGAAGTCTACAACCTGATCCTCCAGCAATAGCGGAACCAATTCGCATCCGCGCACGTTTCTCGGGTATCTTCTTCAAGGACAAGCTCATGGAAACTCCAATCGTCTCACCCGAACCTCAAGCCACACCTCCCCTGCCCGTTCCCCAGTCCCTCTTCTGGCGTCTGTTTCAGGGCTTCGTAATCACCGTTCTAACTCTGAGTGCATTCTTGGTCATTTCCATCTTCGAACCCGAGTGGCAGGATGGACGGTTTCAATCCTATGTTACATTGCTGCTTTCTACAAAAACTTCCTGGATCTTCGCGCCACTGCTCGGATACTCCTCGCTCGCCTTGTTGTTCTTGTTATCCGCCCCAATGAAATGGGTACAGCAATTCTGGGTGCGTCTGGGAATCTACACGGGCGCGCTCCTCGGATTGCAATTTACCGTCCTGGCCTTGCTGGCATTGGGAGATCCCACCTGGTTGGTGCTGTTGATCTGGATCGCCCCGCTGCTCGCCTGGCCGATCCTGCGCTGGCTGGCGAAAAAGATCGGCGTCAAGTGGACCGTTCTGGGCGTGTTGGTTCTCGCGGCCTTTTTCTATTTCGGCTACCTGCTGGTCGAGGCCATTCGTGCCCGTTCTTTTCCGCCCGCGTATGCCTTCTCCACTCCGTTCCTGTTCGTGATTGGATTCCTGATCGCCTCCGCCCCGTTCTGGACGCTGCTCATCATGTCCACCACCAGCTATCGCCTGCTTAAGTATTACGAGACGCGCCTCACCCTCCCGCGCGGACTCGGCGTCCTGGCCTGGCTGGGCGGATTCGCCGCCTCGTGGAGTCTGGCCATCCTGCGCACGCTGCAACTGTACTCCGAACTGCCCACCTACCCGCCTGATTGTTACATTGCCACCGCCGCCGCAAACGGACATCCGCGTTTCGTCGGCTCGCAGGAGGTGACCCTCGCCAGCGGCACGCACATGCGGGTCAACGCGCAATTACAACGTCTCAAGTGCGCGGAACTGGCGCTGAAAGCCGTTGCCCCGCGCCTGCATAGACTCCTCCGCGCTGCCTACGACGCGCTCGGTCGTCCCCTGGCTCGCCGCATGACCAATCCTTTCGTGGCGGATGCGGCCTATCTATTGCTCAAACCCTTCGAATGGATTTCGTTTTTTGTCTTGCGCCGGATCGTACCAGAGATTAACATCCACGCACAGAAGTTATATCGCTCGTAATTGTTTTTACCAACAGGAGCCCTCATGTCCGAAGAAAAACCTGAAGTCAAAAAGGAAGACAAGCCCACCCCCGCGGACAACCTCGTCCAAACCCAGCACAGCGTCACCATCGGCGGCAAAGAGATCAGGTACACCGTCACCGCGGGGACGATGGTCGTCAAGGAAGAGACAGCCGACCGTGAGAAGGAAGCCGACGGCGAGAAGCCCAAGGCGCAGGTCTTCTTCGTCGCCTACACCAAAGACGACGTGGAGGACAAATCCAAGTGGCCGATCACCTTCTCGTTCAACGGCGGACCCGGCTCCTCGTCGGTCTGGTTGCACCTCGGCACGCTTGGTCCGCGCCGCGTGGTGCTCGAATTCGACGGAAACTTGCCCAAGCCGCCCTTCCAACTGGTCGACAACGAGTTCTCGCTCCTCGACCAGACCGACCTGGTCTTCATCGACCCCGTCAGTACGGGCTACTCGCGCCCCGTCGAGGGACAGAAGCCCAAGGAATGGCACGGCTTCAAGAAGGACATCGAGTCGGTCGGCGACTTTATCCGCTTGTATACCACGCGCTACGGACGCTGGCTCTCGCCCAAATTCCTGGCGGGCGAAAGCTACGGCACCACCCGCGCAGCGGGACTCTCGGGCTACTTGCAGGAGCGTCATGGCATGTACCTCAACGGCCTGATGCTCATCTCGGCCGTGCTCGACTTCACCACCATCGACTTCTACGTCAACAACGACCTGCCCTACGTACTCTTCCTGCCCGCTTATGCGGCTACGGCCTGGTATCACGGCGCGCTGCGCGTCCGCAAACCGCTGCAAAAACTGCTGGCCGAGGTGGAGAAATTCGCGCAGGGCGAGTACGCCGCGGCTCTGCTCAAAGGCGACAGCCTGTCAAAACGGGAGCGGACCACAGTCGTCGAAAAGCTGGCGCGCTATACGGGTCTCTCGGCTGATTTCATCGAGCGCTCGAACCTGCGCATCAACGACCAGCATTTCTTCAAGGAATTACTGCGCTCCCGCGGACAGACCGTCGGCCGCCTCGACAGCCGCTTCACCGGCCTCGACCGGCTGGGCGTCACCCAGCAGCCCGAATACGATCCGCTGCTGACCAATGTGCTCGGCCCGTACACTGCCGCCTTCTACGATTACATCCGCACCGAGTTGAAGTTCGAGACCGACCTGCCCTACGAAATCCTGAGCGGATTCGTCCACCCGTGGAGCTACGCCGAGTTCGAGAATCACTTCGTGCATGTGGGCGAGACCCTGCGTTCGGCCATGACTTATAATCCGCACCTCAAGGTCTTCATAGCCAACGGCTACTACGACCTGGGCACGCCCTACTTCGCGACCGAATACACCTTCAATCACCTCGGCCTGCACGAGTCGCTGCGTGGTAACGTCAGCATGGAATACTACGAGGCAGGCCACATGATGTACATTCACATGCCTTCACTCGAAGCGCTCAAGCGCGATTTGGCCGAATTCATCCAAAGGTCAAAATGAACCTCGATGAACTCGACCAGGTCAGTCAACTCGACTCGCAGGATATGCACGTCCAGATCGAATCCTTGCCCGACCAGCTCGCACTCGCGTATGAACTTGGTCTTGCCCAGGCCCTCCCCGATTGGAAAAACGTTCGCCATCTGCTGATTGCAGGCATGGGCGTCTCAGCTTTGTGTGGCGACCTGCTGGCGGCCTACCTGCAACCCTTCGCCCCCGCACCTGTCACCGTTCATCGGGATTATGGTCTGCCTTTCTGGGTGCGCAGCGAAGACGTGCTGGTGGTGGTTTCTTCACATTCGGGCAACACCGAGGAAGTGCTGGAAGCCTTCGAAACAGCGCGCTCCAACGGCTGTCGTGTCCTCGCCATTTCCACGGGCGGAGAACTGGCTAAACGCGCCACCCAAGCCAACATCCCACTATGGATCTTTCCGCATCGTGGACCATCCCGCCCGTCGCTGGGTTATTCGTTCGGATTCCTGCTCGCGCTGGCCGAACGCATCGGGCTGATCCCCTCACAGGCGCACGATATTTCCATCGCCATCGAAGCGATGAATCACATACAGGAGCATCTACGCATCGATGTGCCTATTGTGCAAAATCCTGCCAAGCGGGAAGCCGGGCAACTCATGGGCCGTTGGGTGACCGTGGTCGGTACGGGCATCCTGGCGCCTGTGGCACTGCGGATCAAGAACCAGATCAACACGCTGGCCCGTGCCAGCGCCAATGTGGAGATTCTGCCCGAGGCCAATCACAACGCCATTGCAGGCCTGGTCCAGCCCACAGACGTGCTCATGCCGCACACGATGACGCTCTTCCTGCGTGCCTCAGCCTCATCCCTGCACCCGCGGAATCTTGTCCGCACCGAGATGACCAAGATGGGCTTGATGATGGAAGGCTTGAACACTGACTTCCTCGACGCGCGCGGTGATACGCCCCTGGCCCAGATATGGACCATGATTCTGTTTGGCGATTATCTGGCCTACTATCTGGCCCTTGCCTACGACATCGACCCCTCAGGCGTGGGTCCTGTCGACGATTTCAAGCAGATGTTGCCTCCCCGCTAAAGCCACAACAAAAAAGAGCCTCATCAAATGATGAGGCTCTTTTCATTTCCCTTTTATTTGATCTCGATCTGATAACCCGCCTGTTCACGGGTGAAACGCGTGGTGCCCGAAACCACCAGGATGGCGCGCTCACCGCTCTTCAGCGACAGCGGGATGCTGGCGGACTGATTCTCATCGAGCGCGATGGTCTGCACCGTAGTACCGTCGTTGCCTTCGATGATCAGCGACACGCGGAAGGTCTGCGGCAGGACGTTCTGCACGCGGGCGAAACCTTCGCTCACCCAGCCGCCATCGTCAGTCTCGAAGTCGGTGGAGTAGCCGAGGGCGTCCACGCGGACGTCGTCGAGCAGGAAGCCCTCGCCGTTGACGGCCGCATCGGTGACATACTCGAAGCGGACCTGTATCTTCTTGCCCGCGTAGGCCGAGAGGTCCACGGTCTCTTCCTTCCAGCTATCCGAGACGCCGTTGTAACCCCAGCCGTAGGAATTACCCGAAGGGTCTTCACCCGTGCCCAAAGGCGTGGTGATGATGGACCAGGTTTGGCCGCCATCCTCGGAGACTTCGAGGTACACGTAATCGTAATCGGTCTCGACGTCGTACCAGGTGTTGAAGGTCAAATCGATTGGCCCCGTCACGCTGCTAAAATCGAACTCGTGCGTCAAAGTCATATCCGACTCGTCGCCCTTGTTCGACCAGAAGGCATAGGAGCCCGAATTCGGGTCGGCGGGCAGCAGGCGCGTCACCGTGGAGCCGTTGAAGGTCAGGGTGTAGTCACCCGAGCAGGTGATGGCAATGTAGTCCACGCCATACTGATGCACCGAATAATCCTGCGCGGATTGCGGACAGGTATCGATCTGATCGGTAGGACGGGCCTGATGAGCATCGGTGTAATTGTGATAGACGTAGCGGCCGTCGCCCACTTTGCCATCCAGCAGGAAGTTGGTCACGGCCCAATCGCCGAACACATCGTCGGCGCTGATGGGCTGACCCGTCTGCGGGTCGGTGGCATTGATGGCGCGCAGGGCATTGTCGATGCTGTCGAAGCCGTTGGCAGGATCCTTGACCACGGCTTTGGTGGCGTCCTCGCCGAAGCGGTCGAGGAAATAGGCCAGGTACAGGAAGCTCGCACCGTAATGTGGTGAGGTGGCATCCGAGTCGTTGGGCCAGTCGTTCAGTTGCAGATCGGGGTTGCCGATGTACAGCCAGTCAAAACCACCGGGATCGTATCCATTCAGGAAGGCCGCTACTTCGGAAAAGCCCTCGTTCATCCACGAGGTCTCGTTGCGGTCCTGATACCAGTGGATCATGTGCTGGAATTCGTGCGCCAACACGCCGTAGGTGAACTCGTCGCCGAGATTGGTATTGTCGGCGTTGAAGACGAACATCTCATGCGCGTTGGAATATTCGTGCGCCAGCGGGTTGAGCGAATCAGCCGAGGAGAAATATCCCGCAATCGACATACCGATGCCGCGCGCATACAGGATGTAGATGTGTGCGTCACCGTCGATGCCGGGCGTCCATTCGCTGCCGAAGAACTCGCGGTCGGTGGGGTAGATATGATTCTCGAACGCATCCACCAGTGCCTTCATGTCGCGCTCGTTGACATCCACGCCATCCTCGACCCAAAAATACACATGCGGTGTAATGTACCGCAGGCTGGCATCCACCTGAAAATTCTTGTTGGTGCCCATGTCGGTGGCCCAGAAGGTATTTTTGTCGCCCACCTGACGCGGTGCGGCGCTGGTCGCCATCACTTCGGGGATGTTGCACACCCCCTTCAGGCGGCAGGCCAGCACGCTCGGGTCGTTGAACGGCACAACGGTCGTCTCAAGAGTTGTGACCGTGTCGGTCGAGATCTGATTCGCCGGCGGACGGGTCACCACCACCACGGGAGTCGCCGTGGCGGGCACAAACGGGTCCTCGATGGGCAGGCCGATGTCCTGCGCGGCCTGGACGGAATAGGTGTAAAGGATGTATCCGCCCACGCCGAGCACGATCAGGCAGATGCAGCACAACAGCACAACGATGCCAGCGATGATCGCGGCTGTGGAGCCTGACTTGTTGGATTCCATGAACAAACCCTTTCTGTGGAAAAGATTGGCCCATGATACTTGATATAACTAAAAAAGGGATTAGGAATTCGGTAGGATGGGCGGGAAGCCCGCACTCGATGAGAGAATGAGGAAGGCAAAACAAAAAAAGGACGGCAGGGTCTCTGCCGTCCTTTGGGTTAAGCCTCCACAGGCTGTTGTTGTTTGACCGCCTCGCTGGGATGGAAGACGATCTTCTCGTTCTCCACATCTACCAGCACGGTGGCACCCGGCTTGAACCGGTGCGCCAGCAGTTCGACCGAGAGCGGACTCTCGATGTACTTCTGAATGGCGCGGCGCAGCGGGCGCGCGCCGAAGGCGGGGTCGTAGCCTTCCTTTGCCAGCCACTTGCGGGCCGCGTCGGTCAACTCGACCGTGATGTGATACTCGCCCAGGCGTTCCTGTACTTCCTTCATCTGCAAGTCCACGATCTGCGCCATCTCGTCCAGCGAGAGCGGCGAGAACATGATGATCTCGTCGATGCGGTTGAGGAACTCGGGACGGAAGGCGCCCTTAAGGGCCTTCTCGACCTTGTCGTGCGCCTCGCGCTCGTCGTCGTTCGCGGTCTTTTGCAGGAAGCCGAGCGTGCCGCCCTTGCGGACATACTCAGTGCCCAGGTTCGAGGTCATGATCAGGATCGTGTTGCGGAAGTCCACCACGTTGCCCTGACCGTCGGTCATGCGGCCGTCGTCGAGGATTTGCAGCAACGCGTTCCAGACCTCGGGGTGGGCCTTTTCGATCTCGTCGAACAACACCACGCGATACGGGCGACGGCGGACGGCCTCGGTTAACTGGCCGCCTTCCTCATAGCCGACATATCCTGGCGGCGCGCCAAACAGGCGGCTGACGGTGTGCTGCTCGCGGTACTCAGACATGTCGATGCGCACCAGGGCTTCCTCGTCGTCGAACATGAACCAGGCCAGCGCCTTGGCCAGCTCGGTCTTGCCGACACCCGAGGGGCCGATGAAGATGAACGAACCGATCGGGCGCGAAGGATCCTTGAGGCCCGAGCGGGCGCGGCGGATGGCATCCGAAATGGCGTGGATGGCCTCCTCCTGGCCAATAATGCGCTCGTGCAGGCGATCCTCCATTTGCAGCAACTTCTCGGACTCGGTCTCCATCATCTGTGTGACGGGGATGCCCGTCCACTGGTGGACGACCTCGGCGATATCGTTCACGTCCACGACCTCGTCGAGCTTGTGGTCCACTTCCCAGCGGTCACGTTTCTCGGTGTATTCCTGTTCGAGGCGCAGACGTTCGGCCTTCTTCTGGGCGGCGCGTTCGTAATCGCGTTCCAGGCCCGCCTGCTCCTCTTCGGCGCGCAACTTGTCCACCTCACTCTTCATGGTCTTGAGTTCAGGCGGCATGGAGTAGAGCGCCACGCGCAGCTTGGCGGCGGCTTCGTCCATCAGGTCGATGGCCTTGTCGGGCAGGTGACGGTCGGTGACATAGCGATCCGCCAGGCGGGCAGCCGCCACCAGAGCCTCGTCCGAGAAGTGGACCTTGTGATGGGCTTCGTAGCGGTCGCGCAGTCCGCCCAGCATCTTGATGGTATCTTCCACGGTCGGCTCTTCGACGTAGATCGGGGCGAAGCGGCGCTCGAGCGCAGCGTCCTTTTCGATATATTTGTGGAACTCGTCCAGCGTGGTCGCGCCGATGCACTGCAACTCGCCGCGTGCCAGGGCAGGCTTGAGCATGTTCGAGGCATCCATGGCGCCCTGGGCCGCACCCGCGCCGACCACGGTGTGCAGTTCGTCGATCATCAGGATGATGTCGCCCTGCGAACGCTGGACCTCTTCCATGACGGCCTTGAGGCGCTCCTCGAATTCACCGCGGAAGCGCGAACCCGCGATCATCGAACCGAGGTCGAGGGCCACCACCTTCTTGCCCGCCAAAATTTCAGGGACATCGTTATTGGCGATTTTCTGGGCCAGGCCTTCGGCAATGGCGGTCTTGCCAACGCCAGCCTCGCCGATTAGGACAGGGTTGTTCTTGGTGCGGCGCGAGAGGATCTGGATCAGCCGCAAAATCTCGTTGTCGCGTCCGATGACGGGGTCGAGTTTGCCCTCGCGGGCGAGTTGGGTCAGGTCGCGGGAGTATTTCTCCAGCGTGCGGTAACGGGACTCAGCTTGGGGGTCCGTGACGCGCTGTCCACCGCGCAGATCCTGAATCGCGTCGTAGACACGGTCACGCGTCAGGCCGGCCGATTCCAAAATGCGGGCGGCGGGCGTGTTGCGCTCGGTCAGGATGGCGAGGAAGATATGCTCGGTGGAGATGTACTCGTCCTTGAGGCGGTTGGCCTCCTCGTTCGCAAGGTCGATGATACGCTTCACGCGTGGAGTAATAAAGATCTGTCCCGCGCCACCACCGAAGATGTTGGCCTTCGGGCTGGCGCGCAGGGTGGCGTCCAGGCGCTCGGTAAGCGCCTCGGCACTGACGTTGAGTTTTTCGAGAATTTGGGGAATCACCCCGCCGGGTTGTTCGATAAGCGCCAGCAGGATGTGTTCGGTATCGATCTGGTTATGGCCGTAGCGCTGGATGATCTCCGCGGCGCGCTGGGCGGCTTCCTGGGCTCGTTCGGTAAATCGATCAAATCGCATCATAGAGGAAAATTCTCCTGTAGGAGCACGACAGGACGGTTTTCCGCCCGAGTCTCGTGGCGACTTGCCGCGCCTCTACTATATGCGGGCATTATAACAAAACCGCGCTGGCGGTTTGTCTACGGGGCATAAGAGAAGTGTTAGATTTGGCGGGAACGCCACAAAAATGCGGCCATCCAGATTCTTCTAACAGTAGCAAACTGCCCACAATTGTGTCAAAATATACATAGATATTTATCCACGAACCATGTCTCGACAGGATGACGAAGCGATGCCCTCCAATTCCAAGACATCCCGTAAGAATGCCAGACAGGGTAACATCCTCCATCAGCATTACCTCGAAAAAATGGACCTGGTCAACCGGGCCATGCAGGGGAAGAGCGATTTGGGACAGGTAATGCAGGATGTGCTCGACAGCCTGCTCGTGGTCTTTGAGTGTGACCGCGCCTGGCTGGTCTATCCGTGCGACCCGGAGTCTCCCACCTGGCAGGTGCCCATGGAACGGACCCGCCCGGAGTACCCGGGCGTGCTCCCCATCGGAGTGGAGTTGCCGCTTGACCCGGTCGGAGCCGAGGTCTATCGCATCCTGCGCGAGACAGACGGCCCGGTCCAATTCAGCCCGGGCGGGGAACATCCCGTCCCACGCGAGATGGCCGAGGGGTTCCAGGTGCAATCCTTCCTTGCCATGGCGTTCTACCCAAGGATCGGAAAGCCCTGGTCGTTCGGGTTGCATCAATGTTCATACGCACGAATCTGGGACGAGGAGGATAAACGGCTGTTTCAGGAAATTGGCAGACGTCTCTCCGACGTTCTGACCAGCCTGCTCGCTTATCAGAATCTTGAAGCGAGCGAGCAAGAGCTCAAGCACCTGATCGATTCTTCGCCCGTTGCCATGCTGGTGTCCTCAGGCGCGGATGAACATGTCGAATGGATCAATAACAAATTCGTCGAACTGTTTGGCTACACCATCGAGGACATGCCTGATGTGGAACATTGGTGGCCGCTGGCCTATCCCGACCCGGAATATCGAAAGATGCTGGAGGCCGAGTGGCATGACAGGGTCACAAAAGCCATCGAAGGACGGGGACAGATCGACCCGGTGGAGGCGGATGTCACCTGCAAGGATGGTTCCCTGCGGCACATCGAATTCCGCATGTCTTCCATCGGAGAGAAACATCTCATCACTTTCATGGACCTTACTGAACACAAGCGCATGGAGGAGGCGGTACGGGCATCCGAGGCGGAATTGCGCACCCTGATCAGCGCGATGACGGATGTCATCTTCGTGGGAAATTCGGAGGGGCGTTACCTGAAAATCATCGAAACCAATCCGTCGCTTTTATATAAACCATCGCAGGACCTGCTGGGGAAAACACTGCACGAGGTTTTCCCAAAAGACCAGGCGGATTTCTTTCTCAACCACCTGAGAGAGGCGCTTGCCACCCAAAAATCGGTCAATTTCGAATACAGCTTATCGATTGACGATAAAAAAATGTGGTTCTACGCCACTGCCACGCCAATATCAGATGATCAAACCTTGATGGTGGCCAGGGACATTACGTCTCGCAAACTTGCCGAAGAGGCATTGCAAGAACGGGAGCGTCATTCACAATCCTTGCTGCGGCTCTCCAAGCGGCTGGAACAGGCTCAAACATACACGGAGGTATTGAACGCAGCGCACGACGAAGTGCGATCTATCATCGGATATCAGAACTTGTGGGTATACCTGCTGACGGAGGATAGGAAATACGCGCACGCTCTGGTTTCCGATGGAGTGATCCCGGATACTGTGATGTCTGAGGAATGGGCAGCCACGCTATCCATCCAGGGAGATCGGATGCTCGAAGAGATTGCAGAAGCAAAGGATATCGTCGTAGTCGAGGATGCGCGAACCGACGAGCGAACCAACAAGGAGATCGTTGCGCAAATCGGGAATCGCACCATCGTCAATGTTCCTATTTTTTTCTTTGAAAAACACCTGGGCTCGGTTGGCATGGGCACCTTCGGTAGTGAGGGCGTGCGTGTTCCTAGTGAGTCAGAAAAGGAATACCTTAAAGCCATGGCCAGCCACATGGCGGTTTCGCTGGATCGGGTCCATCTCCTCAACGAGCGCAAGCGGGCCGAGGAATCGCTAAGGGATAGTGAGGAAAAATATCGTCTATTACATGAACATGCCGGGGTTGGGATCGGATACTACAAACCCAATGGAGAGATCATTTCATTTAATCAGATGGCCGCCCGCCACATGGGCGGGAGCCCTGAAGATTTCAATGAGAAATCCATTTATGATATCTTTCCAAAACAGGAAGCTGATTTCTACATGGATAGAATCAAGCAGTCCCTGACATCTGAGACGGCGTTTGAATATGAGGACCACTTAACTCTGCCATCAGGCGAAAAATGGTTTCTGAGTCTTTTTGCGAAGATAAGCGATATACAAGGGAATATCGTCGGTGTGCAGATTATCAGCCAGGACATCACCGAGCGCAAACGGGCCGAGGAGGAGGAACATCGTTTGAACCGGGAACTGCGCGCCATCAGCAACTGCAACCAGACCTTGATGCGGGCAGTGGATGAACAAACGCTCCTGAACGATATTTGCAGGATCGTCTGCGACGAGGCTGGGTATCGCCTAGCCTGGGTGGGCTACGCAGAACACGATGAGGCCAGGTCCATCCGCCCGGTCGCCTGGGATGGGGCGAATAGCGATTTCATCTCCGACATCCAGCTCTCCTGGGCAGACAACACGGAGAATGGCAGTGGAGCGACCGGGGTCGCGATACGCAGCGGAGAGGCCGTCTACATTCAGGACATTTCCACTGACCCGCGCACGGCCCCATGGCGTGAACTTCTCCTGGGATACGGATACCGCTCCAACATCGCATTGCCTCTCAAGGACGATAAAGCGAATGTCTTCGGGGTTATGGGAATCTACTCCGAAGAGGTCAATGCCTTCACACCGGGCGAAATCCGCCTGCTGGAGGAATTGGCCGGCGACCTGGCCTTTGGCATCACCACCCTGCGCACCCGCGCCAGGCGCAGACAGGCGGAGGCGGAACTTCGGGCCAGCGAAGAACGTTTCCGTACCTTTGTGGAGAAAGCCAACGACATCGTATACACCATTTCCCCAGATGGCGTTTTCACCTACATCTCTCCCAATTGGAAAGAAATCCTGGGGCATGAAACCAGCGAAGTGGAAGGTCAATTATTTGAAGCCTTTATCCACCCCGATGACCTTGCTGCATGTCGGGATGTCTTGAGACGGGCCATTCACAACAGCGAAAAAATCTCGGGCATCGAATATCGGGTCAAGCACAAGGATGGAAGCTGGCGCTGGCACACGTCGAATGCCTCGGTCCTCCGCGATGCAGACAATAACATGGTGTCTTATCTTGGCATTGCGCGTGATATCACCGAGAAGAAGCGGGTGGAAGAGGCGTTATGGAAATCATCGCAGATGTGGAAGCTGGCCCTGGAAAATATGCCTGCCTTCGTGTTTTGGAAGGACCGCCATAGCGTCTATCTGGGCTGCAACTATTTATTTGCGGCAAATGCAGGCTTGGAATCCATCGAGGACATTGTTGGGCTGACCGACTTCGATCTGCCGTGGAAAAATACAGAGGCGGAGAGTTACCGGGCTGACGACCGCCTGGTCATGGAAACCGGCCTTCCGAAGCTCAATTATGAAGAGACGCAACTGACGGCGGATGGCCGCGTCACCAATGTGCGCACCAGCAAGATCCCACTCCGGGGGCTCGACGGAGAGATCATTGGAGTGCTGGGCACGTTCGAGGATATCACCGAACGAAAGCAGATGGAGCAGGACTTGATTGCTCGCGAACGGGAATACCGGGTCTTGCTCGAAAACATCCCGGATTTGATCGTACGCTATGACAAGGATTTACGCCGAATCTATGTGAATCCTGCCTGGGAAAAAGCAAGCGGCCTGTCAGCCGATGAGGTAATCGGCATCCATCCACGCGACGTACCCAGGGTCCCTGCTCCAATGAACAATCAATATTTCAAAAAACTTCAGCAGGCCTTAAGCGATGGAATTGTTCAGACCGTGGAATTCACCTGGGTGAATGCTTACGGAGCGGCTCTTTCCCTGGAATATATTATCGTGCCGGAATTCGATCAGCACGGGAACATCAACGGGGCCTTGTCAGTAGGACGCGATATTACCGAGCGAAAGCACCACGAACGCGAACGCGAGGTCATCGTCGTTGTCAGCGCCGCCCTGCGCAAGGCCACTACCCGTACCGAAATCCTGAACGTAATTCTCGACCAGTTGGTCAGTCTGTTCGATGCAGATGGCGCCACCCTTGTCCTGCCCAATGCCAGGACGGGCGGTTACGTCGACGAGATGGGGCGTGGAATCATTGGGGAACGAATGATCGGGCTGAGCATCCCGCCGGGCAAGGGCGTCTGCAACTGGGTCATCCAGAACAGGCAACCCTACATGACCAACCATGCCGACCAGGATGAGCACTTCTACCGTCCCGATTTGCTGGGCGACTCGCGCTGCATTGCGGCGGTTCCGCTCATCGCCCGCGATCTGGTCATCGGGGCACTCTGGATCGCCCGCCAGGCCGAAATCACCGAACAGGATTTGCGTCTGCTGAATGCCATCGAGATCGGAAGCGCGCCGTGTAGGGAAAGAGTGTAGATCTC
>CALFXA010000136.1 GCA_937928015.1 uncultured Anaerolineales bacterium | reverse complement strand
ACCCATCAGGAGTCCAGTCGGGTAGGTGGATCGCAAATGGAACAGCCGCCTGTGCCTCTTCCACCGACATGGTCCCCAGCAGTTCTTCGCCTGGGTCGCATTTCATCGGGTCACAGGCAATGGGTGACTGGCTTAGTTCCTCGAAGGAAACCCCCGCAATTTTCCGAATCAAGAACTCCACATCAGCGCGTACACTGGGCACGAAGACGAAAGCCAGCGCGAGTGCTGTGATAAGGATGGCAAAGGGGAGACCGAGCCGTTTCACGGAGGCAATAGAGGATGATGGCTCAGCAGGTTGAGTTATTTTTCTGTACAGCCTGGCTGTAAATTCTTGTTGCGGCTCTTTTTGAAGGCTGATGAGGAAATCTTCGTTCATGAGTTCTCCCATTCATTTTTTAAGGATTGCAAGACCCGATGCAGGATGACAGCTACGTTTGATTCGCTCAATCCAGTAAGACCCGCAATGGTACGATTTGTGAGGCTGGCACCATACTTGAGAGCGACCAATTCCCGCTCACGGTCTGCAAGATGGGCAAGGAGGTGAGACAAATGCTGAAAATCAGCATCTCGCTGTGCCAAATCTTCCATGTTTACAGCGTCTGTTAAGAATTCTCGGGTCTCGTCCAATGAAACTTCTGGATGCTGTTTGCGGAGATGATCAATGGACACCCGCCGCGCAATCGTGAATAACCAAGTGGAGAAGGCACTCAGGTCGCGTTTATATTTCCCTCGGTGTTTCCAGGCTTTCTCAAAAGTTTCAGAAGTCAAGTCTTCGGCAATCGGGCCATCGCCAAAACGGTAGCGAAAAAAATTGTAGATACGCGGCTGCTCTGTGTGATACAGCCGTTCAAAATCTGCTTCTGTTGCAGAGGCCGAAAACCAAGCGGATGCGTTGAATAGGGATGACATTTCACGGAATTATACGAGTCGAAGAGAAAAGTATTACATATCCTGGTTTATTCATTCCGTGATGAAATTCACAAGAAAACAGGCCGCTTATCCCGTCCTGATTAAGAGACTGGACGGTATACTTGGCTCGTTGTGATGAAATGTTGTAAAGGAATTTAACATGACCCTCAAAGACTCATTCCAAAAGTGGCAGGAAACGACCCTCAAGAAATCGCTGGATAAATTCTCCGAGCGCAGGCCGCGCTTCGAGACCTCGGCGGGGATCGAGGTTCCGCGTGTGGCGATGCCTGACGCCGCTTCGACTGCGCCTACGGCTCCGCTCAGCGCGGAAGAAGTATATTTAGAGAAACTAGGCTTCCCTGGCGAATATCCGTTTACGCGCGGCGTCCAGCCGACCATGTACCGCTCCCGCTTCTGGACCATGCGTCAGTATGCGGGCTTCTCGACAGCGGAGGAATCCAACAAGCGTTATCGCTACCTGCTCGAACAGGGACAGACGGGCCTGTCGGTGGCGTTCGACCTGCCGACGCAGATCGGCTACGATGCCGATGATCCCATTGCAGCGGGGGAGGTGGGCAAGGTCGGGGTGTCGATCTCGTCCATCCGCGATATGGAACAGCTATTCGATCAGATTCCCCTCGACAAAGTCTCCACCTCGATGACCATCAACGCTCCCGCGGGTGTGCTGCTGGCCATGTACATCGCCGTCGCCAAGCGTCAGGGCGCGGACATGCGCCAACTGCGCGGCACTATCCAGAATGACATCCTCAAGGAATATGTTGCACGCGGCACCTATATCTTCCCGCCTGCGCCGTCCATGCGCCTGATCACCGACATCTTCCAGTTCTGCTCGAAGGAAGTCCCGTACTGGAACACCATTTCCATCTCGGGGTACCACATCCGCGAGGCGGGATCGACCGCCGTGCAGGAAGTGGCCTTCACGCTGGCGAACGGCATGGCCTACGTGGAAGCCGCCCTCAAGGCGGGTCTCAACGTGGACGATTTCGCGGGCCAGTTGTCGTTTTTCTTCAACGCCCACAACAACCTGCTCGAAGAAGTAGCCAAGTTCCGCGCCGCGCGCCGCATGTGGGCGAAGATCATGCGCGAACGCTTCAAGGCGCAGAAGCCGTCCTCGTGGCAGTTGCGATTCCACACGCAGACGGCTGGCTCCACGCTGACCGCCCAGCAGCCTGAGAACAATGTGGTGCGCGTGACCCTGCAAGCCCTGTCTGCTGTCCTCGGTGGGACCCAGTCCCTGCACACCAACAGCATGGACGAGGCCC
Source organism: uncultured Anaerolineales bacterium (assembly GCA_937928015.1). GTDB lineage: Bacteria > Chloroflexota > Anaerolineae > Anaerolineales > Villigracilaceae > JACPVF01. The sequence continues at coordinate 3,154 of CALFXA010000136.1, read as the reverse complement.
TCTGGCTGCCCACGCAGAAATCCGTGCGTGTGGCGTTGCGCACCCAGCAGATCATTGCCTACGAATCGGGCGTGGCGGACTCCATCGATCCGCTGGCGGGCTCGTATCTGATCGAGCAGTTGACCGACGAGATCGAAAGAGGCGCGCTTGATTACATCGCCAGGATCGACGAGATGGGTGGCGCTTTGCCGTCCATCGAGCGCGGCTACATGCAGAATGAAATTCAAAACGCCGCGTACGCCGCCCAGCAGGCCATCGAAAAGAAAGAACAGATCGTAGTGGGCGTCAACCAGTTCCAGGTCCAGGAAGAGATGACGCTCGAACGTCTCAAGGTGGACCCGTCCATCGAGGTGGGTCAGCGGGCGCGCCTGAAGGCGTTGCGGGAATCGCGGAATCGGGAAACGGTGGAACGGCTGCTTGTCAGGCTGGTGGATGCGGCCAAAGGCACTGACAACCTGATGCCGCTCTTCATCGAATGCGTGGAGCATGACATCACCCTCGGCGAGATTTGCAACACACTGAGAGGCGTGTGGGGCGAGTACGTGGCGGAAGGGTTTTAGACAAAACAAGACGGCCGAAAGGCCGTCTTTTGCTTGCAAATGTACCAAAATTCCCATTGAAATTGTCCAGAAAATATATATACTATGTCCATATAAACTACACGCCTCATCGTCCCGTGAATGCAGCCCAGGCACACTTTATTGGAAGGAGCATTCTCATGGAAACGGACCGCCGCAGACAACAGAGACGCCGCTTCATTTACTATATGCAGGTGATCGATGCCAACACCCTGCAATTCGTCGGTCATTTGACGGATATCAGTCCCGCAGGTTTCCGCCTGGACAGCGACAGGCCCCTGCCGATCAACGCGAACTACAAACTACGCGTGGACCTGACTCAGGATGTAGCCAGCAAGAGTTATCTCATCTTCACGGGCCGCAGCCGTTGGTGCGCGGAGGATAAGCTCGAACCCAACCTGTACAACGTCGGTTTCGAGGTAGGGAGCCTGTCTTACGACGACTCGATGATCTTCCAGCGTATGTATGATCGTTACGGGGCCGAGAGCAGATGGTAGGAATGCAAAATAACAAAAAAAGACGGCAGCTTAAGCTGCCGTCTTTTTTTGTTATCCCGTCATCAAAGTGTCCACGGCCTGCGCCAGTTCTTTTAAATTACTGACCTTCAATACGTTGCTGCATAGTGGCGCATATTTGGGCATATCGCTGTCGCCGTGCCACGCGACGGGCGGTTCGGGATTCAGCCAGATGGTCCGCACGGCGCGGCGCGTCATGGCGGAGAAGATGTCGAGCCGCGGGTCGTTGTAATTATTGCGGCCGTCGCCGACCAGGATTAGCGTGGTGCTGCTGTTGAGCGTATCCATATACTCACTTTGAAAATCGTTGAGCGACCAGCCCAGGTCGGTGTTGTAATGTCCACTGGGCATACGCCACAGCACGGATTGGATGGCTTCGTCGGCGTCCGCGCCGTGGAAATCCTCCGAGATCGATTCGAGGTGGTCGATGAAGGCAAAGGCGTGGGTCTTGTGCACCTGTCCCTGCAGGGCGAACAGGAAACTCAGCATCAACTCGGAGCAGAATCGCATCGACGTGCTGACGTCACAAATGACCACGATCTTCGGCTTGCGGACGCGGTCACGGTGGCGGATCTCGATGGGCACGCCGTGATATTTCAGGTTGGCGCGGATGGTGGCCTTCGGGTCGAGCTGGCCGCTCTTCATCCGCTTCTGGCGCAGGGCGATGCGGGTGCGCAGCGCGGCCGCCAGCCGTTTGACCTCACGCTGCAAGACCTTCTTGTCCGCATCCGAGAGCGCCTGAAAGGGGCGGTTCATCAGGCTGTCGACATCCTCTCCGCGCGGGCGTTCGCTCAGGTTCTCGGCGATGCGTTCGCCCGCGAACTGGCGCAACTGCTCCTGCATGCCCTGCATGTTTTGTTGCACCATCTCGCGAATTTGCTCGACGCGTTCGCGGTTCATCCCCATTTGTTGGAGTTGTTCCATCAACTCTTGCAGCGCCTTCTGGACCTCGGGGAAAGCCAGTGCGCGCATCATGCGCTGGGTCATCCAGTTTTGATAGTCGAGGCTGTCGGCCTGATTCAGGCCGACCAGTTGCGCCAGCGATTCCAGCTCGGACCTCGTAAGCGGCTCGCCGTTCATCAGGCGTTCCATCCGCTGACGGAGATTCTCGGCCAACTGCCGCAGCGCCTCGGCCAGCATCTGAATCTCCTCGGGCGTCAACTCCTCAAACGGATTCCCGCCCATCGACGGCGGCTGGCCCGAGCCGAAGAACAGCGGGAACAGCTTGTCGAAGGTGGGCAGGTCCTTCACATCCTTGACGAGCGTGGCCCGCAGCGAGAGGCGGAATTGCTCACGATCTTGAATCCCCAACAGGTCCACGGCGGAAAAGGCCTCGGCCGATTCCGCCAACGAGACGCGCACCCCGCTGGCGCGCAAGGCGGCGATCAACTGTAAAATGCGGGATTCCATAAAATGCGTTCCTTGTAGGGGCGACCCGTCGGGTCGCCCCTACATAACCATTAATTTCCAGAGAACCTGCCGAAATCATCCGTGGGACGCTGTTTGGGCTGCGGCGGATTGACGATCTGCCGCCTGGCCTTTTGCAGGTCGGCCTCGTGCTTGAGCAACACGGAGAGCGTATCTTCCAAAACATCCTTATCTAAATTCGAGGCGTTCAATGCCACGAGTGCATTGGCCCAGTCCAGCGTCTCGCTGATGGACGGGGACTTACGCATGTCGGCCTTGCGCAGGCGCTGGACGAACTCCACGGCCTGTTGAGCCAACTTCGGGTTCAGGTCTGGGACCTTGAGCCGCACCACGGCCAATTCCTCCTGCAGGTCGGGATAGTCGATAAAAAGGTACAGACAGCGGCGTTTGAGTGCCTCGGACAATTCGCGGGTGTTATTGGAGGTCAAGATGACGAACGGCTTGTGCTTTGCCGAGAGCGTCCCTAGTTCGGGCACCGAGACCTGGAAGTCGCTCAGCACTTCGAGCAGGAAGGCCTCGAACTCGGCGTCGGCGCGGTCGATCTCGTCGATCAGCAGCACGGTCGGCTGCTCGGACAGGATGGCCTTCAACAGCGGACGTTGCAGCAGGAAACGGTTCGAGAAGAAGACATCC
>CALFXA010000135.1 GCA_937928015.1 uncultured Anaerolineales bacterium | reverse complement strand
CCACCGAGATCTACACTCTTTCCCTACACGACGCTCTTCCGATCTCGAAAAGAGCGACCTTGCGGTGACTCTTTTTTCCTGTGCCTCCACGAGGATTCGAATAACATCCCTCCTGCGGGGACGACGGTTGAAACGAAAAGAGCCACCTTGCGGTGACTCTTTTTTTGTGCCTCCACGGCATTTGAGAGTGTAGGCCTAAGTTAGTTTCGGGGGGATCGGGGCCATCTATCGGGGGGATGTAGATCTCGATGCGGGCGAGGATTTGACGGTCGAGGCGTTCGGCGCGGATCTCGTGGACCCAAGCTGCCAGGATGTCACGCTTTTCTTCAGGGGTGGTTGCTTCCCATATCTGGCCGAATTGAGCGGCGAGCTGGGCGATGGCGGCAGGGGAGAGGTCTGACGGGCGGGAGCGGATAAGGTGGGTGAGCTGGTCATATTCTTCCTTGGTTTGGGCTTCCTGGGTTTCGAGGGCGGTGAGCTGTTTGAGCAGGGCGGCGGAGTGGCCTGCCTCGGCGATGGCGCTGGTGAGGTTGGTGATCTGACGGCGCAAAACGGAGAGGCGGGTCTCCAGTTCGCGGGTGCGCTCGGGGGCTTCGTCGACGGCCTGGGCGTAGAGACGGGCGCGCTCAGATTGGGCTTCCTGGATGGCGGCAGGGTCGTTGAGATAGTCCTGGATGGCCTGACGGACGAGGTCTTCGAGGCGCTGGGCGGGGATTTTGGGGGCGTCACAGTCGTGGCGGCGTCTGGCACGGCTGCAGGCGTAGTATCTCCAATCCTTGATGGAATGGCTGTTCATGGGAGCGCCACAACGGGCGCAGATGATCAGGCCGCTCAACATCCAGGTGGAGGCAACACGACGCGGATGCAGCTTGGGGTTCTCGCTGCGGATGTGGCCGCCACGCTGGACGCGGGCGTCGAGGATGTGCTGGGCGCGGTCCCAGAGATCGGGATCGACGATGGGGTCGCAGTAGTCGTCGATGACCAGGTCTTTATATTCCAGGCGCCCTTTGTAGAGCGGGTTGCGGAAGAAGGTGGTGAGGGAATTAGCCGATTTAAAGAGACCTGTGGCGGACTGGATTTGCTGCAGGGTGCCGCCCTGGGAGAGCATCAGGAAGGCGCGGCGGACCAGGTCACGTTTCTCGGGATCGGGGACCCATTTGTGGAGGATGTGGGGCTGTCCGTTGCGGCGCTGGCCTACGGTGACGGGCTGGCGGATGAATCCGCGCGGGGGAATGCCTGGCAGACATTTGTAATTCTCGACGATGTTGCGCAGGCCCGAGGAGACCTCTTCGGATAGCTCTTCGAGGAAGATCTCGTCCTTGAAGTCGAGGAAGTTCTCGTAGAGTTTTCCGAATTTGTCGTTGGGGATGTTATCGGTGAGGGAATGGATGATGTAGCCGAGGCGGCGCAGATCGGCCTTGTAGTATTGGCGCTCGTTGGTATTGCGCCCGAAGCGACTGAAGCGCCAAACGACCAGGCCTGCTTCGCGGGCTTCCCCTGAGCGGAAGTGGCGGATCATGCGCAGAAATTCGGCACGCCCGATGACCGAGGAGCCGCGACGGGCGACGTCGCTGAAGACCTCGCCCACGACGAGGCCATGCTCGGCGCACCAGCGGCGGAACTCTCCGATCTGGCGGGAGACTGACAGGTCTTGTTCGTTGCCGCCCGAATCGCGGAAGTAGCCCGCGACGAGGGAGCCTGGAGGGAAGGGGAAGGTGGAGGGCATTAGGACAGTTCTTTTATCTTTGCTTCAATGTCCTCTATCTCGTTTGTTTGGAGAGCATCGTCAATCTCATCGTGCTGTAAAAAGTAAAGCGCTTCATAATATTTATCTAAGGCTTTTTTCTTGTCTCCCTTGAATTCAGCCTTTTTAGCATCATTCAAGTAGGAGGATAATTGAATCTCCTGAATAACTTTTCTGAGCTTCGCTTCGGCGGTCATTAGGTCTGATTCATTTGGGTATATACGTCTGTAATCAACCACTTTCAAAACTACCTTGGATAAATGAGAGACTTTAGACGCAGCCGTTGTAGCCAGCCTCGCCTTTTCTAAGGCAAGACGCGTGCTTTCAGTTACGTCTTCCTTTATCAACTTCAATTTATTATCTTCGTAGGTTCGAACTATGATGGATGGTTGTGGTTGCGTTGTTGGAATCCCCATTTTCTCGAATTTCATTAGTTCTTTCGCGTGCACAATTATAAGGTCGCAGCGAGATAACCTTGTGTCGGTCTTTTTGCTGTCTGAAACTATTTTCATCGAACCATCAATTACTCGAAAGCGCGATTGCGTTTCAAATATTATGGCGGAGTAGCATGTATTGCACACGCCATATTTATTTACACTGAAAAATAACCCACTTCTTTTACAGTTCTTGCAGGTAGCCATAATTATCCCTTTCCTAATTCAAATAGCTCTCTGGACACCCAGAGTTGTGACGCGTTTTACAGCCCCACCCAGTGACCAGGGAAGCGTTTCTTGGGCGGGCGGAGCAGGAGCAGGGTGAGGGTGGCGGACATGAAGGATGAGGCCAGCAGGGCGAACATCCTGATGGGGTGAGTGGGGAAGTAGCGGGAGAGGAGATAGAAGTTGGATGCGAAGGCGGCAGGCGGGAAGACGAGCAGCTCGAAGCGATAGAGCCACTCGGCAGAGACTTTGACGACCTGCAGGATGCCGCGCCTGAGGAACAACCAGGCGAAGACGAGCACGAGCAGGGCGATTTTTACAGGGTGCGCTTGCGCGACCAATTCTCGATAGTAGCGTTTCTTCATGTTCCCCTATCGGTTATTTTCTTTCTTTATTCATTAGTTCCACAGCTATTCTTAAGTTATGAATTTTTTCAACTAAATCAAAAATTATTACTTGCAGGTTAGCAATTTTTTGAATTGCCCAGCCCTCATATACTAATCGTGCATCTATAACTTCACCCTCGTTCGCTAGTTTTTTTACGCTATCTAGATGGCTGTAGAATTCTTCAATAAGTTCTTTAGCTTGCTCATCTAGCTTTTTAATTTTTTCTTCACTGAGTTCTTCCATATAAGCTCCTATTTAACTGGTTTTGCATTAGGGTTTTTCTTATAAAACGCTTCGCGTTGTTCGAGAACGGCGATGGCAACTTCGATGTCACTATCGGGCAAATTTTCAGCCAGGTGAATGAGAGCGCGTTTGATGGGGGATAGCTCAGGCTTCGGGGGGAGGACACCCGCTTTTTCAAAGACGAGATCAGCAGGCAAGTTCAGAGCCTTGGCAATTTTACGCAAGGCAGTTTCATCGGGAATGCGGCCATTGATGTAGTTACTGATAGCGCCCTTAGTTATTCCAGAACTGCGCGCTAGATCAGCTTGTGACCATTCACGATCTTGGAGTTGTTTGAGTAACCAGTCGTTGAACATCTGTCAACAATTGTATTCTTTCATCGGTTTATGTTCGTAATTCAAAGGTTTACAACTATTGACATTCTATAGAATTTGTATATAATGCAGTTTACAACTGTAAACCAAAAGAACACAAGCGAGGATGATATGGCAGGTGAACTGACGACGATCCAAATCAGCAAGGAATACAGCGAGAAGCTGGAAGCGCTGGCCGTTAGCTATAAGCGCTCGAAGAAGTCCCATATCGAATGGCTGATCGACGAGGACTTCAAGAAGCTGGCGGCTGTGAAGCTGGTTGCCAAGCTGAGCAAGAAGGGTCAGGGGGAAGCCCAGCCCGTGGCCGAGGCTGCCGAGTAGATGTCGCGCGGCGCATGGAAACGTTCCGTCTCCGACCAGGTCGAGGTGGTGCAGGTCCCGATGAAGGACGCGGCACAGGTGATGCGCTGGTACGAGGCGTGGCGGATTTTGGTGCGCGCGATGAGGCGATTACAGCCACGCTGGCCCGCTCACTATCACCTGGTTGGGGTGGGTAAGGTCAGCACATAAGGCTCGAGCGCAACGGGGACGGTCCGCTGCGCTCGACGGGACGGGAGGCCTGGGCAAGGCTTTTTCATCCCCAAGTATAGGACTTGTTTTTTAGATTGTGTTGTTTTTCCTAACCCCCTCTGTCACTTCGTGACATCTCCCCCAAATGCCCTTCGACTACGCTCAGGGCGGATTTGGGGGAGGAGAAAGGAACAGAATGAACGATCAACAGCAAATCACCTGGCGCGTGGCTCCCACGCTGCACTGGAACGAGGATTTCGCGGCCTGGCTGCATCGCAACGGGCGCATGCCGAAGACCATCGCCGCCTACCTGCAGGACCTGCGCCATTTTGGGCGGTTCTTCGAGCAGGTCAATAGCGGGGCCTTTGAACCTAGCCTGCTGAACGCGACCGACGTCAAGGCCTACTTCCGCATGCAGGATGAGGATAAGTCCGTGGCCCCCACGAGCCGAAACCGTCGCCTGGCAACCCTGCGCGTGCTGGTGGAGTGGGCTGTCGAAACAGGCACCCTCGAGTACGACCCAACCGTGAGCATCAAACGGCAGGATGTGGAACTGACCCCGCGCGATCGCACCGACGCTGAAATGGAGCGCCTCGAGGCGGTGGTCCGCGATGGGCTGCACATCCGCTGCGATGGGCAGAGTCACCTCTGGCTGGCGGCTCGGGACCGCGTGCTGTGGGCGCTGTTCACCAAGACGGGTCTGCGCATCCATGAAGTAGCCGCGCTTAGCCTGGAGGACATCGACTTCGAGGCGGGCGAGATCCGCGTGATGGGGAAGGGCGGCAAGAAGGCGACCGTGGCGGTGGGTTCGAACCTGCTGGACTTTCTGGCCGAGTGGGCATCGATGAACCCGAACGCTGAAACGCTGATCTGCGACCTGCACGGCGCTCCGCTGACGACTGGCCAGATCCGCAGGCGGGTGCAGATGATCGGCGAGGCGGCTGGCATCCACAACCTCAATCCACACGACCTGCGCCACACCTACGCTTACCAATTCAAGGCGGCCTTGATGGACCAGGGCATGGATCAGAGCAAGGCCTTCGACGCGGTCCGCCGCCAGATGCGCCACGGCGATGAGCGCACCACCCAGCTGTACTTCCGCGCACGCGCGAGCGAGATCCACGCGGCTGTGGAGGTGATGTGATGCTGCACAAAGGTCAGTATGTAACCGTGTACGAAGACCCGATCAAGCAATCCGTCAAAGTTGGGAACGCGAAGATCGAAGAAGTGGTCCGCGAGTTTGGACAGAATGTATGGCTGTGCAAGGTCAATTTTGTTGGCGATGATCCGAGCCTGATTGTGGACTGCCTGGTCCCTGCCTGCTCATGCAGTGACACCAATTGTGACCCTGCATGCTTGATCCACCGCACCCACTTTGTTTCTTGATAAGGAGACGAGAAATGAAAACCAATATCCGCTTGTTTATCTATCGAGGCCTGGTAGCCGTTTCGATGCTGTGCGCAGTCACTGCGGTAGGACTGACCGTTCTGTTCATTGTCCGCGCGGCAGAGTTTTGCAGGTAATCCATGGCGCGTCTGGAACTGCAGGTCCATGTTGACCTGGTGAAGATCCCGCTTTCGGCTGAGTTTGCGGATGCCAGGCGCGCGTCACTGCTGCTGCTATCGCAAACCATTATGGCCGCGAATTTTTCAAGGCCACGATCTTTCCACTGGATAGGTGCTAAATGACCGAATTGCATTTGATTGCCTACATCATGCTGGCGGAATGGTTGCTGCACTACATTCCCTGGCGTGAGTTCCTGGGCGGGCGAGATCTTCCAAGGCCGATTGCCTACATGCTGGGCGTGTGCGGGTTCGCTATTCCTCTTTCGCTTTGGCTTTATGAGCAAGGCCTGACCAGGATGATCTTTATTCTCTGGTTGGCGATTGTCTCGGCTGGCCTGGCTGTCCTCTCTGCCTACGGCGCGGACTCGGTCAAGGCGCTGTATTGGGGCAAGCGTGAGGCCAGCGAAGAACTGGAGCAGCGCCGTGCGCAAAAGTGACCTGCAGCCGCGCAAGGTCCGCGCTGATCTGGATGGCGTGACCCTGGCCCTGGTGGACTGTCGGGAGGTCGAGCCGTACGTCCGCTTGCGGATCGAGCAGGCCATCCGCAGGGCAGGCCTGGACGAGCTGCTGGGTCCCGCCCTCGAAGACCTGGACCGCATGGTCAAGGCAGTGGACGAGGCGATGGCGCAGGTCCGCACCGCCCGCAGTCGGTTGGAGGAGTGATGCGCGCCGCTGGTTGTCAATGCAGTAGCAGACAGAATCGCATATTTCCCCTGCGTTTGGCCTGGCGGGCGCGCGCTCCCCAGAAAAGGCCTTCGATTGGCAGAAATTCGGGCCACATAACATGGGGTTATGTTGCATGGATGGGGTCGGGGGGAGGGGGCGAGGGCTTTCACTTCGCCCCTATGGGGGGTGGGCTTGGTAAGTGGCTGGAAAAATTCTAGCTGGTCTGTAGAAACGGCCTGGGCAACGGGCTGCATTTTGTAGGTTCGGACGGAGCGATATGACGATCATTGATGACATCAAGGCACGGGTAGACATCGTTGACCTGATCCAGCAGGATACGGGCGTGAAGCTGCGCAGGTCGGGCAAGAACTGGACGGGCTTCTGCCCGTTCCACAACAACACGCACTCGCCTGCGCTGATCGTTTTCCCAGACACAGGGACGTGGCACTGTTTCGGTGCGTGCAACGAAGGCGGTACGGTAATCGACTGGGTGATGAAGAAGAACCCGTCGTATGACGTGAAGGAAGCGATCAGGGACCTGGCCCAGCGGGCGAATATCCCCCTGGGGGACCAGATGGACGGACCCGAACTCAAGCAGCGCATGGCCATCCATGCGCGCGAGACCGCCCTGCAGATCGCGGCCAGGCTGTTTGCTAAGTGGCTGATGGAGGATGCTGAGGCCCTGGCCTACGCCCGTTCACGCGGGTGGAGCGATGAGACCGTCGCCGCCTCGCGGCTGGGTTTCAGCGGACGGGCTACTGCTGCTCAGGTGGCCGAGATGAAGGGCGAGTTCGACCTTCACGGCATCAAGCACGATTCACCCGATGCGGTGCTGGTGCTGGGCTACAAGGGCGACGTGGCGGCCTGGGCGCAAAAGCACAGCCTGGACCCGCACAGCTTCAAAGAGACCACCATCCACGGGATGATGGGCACGCCAGGCCTGGTGTATGCCCACAAACTCAACGGGCGTATTGTGTACCTCTCGCGGCGGCAACTGCCAGGCCATGATGTGATCCACCGAGATGGGCAGGAGAACGAGTGGAAGAGCTTCAATTCCTACTCGGTGCTGGCTGGCGAGAAGGTGCCCTACTTCAACCACATGCACCTGCGGGACCGCTCGAGGATCGTGATCGTGGAAGGCCAGGCGGATGCCATCACGCTCGGGCAGTGGGGCATCCCTGCGATGGCGCTGTGCGGATCGGCGTGGAAGAACCTGGGCGAGTACATCGACCTGCTGACTGCAAAGGGTGAGGGCGGCGCGCCGAAGTACGAGACCATCTACTTCGCCACGGATGCGGATACCCCAGGCGAGGCAGTGGTGACGGGCGCAGGCAGGGATGAAGGCAAATTCCCGCTGACTGCTGCTTTCGGGCCGATGCTGTGGGTGGCGCGCTGGCCGAAGTTCAAATGGACGCGGCCCGATGGCAGGGAGAAGATCTCGAAGGACGCTAACGATCTGGCCATGTATCACCTGGACAATGAGGTGGATGGAAAGCTGCAAAAGAACAACGTGCAGGCCGTGTTCGACAAGGCCGAGCCCATTGTGTTGCTGGCTGCTCAATATGCGGGCCGCAAGCAAGGCGCAGAGCGCGAGAAGGCGCTGGAGATCGTGCTGCCGCTGATCGCCAAGATGCCCACCAACACCCGCAACGACTGGCGGTTGAAACTGGCCAAGGCTATCTACCCTGAGGATCTGTTCCCCGAATACAAGGGCGCTCCGCTGCGCCCGTACGAGAAGCTGATCGGTGCGGAACTCAAGTCCAAGGATGATGACGACAAGCCCGTCGAGATCGAGGAGACAATGGGCGGCTGGTATCCCGTCAATGAGGATGGGTCAGAGGGCTACCTGCTGGAGATGTGCTACGACAAGCGTAACGGCAAGGCCAAATTCGCCTATGCCCACATCTGGCTGAAGCAACAAGAAGGGACGGTCACGCTGAGCTCGAACCGCGAGATCGGAACCGCCAACTTCCTGGACATCAACGGGAAGCGCCTCGTGCCGATGATCGACGACAACGTGCGGTATGGTACGGTGCGCCTGCCCAGCGAGTTGGGCTCGAAGAAGCCTATCCGCTATCTGCTGGGAGAGATCCGCCTGTTTATCACGAGGTACTTCCTGCTGGACGTGGACATCCACATCATCCAGTCTTCCCTTTATGCACTTTTCACCTGGGTATACGACTGCTTTCCCTACCTGCCTTATCTACGGGCGCGCGGCGCACCAGGCACGGGCAAGTCGGAACTGATGCTGCTGGTGGGGAAGATCTGCTACCGCATGATGACCACGGCTGGCCTGACCAGCATCGCTGGCTTCAAGGGCATGGCTCATATCTACAAGGGCACATTGTTCATCGATGAGGTGGACTCTCTCGGAAGTGGTTCGAAAGAGGACCGCGGCGAGCTGCGCGCCCTGCTGAACGTGCGGGCCATGAAGGAACAGGCGCGTATCGTGACCATGATGGACGTGCTCAAGCCTGACGGGACCCATACCTTCCGCCCGACCACTACTTTCGTATTCGGCCCGACACTGCTGACGATGTACGGTGCCTTCAAGGACCCCGCGACTGAGAGCCGCTGCCTGAGCTTCGACCTTTACAAGCGCGACGTGCGGGACCTGCTGAATCACGAGCCGCCCATCGAGCCAGGCGTGGTCCCGCCCGAACAGGAGGTCGAGGCACAGGCACTGACCAATGACCTGCTGTACTTCCGCCTTTCGACCTGGATGCCGCGCATCGAGGTGGATACCACGGTGAAGCTGACGGACGTGCGGGTGAACGCACGCATGAACCAGGTGATGCGCCCGCTGAAGGTGCTGGCCCATCTGCACGGCGACAAGGAATTGATGGACGACCTCAACATGGTGGCCGAGATCAACTTCGAAGAGGAGATGAATCGGGCCAAGGCCAGCTTCGAGGCGCACATCTTCCGCACCATCGTGGAGCTGGACGAAGACCCCGAGTTCGCCAAGTACGTGCAATTGGGCAAGCTCGGCAAGTATGGGGTGGTGCGCTACGTGCTGGCCAAGGACGTGGCTCGGTTGGTGAACGAACGCATGGACGCCGAGAACTTCGCGGACCCGAGCGCCAAGAAGGAAAAAGAGGGCGTGACCTCCCAGACGGTGACGAACTTCTTCCGCGACCAGATGCGCTTCCCCGTGGAACGGGCTGGGTCGCGCGGGGGCGGGAACGCCATCGCCCTGGATAAAGAGAAGATCTCCGCGGGCAAGTTCCGCTTTGGCATGAACGAAGTCGACCTGGAAGAGAAGCCCGAGCCGCAGCAAATGGAGATGGGCAAATGAAAAAACATGAAGACATGAAGCACATGAAGCGATTCAGGCCCTTTACGGAAAATATTTGTTTTGTACGGCCAGGGCTCTACAAAACAAATATTTCATGGGCCGAAAACCGCGTTTTTGCTTCATATCTCTTCATACTCTTCATGACCTGGGTGATTGTCTGACAAGTGAAGGCGAAAACATGAAGGTTATGAAGATTAATGAAGAGACGTAAATTAACGGATTTTTTTTGCCTTGTGTATATGGAAGGGCTCGGGCCCCGAAATTCATGAAGCAAACATGAAGAGACATGAAGAGAAGGAGACCGATATGGAAGAACAGGTCAAGGCCGATTTTGCAGACCAGGCAGATGAGTTGGAAGCCAAGGGGTACCGCGGTTTGGCTGCCTTCCTGCGGCTGACTGACAGGAGACCGAAGCAGACCGAGGTGTTGGTCCCGACCGAGGTGATCGACCCGACACCCGCGGCGCAATTGCAGCCTGTACAGCAGGTGTATGTGATTCGGAGTGGGCACGCTATTCCTGTGGAGGCGGTCATGGAGGCGCGGTCCGAACTGAATGTCGGTGAGGATGCCTGGAGGAGACGGGCGACGATCAATTTGCTGAATGCACGACGCAGGAAGGGCCGCAACCTGACCGAAGCCGAGATCCACGAGATCACGAGGAGGACGCGATGATCACGGATGAGATGTTGCTGCCGTTCGTGCCGTGGTTGTGTGGTGGGTCGTTCGTAGCGTTCGTGGCATGGGTGGCCTGGGCGCTGTGGGGCGGGCTACAAATTGAAAGAAAACTGGAGGCTGGCCAGCGCGAGGAAGCACGCCAGGCAGCGATGTGGAATGAGATACCAATGATCCATGCCCATACATCCCTCCCTGTCACGGCTGGAACTGCGGTGCAGTCGGTGCATAGCTACGTCGACGAAGGCACGGCTGCCGAGCAGGCCTGGCGCGAGACGCCCGAAGGCAAGACGTACACGCGTCACAAGAAGGCCATCGCCGCGGCGCGCCGCCTGCACGAACTGGGTGATACGTCGGTGGGCAGGGCCTACGCAAGTCGATGGTCGTATGAGTTCGCGCGCGAAGTGCGCTATGCCTGGGACCTGGAGGAGTCATGAATGAGAGACCTTATATCTGGATGAGCATCGTGGGGGCGGTGATTCTAGCGGCGGCTGGGTGGATGTGGACGTTTGCGGTGGATGCGCTGGAATGGCTGAACGTGTGTTCGAGCGGGCTGGCCATCGTGGGCGGCGGGATGCTGCTGTGGTCGCTGTGGCTGGCCTGGCTGGAGTTGCGCGAGGCAGCGGTGTTCGAGATCCAGGGACGGCAGAAGGCTTTGTCGATGACAGCGATGAGCGTGACGCTGGAGGCTGCCAAGGGTGTGCATCCCGAGGTGCTGGCGATGGTGCTGGGTGACCGCGCTCGACGCTGGGGACTGATCAGCGGAACGAAGAGCAAGGACAAGAGTCCCTACTCGGTGCTGCAGGCGCGTCCGCAGGTGACGGATCGGTTCGTGGCGCACTTCCTGAAGATGAGCAACAAGACCTCGTACATGCCGAAACGGATGCTGAGCGACGGGGACACACGCTTCGATCCGCTGGGGGTGGTGACGGCCTACGAAATGTATGACGCGTTCGAGAGCCTGCTATTCGAGGAGCTGAAGGCGACCCGTCCGTTTGGGCAAAACAAGCCAGGGTACTGGCTGTCAGGCTGGGACCCCGACACGGTGGCGATGGATTTCGGGATCAACCTGAATGACTACGAATACGAGACTGTGGTGCCGAATTTGAACGAGGCGCCCGAAGTTGTGACCAACGCCCTGCAGGGGATCACCCCGCTGGCGAAGTGACCCCCTCCGCCCTTTGGGCACCTCCCCCAAATACGCTGACGCGGATTTGGGGGAGGAGGAGAGGAAGAATATTCATCATAGGAGTTTGAAATGAGCATCAAGATCGGTTTGGATTTGGGACAGAGTTCGGTCAAGATGGTGGGCGCGAAGGGAAGCGTGATCTTCCCCAGCCTGGCGGCGCTGGTAGGAGCCACGAGCGCTGAGACGCTGACAGGTGGCCGCAAGAAGAAGGCTCCGATGATGGTGGACGGCCTGTATGTGGGCCACAATGCCCACCGCTGGGGCATCCCGTTGGAGAACTTCTCGTTCGACCGTCTGGCGGGCGTGACGCCCGAAATGCGCGCCATCCTGCACGGCACGCTGACGGAGTATCAGCGCAAGTTCGGCTGCTTCGAAGAGGACGTGCATCTGGTGGTAGGCCTGCCGATGCAGATGTTGATGGGAGAGCAGGATTCGGTGGTGAAGTTTACGCGCGGCGTGAAGAGCTGGATCGGCGGGCACCATGAATGGACCGCTGATGGAGAGACATACGCGCTGGATGTGACACGCGTGGACCTGGCTCCCCAGGCGCTGGGGGCGTTGATCGATTACGTGTTCTCGATGGACGGCACGCCTGCCAGCACTGATCGGGCGCAGGCACTAAAGTACGAGTGCGCGATGGTGAGCATCGGGTCGAACACGGTGGAGCTGCAGGTGGCGAAGCGTGACGAGGATACGAAGCGCTTCAACGGCGGGCAGCCCATCGGCGTGCGCTGGCTGCACAACCAGGTGGACCCGAACACGATGTGGACCTTCGGCGAGTTCGACGAGATGCTGCGGGCGGGTGACCTTCCGCAGGAGATCGAGATCGAGTCCTTCCTGGGCGCGTGGTCCACGCAGGTGCTCGGCTTCATCAATAAGAAGTGGGGAGATGCCTTCCCCCGCTTCCACAAGATCTTCATCGTGGGCGGAGGCTCGCTGTTGCTGAGACCGTACCTGGAGACCAAGTTCAATGGCAAGGCAGTGTTCTTCGATGACCCGATCCTGCCGATCAGCCGCGGGCTGTATAAGAGCGCGCTGCGGGTGAAGTAGCCCTGCCCCCTCCCGACCTCCCCCATCCTTCGCCCTTCGACTACGCTCAGGGCAGGATGGGGGAGGAGAAAGGATAACGATGGCGAGAAAAAAGTATGCGGTGCCAAGCGAACGGGTGAGACTGGAAGGTCTCCAGCGGATGCCGATCACCGACCCGCGTGTGCAACGAGCCTATGACTGGTATCTGGAACAGAAACGGATGAAGCGGGCGTTCCCGATGGCCTGGGCGCTGATCATCAAGGCGTTGAACGGCGAGTTGGGCAGCGAGATCCAACAGGCTGTGGAAGCGGGTGCACAGGATACTCAGGAAGCGCTCGAGGCGCTGGATGATCTGATGGATACCTATTTTTCTTAACCGTCAAGAATTACGCCCAATATTTAACCGTCAAAAATTCAGCGTGCGCTCTGACAGGGTGCCGCAGGGGTGGGACGGGGAGAGTGGGGGAGGGCGGTGGCGGACAAGTTGCGAATGACAGTGCGCTGGAAAGGAGCGACTGCGATGAAGAAAAAAGGCAATATCAAACAAACCAAGAAGCAAAGCGCCTGGCAGTTGAAATGGGCTGCGGCGAAGCGAAACCTGGCCTGGGCCTGGGAACGCGTGACGTGGATGGCGCTGGGCGCGGTGCTGATGTTGGCCGTGGTGATGATCTGGAGGTAGAGAGATGGCACGGAAAATCAGAAAGCTATACAAAGTCACGATCACGCGGGTAGGTCTCAACCCCATTGTGTACTATGTCCGCGACTTGGATAGGAAGCAAGCTATCTACAAAGC
>CALFXA010000134.1 GCA_937928015.1 uncultured Anaerolineales bacterium | reverse complement strand
GCTGTGATGACGATCCTGCTGGCCGCATTCCTCGGGCTGACCGTGTGGGCCGAGCAGACAGGCAATCCCGCCCTAGCTGCCCTGAGCGTGGATCAGACCCAATCGAACCTCAACCCGGGCGGCAACATGGAAGGCAAGGAAGTCCGCTTCGGCATTGCCAACTCCGCGTTGTGGGCCACGATCACGACAGCCGCCTCGAACGGGTCGGTCAATTCCATGCACGACTCGTACATGCCGCTGGGTGGCATGGTACCGCTGTTCCTAATGCAGTTGGGTGAGATCATCTTTGGCGGCGTCGGCTCGGGACTGTACGGCATGTTGGCCTTCGTCATCGTGGCGGTCTTCATCGCGGGGCTGATGGTGGGACGCACGCCCGAATATCTCGGCAAAAAAATCGAGGCCTATGAAATGAAGATGGCTTCGCTTATGCTGCTGATCCCGATTGTGTTGGCGAAGCTCGGCACGGCCATCGCAGTCGTCGCACCAGCGGGTCTGGACTCCATTTGGAACACAGGCGGCCCACACGGATTCAGCGAAGTGTTGTATGCCTTCTCGTCTGCGGCCAACAACAACGGCTCTGCCTTCGCAGGCCTGGGCGCAAACACGCCGTTTTACAACATCACATTGGGGATTTGCATGTTCTTCGCTCGCTACTGGCTGATCGTGCCCGCGCTGGCAATTGCAGGCTCGTTGGTCCGCTAGAAGAAAGTCCCTGCGGGCAGCTGAACCATGCCGACGCACACTCCGCTCTTCGCAGCCTGGCTGGTCGGCGTCATCTTGATCGTCGGCGCACTGAGCTTCGTCCCTGCCCTGGCATTGGGTCCCATCGTCGAACACTTGATGATCTTTGGATAATGAATATGAACACTCAACCCAAGAAACAAACGGCCTACAGCCGAGAAATTTATCGACGCGCGTTGTGGACCTCATTTACCAAACTCGATCCACGCTGGATGGTGCGCAACCCCGTCATGTTCGTGGTGGAGGTCGGCAGCGTATTGACCACCGCCTTGTGGATTCAGGCCTTGCTCGGTGAGGGTGAGGCGCCTACAGGCTTCATCGGGGCCATTGCACTTTGGCTGTGGTTTACCGTCCTGTTCGCCAACTTCTCCGAGGCGGTGGCCGAGGGACGCGGCAAGGCTCAGGCCGAGTCGCTGCGAAAAGCAAGGCAGGATACGCCAGCGAAGAAGGTTGGAAAGTTGCAGGTTGAAAAGTTGGAAGGATCGAATGTCGAGCATGAGATCGTCTCATCCACTTCTTTGCGCAAAGATGACTTGTATGTGGTCGAGACAGGTGACATCCTGCCTGCTGACGGCGAGATCGTGGCGGGCATCGCCTCGGTGGACGAAAGCGCCGTGACGGGCGAATCCGCACCCGTGGTACGTGAGGCGGGCGGGGACCGCTCCGCCGTGACGGGTGGAACGCGCCTGCTCTCCGACTGGCTGATCGTGCGCGTCAGCGCGGACCCAGGTCAGGGTTTCCTCGACCGCATGATCGGCATGGTCGAGGGGGCCAAGCGCCAGAAGACGCCCAATGAGGTCGCGCTCAACATTCTGCTGGCGGGCTTCACCATCGTCTTTCTGGTCGTGTGCGTCACACTACTGCCCTACTCGCTGTACAGCGTCCAGGCCACGGGCAAGGGCCTGCCCATCACCATCACGGTGCTGATCGCGTTGCTGGTCTGCCTGATCCCAACCACCATCGGCGGGCTGCTCTCAGCCATTGGTATCGCGGGCATGGATCGCATGATCCAGCGCAACGTCATCGCCATGTCGGGCCGCGCGGTGGAAGCCGCAGGCGACGTGGATGTGCTGCTGCTCGACAAGACAGGCACCATTACGCTCGGCAACCGTCAGGCGGTGGAATTCCTGCCTGTGGGCGGAGTCAGCGCCCAAGAGTTGGCCGAGGCTGCTCAATTGGCCTCCCTGGCCGACGAAACGCCCGAGGGCCGCTCGGTCGTGGTCCTCGCCAAGGAAAAGTTCGGGCTGCGGGGAACCCCCCTGTCATCCCCCCACATTCGGCAGAACCCAGCCGAATATGGGGGGACCGAGGGGGGTGGGATGCATTTCGTCCCGTTCACCGCACAGACCCGCATGAGTGGAGTCGACTTCGACGGCGTCTCCATCCGCAAGGGCGCGCCCGATACTATGCTGGGCCTGCTTCAGAGCAGCGGAAATCCCATCCCGCCCGACCTGAAACCGACGGTGGATAACATCGCACGCATGGGCGGTACGCCGCTGGTGGTGACTCGCAATCAGCAAGCCTTGGGCGTGATCCACCTGAAGGACATCGTCAAAGGCGGCATCAAGGAACGCTTCGCGCAGCTCCGTAAGATGGGCATCAAGACCGTCATGATCACAGGCGACAATCCGCTGACGGCGGCCGCCATCGCCGCGGAGGCAGGCGTGGATGACTTCCTGGCGCAGGCCACGCCCGAGGCCAAGCTCAAGCTGATCCGCGAGCATCAGGCGGGTGGCAGGCTGGTAGCCATGACGGGCGACGGCACCAACGACGCGCCCGCCCTGGCTCAGGCCGACGTGGCCGTAGCCATGAACACAGGTACCCAACCCGCGCGCGAGGCCGCCAACATGGTGGACCTCGACAGCAATCCCACCAAGCTGATTGAGATCGTGGAGATCGGCAAGCAATTGCTGATGACGCGCGGCGCGCTGACCACCTTCAGCCTGGCCAACGATGTGAGCAAATACTTCGCCATCATCCCCGCTGCCTTCGCCTCGACCTATCCGCAATTGCAGGCGCTGAATTTCATGCGGCTGGCCACACCCGAAAGCGCCATTCTCTCGGCGGTGATTTTCAATGCACTCATTATCATCGCGCTGATTCCGCTGGCGCTGCGCGGTGTATCCTACCGCGCAGTGGATGCCGCCCACTTGCTGCGCGACAACCTGCTGCTTTACGGCGTGGGCGGATTGATCGCCCCGTTCCTCGGCATCAAGTTGATCGACATGCTGCTGGTGGCCCTGCATTGGGCATAGGAGGAATGATGTCACAACCTACAATTCGCCCTCGATGGTGGCAGTTATATCTGACCCTTCCACTTCTGCTGGTATTGTTCCTGGTCGAACGGCGACTCAGGCTTTCGGCGGGAGGTCACTTGGCGGCGCAGATCGGGATCGTGCTGCTGATCTACGGACTGATCGACGTGTGGCTGCGGGCCAACGCCAAAGCCCTGTCTCGCGCAGATCGGGACGAAATCCATAAGGCGATCATCATCAGCCCCATCCTTCCGCGCCGCTTGCCCGGCCGACGCCCCATGTTCGAGCTTCCCGAGACCGAGATTAAAGGCACTCTGAGCGATACTTTTGAAATAGACATGATCGATGCGGAATTTCTCCCCTCCGAGAGTTCCGTGAATGATTTGAATAAGGAATAAGAATGACATCTCAACTTCGCCCTGCTTTTGTTTTACTGTTGACCTTGACCCTCATCACAGGCGTGATCTATCCGCTGGTGGTGACGGGCATCGCGCAAATCGCTTTCCCGCGCCAGGCCAACGGCAGCCTGATTATCATCGATGGAAAGGTTTATGGCTCGGAACTGATCGGCCAATCGTTCGACGATCCGCGCTATTTCTGGGGCCGCCCCTCGGCGGCGGGATACAACGCGTCCGCCTCCTCAGGCTCGAATTACGGTCCGCTCAACCCTGCCCTGATCGATGTGACCCAGGCGCGCATCGCCGCCTTGAAAGCCGCCGACCCCGACAACTCATTGCCCATCCCCGTGGACCTGGTCACCGCCTCGGGCAGCGGCCTTGACCCGCACATCAGTGTGGCCGCAGCGTTGTATCAGATCCATCGCGTGGCGCAGGCCCGAGGTCTGAGCGAAGCGGATGTGAGATCCCTGGTGGAGCAATACACCACAGGCCGCCAATTCGGATTTTTAGGCGAGTCCACCGTGAACATCCTCGAACTGAACCTGGCGCTGGATGGGTTGTCGCAGTGACACGTCTTGATAACATCTTGATTGGATAAACCCATATCTTGTCCCCTTTTTGACATGCAAACGAATAGACTGTATTTGTTAAAAAGGTGACCCATGAAGAAAAAGGCGTTCCGTATTTTTGAGCAAGTCTTCACCTACTTACCACTGGCAGGCATCATCGGGGCTTCGTTATTAAAGCTGAGCAACTTTCAGCACCAGCTCCTGATGCTTTTCCTGCTCGTCTGGGCGAATGCTTTTTTCCTCTATAAAGCCTGGGCAACCCAGTAAATCTTCTTGACACTTTCTTGACGCGCAGGGGGGAATTCTTGCGCCTAAATTGACACGCCCAACACTAGAATGTTGGGCGCTTTGATATTTTCTTGATGGCGCATTGATGTCCCCTGTTCCCGAATCCCCTTTGAAGATCCTTGTGGTTGACGATGAGCGCCCCATTAGACGCTTTCTGAGCGCGTCTCTCGGGAATCGATATCAGGTTATGGAAGCGGAGAACGGGGATCAGGCCATCCAACTGGCGGCGCTGCATCATCCAGACGTGATCATCCTCGACCTGGGCCTGCCCGACATGGACGGCACGGATGTGACCCATCGCCTGCGCGAATGGACCGATGTGCCGATCATCGTGATCTCGGCCCGCGATGGCGAACAGGACAAGGTCTCTGCCCTCGATGGCGGCGCCGATGATTACCTCACCAAGCCTTTTGGCATCAGCGAACTGCTGGCGCGTATCCGTGTGGCCTTGCGGCACTCCAATAGGACCGAGGAGGAACCCGTAGTTTTCCAGAATGACGACCTGCTGGTCGACTTCATCAAACGCGAGGTGCGGGTCAATGAACAGACAGTGATGCTCACTCCCACCGAATACAGCATCCTGCGCACGTTGGTCAGCCATGCGGGCAAGGTGCTCACGCACCAGCAGTTGATTCGAGAGGTATGGGGCGGAAACTACGAAGCGGATTCCCATCTGTTGCGCGTCAATGTCAGCAACCTGAGAAGAAAAATCGAAAGCGACCCATTACGGCCGCGACACATTATCACCGAGCCGGGCGTAGGCTATCGGCTCAAGGAAATCGAAAAAAGATCATGATAAACAACGCAGTTCCACATCTACGACAGGAATATGAAACTCAAAAGACGCTGTTCGAAAGTCAGCCCACCATCGTGCAGCGCTTTCTGGAGGGGCAGGCGCAATCTATCGCCGAGGCGTTGATCACCAAAACGGCGCGGGTGCGCTTTTCTCTGCCAGACCGTGTGGTTGCCACTCTATCCCAGATCCATCAAACTGGGACCATCACGCTGCCCGAAGCTGAACGACACATTCAGGTGGGCGGCTTTTTTCAAAGCGACATACGCGATGCGTTACTGCACCGCCTAAATGAATTGGAACGGTCGGCGGACCAGGCCGTTGCCGTCAGCGCGGGATTGCTACGCTACGTCACAGCCGTTCACATGATCCACAACATGCTGCCTGCAGGCCGCTCAGTGGAATACCGCCCCGATGAGGATGAGCAGATCCCCACCATCCCTGTGGGAGACGCCGCGCCCGAATCGGCCATCACGCAAGGCAGTGACGCCATCGCCGAGGAAGGCCCTGCCGATCATCGCGGCGAAGTGCAGACACCTTTCGTGCCTGCCGCCCGCAGATTCTTCCTGCCGCAATGGGTGGCCTTCGATCAGGATGGCAGGCTGTTGGTTGGTTCCGCTCAAGAGGCCGACGCGCATATCCAGTCCATGCAACGCTATGTGTTGATCCTGCATCGCGCGCTGTCGCTTGCGCCTTATATGACCGCCGACGCGGAGTACCAGCACAAACGCTACGGCATCCTCGGACAGTTGATCAATCAGGGGCGTGCCCTGGCCAACTTCAAGACGGCCGAGATCATTTCCACGATCAAGGCGCGGGCGAAACAGCAAAGCCTGAACCGTGGCCTGACCGTCAGCCTGCCCTACTTCAATGACCAGACTCTCAGCATGGACACCTCCAACCTGGAGATCATTCCCGCGGGACGCATCATGTTTGTTCCCGCGTTCGTTGTCCGTGCGGCGCGTGGTGAACAGGCTAAGGTCGCGCAAGATACGCGACTGAGCGCCTCCACGCGCAGGCATTTGCTTGCACAACTGAAGAACCTCGAACTGGCATTCGAGTCATAACAATTTAACAAAAAGGTATCAAAATGTTTTTCTCCATTGCTCTATTAATCATTGTGGTGGTTATTTCCTTTCGCGCTGCGCCAAAAGAGAGTCAGGAGGACGCTCACATTCACGGTGCAGGACAGATCGGTGTACTGGCAGCGATCGCCTTGTTCGGCGTGGATTATTTCACGTCGTACTACTATGCCACTGGCGAAATGATGAGCGCACTGCATCCTTATGGATTGCAAAAGTACGGTTACATTGCAGTTACGGTCATTGCCTTTGCAAATTTTGTCTTTGGCATGCTTTATATGTATTCGCTTGGACCATTCAACGAGGGCGGGGGTTCATACACTGCCTCAATGCGCTACCTCAAGCCCACATTAAGCCTGATCGTGGCCGTCACCTTGATTCAGGATTATGTACTTACGATTGTAGTCTCTGCCCTTTCGGGTGGCGACCAACTCTTGTCCATTATCAATGCCTATGATGCCAACTGGATATGGCATTTTGCAATTGGCGCATCCCTTGCAGCTATAACCTGGTTTCTGACCATCCGTGGGCGTGGCGAGTCTTCGCGGGTCGTATTTACCATGCTCGGTGTTTTCCTTTTGCTAACGATTACGATGGGAATTGGTCTGGTGATTGCGCATCTGCGAGGTGTGACTCCCGAGGCCTCCCAAACAACGGCTGTGACCGTTTCACTTGGCCAGGCACTCCTGCACATGTTGACTGCGTCCATGAAAGGCATGGTCGCCTTGACAGGCCTGGAAGCGGTCTCCAATGGCGTTCAATTCTTTATCAATGAAGATGTGGCTCTGGTAAAGTGGGGCAAGAAACACATGCCGCGTTGGGAAAAACTATGGAGCTTCTATAGTGGCAAATCTGGAGTGGGCCGTTTCGTGCAGACTTCCTTCCTGTTCTACGGCGGATTGACTACACTTTTCCTGACCTATTTTTCACTGCGATTTAATGTTTTTGACGGAACACTTGGACGCACGTTGATTGGCAACCTTGCCTATATCGGCTTTTCACAGATTCCTGGCGGTGTTATTCTGTTTTGGGCCTACCAGATCCTGGCTGTCTTGATGCTTGCGGCTGCCTCCATGACCGCATTCCAGGATGCGCAAGCCACTGAATGGCGCGATGTGGCGATCGGTGAGATTCCTGAAGCCATCGTGTATCGTGATCCACGCGGAACGTTTACGCGTTCTGTAACCATCACCTTTGGGCTTTCAGTTTTGATCATGTTCTTTGTTCGCGGAGAGACTTCTATCGCAGTCCCATTTTATGGGGTCGGTGTGTTCATGCCAATCATGATCATGGGACTGGCAGTCCGCAAGAATATCCTCGAGGCCTTTACAGGCCGAGCTCGTGCCTGGGGCGCATTCGGTGCTTCATTTGCTGCTGCATTGGCGTTCGTGGTATTTATTGGTCAACTGGTTGGAAAGTGGAGCGAGGGAGGCTGGGCGGTGCTGGTCTCATTTACGCTCCTGGCAATTGCCGCGCACATGATGTTGCTCTCTCCATTGGGTTTCCGTGAACCAAAACAAATTCATCGTATCGTTCGCGACAAGGCTCGTGTTCAAGGCGCAATGGCATCCATTGTTGAATGGCAATCTCTCAGAATGCAGGAATATCGCTACGATATATTGATCGGTATTGCCCGTTTCTTCGAACTCTTTGGCGTTCGCCGACCGATTCGGTATGAGCAGCCTGTTATTGCGGGTGACTACGATCATGCCTTGCATGTGGATCATCCTGAAGCGCCCTCGTTGCTGGAACAGTATCTTGACAAGCCACAGCCAAAAGTTGGCGGCGCTCCAAAGCAGACCGAATCTGGCAGAGAAGAGATCGAATAACCCGCAAGGCTGTGTAGAATAATGCACAGCCTTTTCTTTTATAAGTCAACCCGCCTCGAAAAGATAATTAGAATACAATGGATTAAGTTATGCAAACACGCCCTGACCCTGATGAACTATTGAAGCATATCGAGACCGAAGACGCAAGGCGCGGAAGGCTGAAGATATTCCTCGGCTACGTGGCAGGTGTGGGCAAGACCTACGCCATGCTCGAAGCTGCTCACCAGCGTAAGGAGCAGGGCTGGGATGTGGCCGTCGGTTATGTGGAAACCCACAAGCGCGCCGAGACCGAGGAGCTTGTCGCGGACCTGGAAGTCCTGCCACGCAAACAGGTTCAATATCACAACGTGACCCTGTCCGATCTGGATGTGGATGCTGTACTGGCCCGCCGCCCGAGGCTGGTCCTGATCGATGAGTTTGCTCACACCAACGCCCCAGGCTCTCGTCACCCCAAACGCTTTCAAGATGTGGAAGAGATCCTCGACGCGGGTATCGACGTCTATACCACGCTCAACATCCAGCACCTCGAAAGCCTGAACGACGTCGTGGCCCAGGTGACGGGTGTCATCGTGCGCGAGACCATCCCCGACCGCGTCATCGACGAAGCCTCCGAGATCGAGGTCATCGACCTGCCGCCCGATGAATTGCTGGTTCGTCTGAAAGAGGGCAAAGTCTACATCCCCGAGCAGGCCAGCCGCGCCCTCGACAAATTCTTCCGCAAGGGAAACCTGACCGCCCTGCGCGAGATGTCGCTGCGGCGTGCCGCCGAACGTGTGGATGACCAGATGCGTTCCTACATGCAGACGCGCGCCATCGCGGGTCCGTGGGCGGCGGGGGAGCGACTGCTGGTCTGCATCAGCCCCAGCCCGCTGGCCGAGAAGCTGGTCCGCACCACGCGCCGTCTGGCCGACGAACTCAACGCCGAATGGGTGGCTGTCTACGTGGAGGTTGCCTCCAGACCAGAGAACAATCCCGCCAATCGCGAACGCATCGGCCAGACCCTGCAATTGGCCGAAGAACTGGGGGCCAAATCCATCACCCTGGCGGGCCGTTCCATCCATGAGGCCGTGTTAAATTACGCGCGCAAACATAACATCACCAAGGTGGTGATCGGGAAGCCGCTCAAACCGCGCTGGCAGGAGATCATCCAGGGTTCGGTGGTGGACCAACTGATCTACGCCAGCGGCGATATCGACGTGTACGTCATCAGCGCACGCGCCGAGCTGACCAAACCCATCATCCCCACAGACTGGCAGCCGCATCGTCCCGTTGGGCGATATCTGCTCAGTGTCGGCCTGGTGGCTGTATCCACGCTGATGGGATTCACCGTGCGCGGACAACTGGAGCCTGCCAACCTGGTGATGCTCTACCTAGCCTCGGTGGTCATCTCGGCCATCTTCCTCGGGCGCGGACCGTCGCTCCTGGCTGCCATCCTCGGGGTTCTGGCCTTCGACTTCTTCCTGGTCCCGCCCTATCTCACGCTGGCCGTCAGCGATACACAATACCTCATCACCTTCGCGGTCCTTCTGGTAGTCAGCCTGGTCATCAGCTCGCTCACCGCCCTGACGCGTGAACAGGCGGAAGCCGCCCTGCGACGAGAAGCACAGACCACTGCGCTCTATAACCTTGGCCGTGACTTGACCTCCGCCACCGATTTGCGTAACGTGGCCGACATCATCATCTCGCACATCGCGCAGGCCTTTGGCCGCGAGGTGGTCATCTTCCTGCCCGAGAACGGATCGATTCATCCCTTCGCCAGTTCGTCCGATTACCATCCAGACGAGCATGAACTGGCCGTGGCGACCTGGACCTTCGAGCACGACCAGCCCGCAGGACGCGGCACCGACACCCTGCCCGCCGCCAGCATCCGCTGCCTGCCGCTGCGCACGTCGAATGGGCTGGTCGGCGTGCTGGGAGTCCGCCCGAGGGAGATGGGTAATTTTCTCACCCCCGAGCAGCGCCAAACCCTGACCGCCTTCTCGAACCAGGCCGCGCTGGCCCTCGAACGCGCCAGCCTGGCCGAGCAAGCCCGTCGCGCCGAACTGCTGCAGGCCGCCGAAAAATTACAGACCGCCCTGCTCAATTCGATCTCGCATGACCTGCGCACGCCGCTGGTCTCGATCACGGGCGCACTGACCAGCCTCGACGAGCAGACTGACCAACTCGACGAGGAGAATCGCCGTAGCCTGGTGGTCACTGCCCGCGAGGAGGCCGAGCGTCTGAATCGTCTGGTGGGCAATCTGCTGTCGATGACGCGTATCGAAAGCGGCGCGATCAAATTGCATAGCGAGCCTGGCGACCTTGAGGACGTGATCGGTACAGCCCTCGAACAGCTCGGCAAACGCCTTGGTCAGCATGACGTGAAGGTGGACATCCCAGCTGATTATCCGCTCGTGCCGATGGACTTTACATTGATGGTGCAGGTGGTGGTCAATGTGCTGGAGAACGCCGTCAAATATTCGGCGGAGGACGCTCCCATCGACGTATCCGCACGACTGGTGGACAACTGCGCCCGTCTCCAGATCGCGGACCGTGGGGTGGGCATCCCGCCCGAAGACCTGTTGCGCGTCTTCGACAAGTTTTACCGTGTCCAGCGCCCTGAGAGCGTCAGCGGCACGGGACTGGGGCTATCGATCAGCAAGGGCATTGTCGAGGCGCATCATGGTACCATTTCGGCCAGCACCCGTACAAACGGCGGGACGGTCATCACGGTAGACCTGCCATTAAACGGAGCCAAGGAACAGGGTCGATGAGCGAAACAGGACAACGCATTCTCGTCGTGGATGATGAAGCTCCCATCCGCCGCTATCTGCGGGCGGCTCTCAGCGCGCAGGGATTTTCCATCTACGAAGCCGCCAACGGGGAGGAGGCGTTGAATGCCGTCCTCACCGACCGCCCCGACATCATCATCCTCGACCTGGGCCTGCCCGACCTCGATGGCATCGAGGTCACACGCCGCCTGCGCGAATGGTCGCAGACGCCCATCATCATCCTCTCGGTGCGCGAAGCGGAGCAGGACAAAATCGCCGCCCTCGATGCAGGCGCCGACGATTACCTGACCAAACCCTTTGGCACGGGTGAACTAATGGCGCGCATGCGCGTGGTCATGCGCAGGCAGTCGAGCAAACCTGAAGAACCCATCCTGCAAGTGGACGAGCTGCGCATGGACCTGTCTCGCAGGCTGGTGAGCATTCGCGGAGAAGAGATCTCCCTGACCCCCACGGAATACGACATCCTGCGGTTGTTAATGCAGAATGCTGGCAAGGTCATCACGCACCATCATCTGCTCAGGCAGGTGTGGGGCAACGCCTACGAAAGCGAGATGCATATCCTGCGCGTCAACATCAGCAACCTGCGCCGCAAGATCGAGCTCGACCCATCCCGCCCGCATTACATCCTGACCGAGCCTGGGGTGGGATATCGCCTCAGGGTGTAAAAAATAGCTTTCCCACTGACACGTCAGCTATGAAGTCTATCATCCCGCGACCAGAAACGCGTCAGTTTATCCTGAATCTCGCTGGTGTTCTGCACGACTTTAAATCCACGCCAGTGTGCAGGGAACAATTGACGGTAACGGGTATGGGTGAAACGTTCATCGATCAACACGATGATGCCTCGATCCGCCTCCGTGCGGATGACCCGCCCTGTCGCCTGTAGCACGCGGTTGAAGCCTGGGTATTGATAGGCGTAGGCAAAACCGCTGACGTTCTGACCTTCAAAATATTCCTTGATCAGATCGTTCTCCAGACAAATCTGCGGCACCCCCACCCCGACCACCACCGCACCGATCAGGCGATCTCCCACCAGGTCAATGCCCTCGCCAAAGATGCCGCCCATGACGGCCAGCCCGATCAGTGTCTCCTGATTGCCCGCCGAAAACTGATCTAGAAAAGACTCACGCGCGGACTCCGTCATACCCCGATCCTGCACCAGAAGCTGCCTCTCTGGCAGTTTTTCTTTTAACTGCTCCATCACCGCAGACAGATAGGCATAGGAGGGGAAGAAGACCAGATAATTCCCCGTGTGCGCGCTGCAGATAGCCTCGATCGCAGAGGCAATTTCAGCATACGAATCAGCCCGCTGCGCATATTTGGTGGATATCCCAGCGTGGATCAGCAGACTGACATTCTCTACAGGGAACGGGGATGGAAAGATGCGCCTGGGATGGTCCGCATCGCCCGTCAGGAGTTTGGTAAAGTAATCCATCGGCAGCAGCGTCGCTGAGAAAAAGATGGTCGACTGGCTGCGCTCCAGTGGGACGGCCAGCATGGGAGCAGGATCCAGACAGAATAATTTCGCTTTGAGGTTGCCCTGCCCCTGTCGCTCAAAGTAGGACACGTAGAAGGTGTCAAAGTATTCAGCCGTCCGCAGATAGTTGCTGCACTGGAAATAAAACTCCAGCAATTCCTGCCTGAACTCTGTTGGTTGATTCAAAACCAGCCAGTCTTCCGCCTTTTGACTGAATCCGCGCACGGCCTTGAGCAGCGCTTCGGGAAGCTCATGCTCTATCAGCGCCCCCTGGCCTTCTGCCTGGCAGATTTTGCGTTTCTCCAGCAGGACCTTATTGATCGTGCCCAGCTTTTTGGCCAGTGCAGGTAAATGCGGTTTCAGAGTATGCTGGAGGTCCAACACGGTCGACTTATCCAGTTCAGTCGAATACATGGTTCGGGCCCGATCTGGGAGATTATGCGCTTCATCCACCAGGAAAATATACGGCTCTGTTGGGAAGTCAAAAAAACGATGCAGATAGACTCGCGGGTCGAATACATGGTTGTAATCGCAGATGATGCAATCGACCCACAAAGCTAGATCGAGCGCGAACTCGAACGGACAGATCTCATACCTGCGGGCGATCTCCTCAATGGCGGGACGGGTGAAGGCCTGATGTTGATCGATTTCCTCCAGCGCCGCTTTGACCTTGTCAAAGTAACCTCGCGCAAAGGTACACACCTGCGGGTCACAATTGACGGGCGGACAAAAACAGACCTTTTCTCTGGCCGTCAGGGTTACGCTCCTGATTTGCAGGCCCACCTGACGCATATCGTCCAGTGCCTTTTCCGCCACGAGACGCCCCGATGTTTTGGCCGTAAGATAAAAGATCTTTTCAGCCAATCCCTGTCCCAGTGCCTTCACCGACGGAAACAGGGTCGCGATGGTTTTCCCCACGCCTGTCGGAGACTGCACATACAGTCGATCATTGGCGCGGATGGTTTGATAGACCGCCACTGCCATATCCCGCTGGCCTGGGCGATATTCCGCATAGGGGAATTCGAGACCCTGGATCGACCGATCACGCTCATCCTGCCTGGCATAGACCTTGCGGAACCAGTCCAGGTAAGGCGTGACCAGGCCATGAAAAAAGGTTTCTAGTTCGCCCAGCGTGAAATGACGCTCGAAAGTTTTTTCTTCCTCGCTGTCCAGATGATAATAGGTCAGGTAAATATCAATCCCGCTCAACTGTTGTTGACTGGCGTACATATAAGCATAGCATTTAGCCTGCGCCCAATGCAGCGGATTATGGTCCTCGTGCACATGCTCCAGACTCAGGGTGGTCGTTTTGATCTCTTCGATGACCACAGGTTCTCTGGTGGGGTAGAGTCCATCGATACGCCCGCGGATTTCCATAAGCGGGTTCGAGCCTTTCACCTGATAGACGATTTCCACTTCGGCCTCATAGCCTTCGGGGCGGGAGCGCTGCACCCGCTGATGGCCTTTTGTACCAAGTTGGGCGCGGTCACGCCGTTGGAATCCACCTGAGGTCAGGTCGCCTGCCTGCAAGACAAATTCCACCAGGCCGTGGACAGAAACGATGTGCGGTTGATTGCCTTCAATCTGAGGGGAAGAATCGGTACGCATGTCACAGAGATTCTAGCATGAGTGTTGGAATTCCAATGGGATTGTTTCAAAATAAACAGGCGCCCCAAGTTTCTTGGAGCGCCTGTAAGTCTTGCAGGTATTTATGGCAAATTGAAGGTCTTAACCAGAAATACCGCCATCTGCGCACGGTTGACAACATTACGAGGACAATAGTTGCCGCCTCCACACCCGCCTGTGATTCCTTCAGTGGCCAGTTGCTCGATCCAGGCTGCAGCCCAGTAATCAGTGGGCACATCTGCAAAGACACCCGTCGCAGCAGGAGGAGTGTAGGCATTCCCGTGCTTCGTGCGCAACAGGAAGATGGCCATCTGGTCGCGGGTCACAGGTGTCGCAGGACAATAATTGCCGTTCCCACATCCGCCTGTAATGCCTTCTTCTGCCAATTGTTTGATCCAGGCTGCAGCCCAGTAATCAGTGGGCACATCTGCAAAACCAGTACTACTTCCTACAGCAGGCGGAGCATACGTAGATCCATGCTCTCCACGCAAGAGAAAGACCGCCATCTGCGCGCGGGTTACCGTGGTTTCGGGACAATAGCTGAGCGGAGAGGTGCTACATCCTCCCGTAACACCATTGGAATATAGTTGCTCAATGTAATACCAGGCCCAATACGTGGCAGGAACATCAGCAAAGATGGGAGCTGACTTACTGACAACGTAGGTCTCCCCACTCATGAAATTACCATTGCCTGCCCCCGTACCGCCAAGCGGGTTGGAGGATGAATCGATAATGGTATCGTCGTCGATGAGGTTTAAATGAATTGTCCCATTGCCAGTTCCAGTGCTCACGCTGACCGTGTAAATTCCATTGACATGGCTCAATCCTGTAATGGAAGCATTCGCGACGCCCAGAGTAGCCAGGGTGAAGTCGGAGGCGTCCACACCGCTGACTGCTTCAGAGAAGGTAACCGTGAACTCCACACTGGCAGCGCTGGTCGGGTTGGGGTTTGCGCGTACGCTGGATAAAACAGTGGGAGGAAGTACATCAGGTCCATCAGAAACGACCAGGATCTTCGACTGATAAGGTTGGAGTGTCAGGCTGCCTTGCACATGATTCTGGTTGAGATCTTTGTAAACCGTGCTGCCCAGGTTGACCGTCGCGGGCTGATCAGCTCCATTGTAAAAGATCTGTGAGTTGGGTGGAGTATTGAGAGCAAGTGTGAACCACTGCTCACGAGACGCCCCATCCTTTCCGCTGTAGACCTGCCAGGCTGTCAGCGACTTTGCTCCGTTCGCCGAAATTTGATTGACCTTGTACGGGCTGAAAAAATAGTTATTGTTGGACGTCCCCAGATTGGACGGATTTTCCAATATTAATGTCCAGGCACTGGGATTGAGACTGTACAGGATGTTACCTGTCAATGCACTGACCGCTGCAGGCGCACTCCCCACAGTTACCTGTCCACCTCCATAAGGGTAAGTTCTTCCATTGTTGTAGAGCGTATTGTTCGTCACGCTGCCAGTTGAGTTTTGGAATAGAACGCCATGTACTGTGGAATTGACAATCGTGTTGCCATCGACGATTACATTCCGTGAATAATTATCGATATAGAGACCGAAACCAAATAATGCGTCAAAATCGCTTCTGCATCCGTCCGTATTTCCACTGACGTCCAGGATGATATTATCCCTCAGTGTAAGGTCATAGACTGGGGTAGAGGCCAAGCTGTCACGGCCAAAAGTGCGCACCCCACCACAATCGCCCTTGGCATAACAGGCCTGCGAAATGACATTATGCTCAAATGTATTGCTGTACCCAAAGACATCCATTCCATTATAGGCAATGCGTTCCAGAGAATTCCCTGAAATGAGGTTGTTATTCGCGGTGTCTGCCGTCTCACCCACTTTGACACGCAACCCATCGCCATCCTCCGTACAGGAACCGCCGCCACTGTCAAAAGCGCAGCCCATGCCAGCCGCGCCCAGGTTCTCGATCAATCCCACATCGCGGATCACATTCCCGCTGAACGTTGAATTGCGCGAATAAAAGTTAATTCCCATATTGTTGGCACGGATGATGGTGTTACCACTGACTGTCAACTCGTATCCGCCTCGCCAGCCATCGGGGCGGCCATCCCAGGCATCATATACCCAGGTCGCCAGGTCGATGCCTTTCTGGTCTATATCACTGATGGTATTGTTTTGAATCACCAGATGATGGGGTTCAAAGTGAGCAAAGTTAGTGGGGATGGCAATCCCGCTGCGAAACCAACGACGAACATCCAGGTTTTTCACTGTGACGTAGGAAATGCCCTGACCTGTCAGGTCTTCACCGAGCGTGACCCCGCCCCAGGACCGATCATCTGTCTTCAGGATAACCGAGCCTTCGAGCTGTCCGTCTGCTGGCATGCCTGATGTGGAGTAAAGATATACCTTTTTCGTGGCAGCATCGTAGAACCATTCCCCATCACGATCCAGTGTGGACAGGTGATTATTCAGAAAATAACCCCAGCCCGTACAGTTCCCACCCCAGCAATCGTTATTCGAGCCAAGCGAAAGGGTCGTGCCAGAACGTCCCGTTACCTGACGGTTAAGGATGTACCAGCGCATGCCCTTAATATGCGCCACGGCTCCTGTCCAGTTCACGGCCGGTAGTTGAGCATCCGTGATCTGGCTGGACGCAGGCTGCCCGTCAATGGTGGAGTAACCCCCATCCCCCGCGTCCAGATTGGGCCAGCGTCCCAAAAGCAGGCGTGCGTCCCCACGAAACAATTGGTTGATCCCATTGGCAAACTTGCCAGCATTTGTCCCGGCGCCAAGATCGGCGGCATAGATATTGCTGCTGTACAACGACCATCCCGATATGGGCCGCGCTCCCGAAAGGATGGGACGACTGGCACAGTCTGCGGGGTAAGAGCTGATCGTGATGGGTTGTCCGGCTGAGCCCGACTTGGTAATGGTCAACATCTCGCCATGCCAGGTGTCCCCGCACTTGAAAAGCACACGGTCTCCAGGCTGCAAATTCAGTGAGTTGACCTTGCTGATTGTGGCAAAAGGCGTCCCCTCAGAAGTGCCATTGTAACCATCGCTGCCAGCCGAACTGGAAACATAATAGGTGATTGGCAAAGCCTGAGGGGCAGCCATCGCTGTCGATGTGATCGTCAGGCTGAAAATGAGAAAGGCAGCGATGCCTCGTCCGATGAACCAGGATAATTTTGACATGGAATTCTTCTCCAAAAAGTTCTATGATCAGCCCAATGGGCCTTCCCATGGTAGGGTGGGAGACCGGTCATGTCAATGCACAAAAGGGACTATTGTCGACTGTTTTTTCTGATATTTTTGAAAGGTCGTTTCCTGCCTGACATGTAGCCAAAAGCGTGCTTTTTATTCAGTTGATATAGCGCCGGAAGTTCGTAAAACCCACAATTGCCAGTTGGATCGGCGCCTTCGGCTATAATGCTTTTACTCCGTACCAAGTCATATCCTTTACAGGTTTCCCATGTCCAATCATCTGATCAACGAAAGCTCCCCCTATCTACTTCAACATACCGAAAACCCCGTGGATTGGTTTCCCTGGGGTGAAGAGGCGCTGACCAAAGCCAAAGCCGAAGACAAGCCCATTTTCCTGAGCATCGGCTACGCGGCCTGTCACTGGTGTCACGTGATGGCGCACGAATCCTTCGAGGATGCCGAGACCGCCGCCTTCATGAATCAGCATTTCGTCAACATCAAAGTGGATCGCGAGGAGCGCCCCGACCTGGATACGATCTACATGCAGGCCACCACCGCCATGACGGGTTCGGGCGGCTGGCCCATGTCCGTATTCCTCACGCCTGACCTGCAGCCGTTCTACGCGGGCACCTACTTCCCACCTGTCCCTCGCTACAACATGCCTTCCTTCAAGGACGTCCTCAGCGGCCTGGCAAATGCTTGGGAAAACGAACGTGCCGAAGTGACCAAGGTCGGCGGGCAGGTGACGGCTCATCTGCAATCCGCGCTGCAAAGCCGCGCCAGCAACTTCGCGCTCGCGCCGCAACATCTCGAAGCCATTACCCATGCCATCGTCGAGAATTATGACTGGGGCTACGGCGGCTGGGGCCCCGCGCCCAAGTTCCCACAGCCGATGACCATTGAGTTTCTGCTACGTCGTTCAAAGCAGGGAGACTCCGTGCCTACAAGTATGAAGGCTGCCCTGCACGCGTTGCAAGTCATGGCGCGCGGCGGCATGTACGACGTGGTCGGTGGCGGCTTCTCGCGTTACAGCACCGACAATTTCTGGCGGGTCCCCCATTTCGAGAAAATGCTCTACGATAACGCACAGCTTGTCCGCGCATATCTGCATGCCTGGCAGCTCACGGGCGAGCCGTTCTACCGCCGCATTGCCGAAGAGACGTTGGACTTCGTGATGCGCGAACTGACCCGCCCCGAGGGCGGTTTCTATTCCTCACTCGACGCTGACTCGGAAGGCGTGGAGGGCAAGTATTACGTCTGGACTCTGGATGAAATCGAATCGACGCTCGGGGCGGAAAGGGAATTCTTCGTCGCGGCGTACGGCGTCAGCGCCAAGGGGAGCTGGGAAGGCCAGACCGTCTTGCAGCGCGCCCTCGACGATGCCACCCTCGCCGCCCGCTTCGGCCTGGACCCTGCGGCTGTCCCCGCCAAACTGGCTGAGTGCCATCGAAAGCTGCTGGCCATTCGCGAGAGACGCATCCGCCCAGGCACGGACGACAAGGTCCTCACCGCCTGGAACGGTCTGATGCTGGCCGCGTTCGCAGAGGCAGCGCGTGTCATTGCGAGGAGCCGCGAAGCGGCGACGAAGCAATCTCCCACGAATGAAGAACACTCTGCTGAGACCACGAGATTACTTTGGACGGAAGAGCACCGCCATCGCAATGGCGTTTACTATCAAATGGCTACGCGCAATGCGGATTTCCTCCTGCGTGCGTTGCGGCCCGATGGCAAACTTCATCGCTCCTGGCGCGACGGCCAGGTCATGCAGGGGGTCTTCCTCGAAGATTACGCCGCGCTGATTCTCGGTCTGCTGGAGCTGTATCAGACCGATTTCGAGAACCGCTGGTTCAGCGCTGCGGTGGAGCTGGCAGACGAGATGATCCAACGTTTCAGCGATCCCGCAGGCGGATTCTTCGACACACCCGTCGACGGCCAGTCGTTGTTGGTGCGGCCCAAGGATATCCAGGACAATGCCACGCCTTCGGGCAATGCGCTGGCTTGCGAGGCGCTGCTCAAGCTGGCGGCCTTCACCGACAAAGGCGAATACCGTGACCGCGCGGAGCAATCCCTGTGGCTGGTCAGCGACTACGCGCTCAAATATCCAACGGGATTCGCGCGCTGGCTCTCCGCCGTAGACTTTGCCCACGGACCCGTCAAGCAGGTTGCGATCCTGGGTGAAGGCGAAGCGGCTGAGGCGCTGATCCAGGCTGTTCGGTCCGCTTATCGGCCGAACGTGATCGTGGCAGCCTCCCCCTATCCACCCGCTGACGACTCCCCCGCTCTGCTCCACGACCGCCCGCTTGTGGATGGCCGTCCCACCGCCTACGTATGCGAAGGCTTTGTGTGTCGTCAACCCGTGACGGATGTAGATGATTTATTGAGACAATTGTAAAAAACGAGCAACGGCTCAGGCTGAGATTCAACTTGTAAAACGGAAACAAATTAGGGTCCAGACTCCTTGTCATCCGACTGTCATAAATATGTGATGAAATAGGCAGCGGTAGTACAATCATTGTGCACATAAACAAGGAGCAACTATGAAGAAAACCATCCTCTATCTGGCGATTGCCGCCGTCGTCGTCTTCGGCCTTATCCAATTGGTCCCCTTCGGGCACGACCACACCAACCCGCCGACCGTTTCGGAGCCCAAGTGGGTCAACCCCGAGGCGCGCGCGCTCGTGAAGGAACACTGCTTCCAGTGCCACAGCAACAGATCGGAAGAGCGTCGTGTAGGGAAAGAGTGTAGATCTCGGTG
>CALFXA010000133.1 GCA_937928015.1 uncultured Anaerolineales bacterium | reverse complement strand
CGCACAGGGGTGTTGACGATGCCCCAGTCCAGCGTCATCGAGTTTTCCTTCTGGCCAAACTTGACGGGGCAGCCGAAGACGCGCTCGTACTCGGCGGTCGATCCAGGCTGGGGGTAGGCGAAAGTTACTTCCAGCGGGCACAGGTGAATGCCCGTCAGCACGCGCATCATGCGCACGCTGCTCGATAGCGTGGACTCGTAACAGTGCCGCGTCATCTTTGGGGCGTGCGGCGGAGTGAAGACCACCACGTGAATTTTGTTGAAGTGCAGGTCCGCTGTGGCCTCGATCATATTGCCGATGATGCGCGAATACTTTCCCGATTTCTCGAATGCCTCGCCCAGGTTCTTGCAGTTCATCATCACGTAACCCAAAATGGACCAACTGCCCGCTTCGGCGAATTCGCCCATGTGCAAGCCGAGGTACGGATCATGGATGTACTCCGCCGCCCCATCCTGGATGCGCAGGTAGGTGTCCACGGGGATGCGTGCATCGGGCGATTGGACCGACTGCGGATCCACACTGATGGAATGCAGGAAGGCATCCACATCCACTTTTAAAGAAGAGAGGTAGAGGAACAACTGAGATAGGACAGTCACGGAGACGCTGATGGGTTCGGGGGCCATGTGATAATCATACTCCATTTGCGCGGAAAGGCACAAAATGTGCAGGGAAAATCATAGCCGTTTTCGGGCCTTGGGACTATCATCAAAATGACCGAAGGTATGCATATGGATCTTTCGAAATTGCTCCTCCCTGTAATTCTCTTTGTCTTGACCCTGGGCTTTGGTCTGTGGCTGAGCCTTTCTGGTAAACCCTACAACGGGCTGCTATTCAACATCCATAAATTGCTTGCGCTGGGCGCGGTGATCCTGGCAGGCGTGCAGGTCTACAATCAGATGAAAAACCTGCCGTTTCAAGGAATATTTACCCTGCTTGTCGTCGTGGCAGTGGTTTGCGTGGTTACGCTGTTTTTCTCGGGCGCGATGTTGAGCATCGGAAAAATGGACCACGCCCTGGCACTGACGATCCACCGAGGCGGACTTGCCCTGCTTGCGGCGACTTTGATCATCGCCTTGCTGTGGTGGACGGGTAATCCTCACTGATTCAATCGCAGGAATTGAAAAGAATGGAAAACACAAACACGAAATCCCTTTTTACCATCGGTTGGATGGCTGCCCTGTTACAACTCATCTCCATCGTGACCTACTCAGTCGTCCTAGCCGTGCTGGGACCCAAACCCACCAGCGCGGAGCAGTACTTTGCCCTTCAACAAAGCGACCCGCTGAGGGCCCTGTTGCGTGGTGACTTCCTGCTGCTGTTTCTGATTGGCGGGTACTTCGGCACTTTTCCCGCTTTGTATCTCGCGCTGAAGAAGATCAACCCCGCCGCCGCATTGTTTCCGACCCTCTTTACCTTCGTGGCGGTGACGGTTTGTTTTGCGACCGAATCCACATTCGCCTTACGTCATCTAGCTGAACAATTTGCAGTGGCTCTCACCGATGCACAGCGCTCCCAATTGCTGGCGGCGGGTGACGCGGTCATTGCCTCGGATATGTGGAACAGTTCAGGCGCGTACGTCTCGGGCTTCCTGATGCAGGGCGGTGGAGTCATCATTTCATTGGTCATGTTGCGTAGTAAAGATTTTAGCAAAGTGACCGCCGTTGCGGGCCTGTTGGGCAATGCCTTCGACCTGGTCCAGCACCTGTTGCACCCGTTCGCGCCGTCTATTTCCGCGCCCATTCAGATGTTGATGGGACCCTTCTACCTGGTCTGGTTCCCCATGCTTGCGCGCGACCTGTTTCGCCTGGCGAAGAAAGACTGATTCGATGTTGAACAAAATCCTTGTCACGTATGCCACTTGCACGGGATCCACTGTCGGGGTGGCGGAGGCTATCGGCAGGACCCTTTCGGTGGATGGCGCACAAGTGGAAGTGCGTCCCATGCGCGAGGTGACCGACCTCACACCCTACACGGCGGTAGTGGCGGGCAGCGCCATCCAGGACAAACGCTGGCTGCCTGAGGCGATGCAATTCGTCCAGGCACATCGCGCGGAATTGGCGTGCAAGCCGTTTGCGTCTTTCCTGGTCTGCATGACGCTAGCCATGCGTAACGGCGAGACCTACCGTCCGTTTGTGGCCGAGTTCATGGCTCCCGTGCGGGCGCTGGTGCGCCCCGTCAGCGAGGGCTCCTTCGCGGGCGTGCTGGACATCTCCAAGGTCCCGACCTTCAAAGACCGCTTGATGTTTCGCCTGAGCGTGCTGTTCGGCGTCTGGACCGAGGGTGACCACCGTGACTGGAACGCCATCCGCGCCTGGGCCGAGGGACTGCGTCCGTTGCTGGCGCGCTAGGAGTCAACGATGAAATCTGCCCTGCGTCCCTTCGCACTCTCGTGGCTGATCGCCCTCCTGCTGACGGTCCTCTCGCTGGCAGGCCTCCTGTTCCCGTCCGCGATCTACCCCAGCGCGGACCTGCGCCGCGCCTTCCTCGCCAACGACGT
Organism: uncultured Anaerolineales bacterium; assembly: GCA_937928015.1. GTDB lineage: Bacteria > Chloroflexota > Anaerolineae > Anaerolineales > Villigracilaceae > JACPVF01. Next base: position 2,425 of record CALFXA010000133.1, on the reverse strand, counting down.
GGTCAACCTGTTGATCGGTCTGCCCGTGTTGGTTGTATCCATGCTCTCGGCAAGGCGCGGCGGCTGGATCGGGCAACTCTTCTGGCCCGGTGCATTGCTCTATGTGATCTATAACGCGATTGCGTATGCGGTAGCGCTTTTCCCATCGTGGATATTTCTGTTACATGTTGCCTTGTTGATCTTGAGCCTGATGGCTTTGGTCGGCGTGTCCACCAGCCTGGATTTCCCCGACATCCAGCGCCGACTGATAGGGAGCGTCCCTGAGCGGCTGGCAGCGGGTGTACTCGTCGGTTTGGGGACGTTGTTCTTCCTGCGCAGCATTGGTCAGGTGGCGGGCGGGGCCACGCCGCTTTCCGCTGAGTTTGCCGTAGCGGTGGCCGACCTGCTGGTCACGCCTGTTTGGATTCTCGGCGGAGTCTGGTTATGGCGGCGTCGGGCGGCGGGATATGCCCTCGGAGCGGGGCTGCTCTTTCAGGCCAGTCTGTTGTTCGTCGGGCTGTTGGTCTTCTTCCTGTTACAGCCGCTTTTGCTGGGTGAGCCGTTCCCCACGGGGGACTTTGTAGTGATCTTCGGGATGGGCCTGATTTGTTTCATCCCCTTTGGGTTATTCGTGCGCGGCATGTTGCGCAGTAGATAAAAAAAACTGGCATTGCATCACGCAATGCCAGTTCTCTTTCAGGAGTGGGGATTTACTCGTACCCTTCGCGCTGGGCGATTTCGATGACAAGTTTGCGCTGATCGCTGGTCAATTGGGCATATTCCGAGTTTTCGCGGGCCGTGTTGCGATTCTCCACGAGCAGGATGCTGGCGTCCTGCGACAGCAGCACGCTGTGCCAGGCATCTTGCTTGACGTTGTACAGCTTGCCAGGCTCCATCGTCTGCGGATGGACGCCGTCCAGCGTGGGACCGTTTCCGCCCATCAGCAGGGTGGCGTGTCCATTCAACAGCACGAAGAACTCGTCGGTTTCGACATGGCGCTCCATCTGCTCGATGCGGTCGGGCTGGAGTTCGTCGATGTAACGCAGGATGGCCACGCGCCAGTCGTTGAAATCGATCAGCGGTTTGTAGCCGATGCCGTCGAAGAATTGAATATCGAGCACGTTCTTATCCATGTTGCCTCATTTTCCCAGCCAGGCTTCGACCTGGTGTTCGCCCGCAGACAGGTCGGCGGGAATCAAATTTCCTTGGATGGCGACCCCGTCCACGGTCAGCTTGACGATGCCCTGGCATACATGCTGCGGGTTGTGGACAACGATGCGGAAGGCCCGACCTCGGAACTGGCGCGTCGCCGAGAAGCCATCCCACGCGGACGGGATACACGGGTCGAGGCGCAAGCCGTCGGCTTCGGGGCGGATTCCCAAAATGTACTGTGTCGCGCTGAAATAGCTCCACGCGGCGGCTCCCGTCAGCCAGGAGGTGCGGGTGTTGCCTGCGCGCGGAGAGTAGGTCGAGTAGGTGGTCTGCGCCTGGACGTACGGCTCACACTGGCGGATTTCCGCCTTGGTGTTGTACGCGGCAGGCATGGATGCACGCAGGTATTCGTAGGCGCGGTCGCCGTGACCGAGCAGACATTCCGCCATGATTCCCCAACCTTGGGTGTGGTTGAAAATACCCGCGTTCTCCTTGATGCCAGGGTTGAAGACCACGGCGCGCATCACGTCCACGGTGGTTTTGACGAAGGGCGGGGCGGAGAGCATCAAGCCGTAGGGCGTCGCCAGTTGCTTGTGGACCGTCTCCAGGCTGCGGTCAGCTTGTTCGGGCGTCGCCGCGCCGCTGATCACCGACCAGACCTGGGTATTGAGATAAACCTGACCTTCGGTGTAGTCCTTCGTGCCGTAGACCGTGCCGTCTTCCGCGATTGCCCAGATGAACCAGTCGCCGTCCCAGGCAATGGCTTGGATGGCGGCATCCAGCTTCTCGCGCTGTGCCAAAGCCCAGTCCGCTTCGGCGGGCTGACCGAGCTTCTGCGCCACCTCGGCGTAGATGGTCAGACCAAGCCGCACCTGAAAGGCAACGAACAGACTCTCGCCGTAATAGCCAAGTCGCAGGCAATCGTTCCAGTCGGCGGAGAGACCGCAGGGAAGTCCGTGCGCCCCCGTGCGCTCTAGGTTGAATTCCAGTGCGCGACGCAGGTGACCAAAGACCGTCGCTTCGCCGTGGTCAGCGTAAGGCAGGACTTTGTTGTAGAAATCGAAGTCGCCCGTCTCGCCCACGTAGGCGGGGACAGTGTTGAAGAACCACAGGCAGTCGTCGGAGCGGTATTCCTCGTCGGCGGGTGGATTCTCGCTGCCAGGCTTGTGCTCGAAAGGCTTGATGACGGGAATCGCGCCGCCGTTGGCAAGCTGACCCGTCAGCATCAACTCCAGCCGTTGGCGGGCTTAGATCGGAAGAGCACACGTCTGAACTCCAGTCACGAGTGGATATC
>CALFXA010000132.1 GCA_937928015.1 uncultured Anaerolineales bacterium | reverse complement strand
CAGGATGTCGTGCATCTCCCAGAACTTGTTCTGGTCGCCGGCGCAGTAGGCCGCCTCGGCCGCAGCGCGCGACTCGGGTCCGATGAACTCACCGAACGAGCGGTACACGAAATAGACCTTGCCCGTGTCCACGTAGGCGTTAATCAACTGGGCCTCGGTCTGCTTGACGAAGCGGTCGCAGTAGGGGCACTGGAAGTCGGAAAACTCCTCGATCTTGACGGGCGCATTTGGATCGCCCGCACCGTTTCCATTTACCTGGTTGCGGACAACGCCATGATCGGATTGGCTAATGGAACCCACCGGTTGAAGGTTGGGCCAGATCAAAAAGAAGGCCACCAGCAAGGCGATCATCACGATCACCACCGCAGCAATAATACGGTCACGCTGTTTGGCGCGATTCATCTGCTGGCGGCGCATCTCGCGCTTCGACATCCCTGATTCTTTCGACATGCTCTTCTCCTGAAGATGTTATTAAAGTTGGGACGAAATTTTCCCACGTTCAATGGGTTTTGTCCAGCAAGGTTAAAGAACTCTCATTCGGCGCGAATCTTACGTCAGACACTCGTTCAGCCAGTCGAGCATGACCTTGAAGACCTCGGCTTGGTCCGCTTCGTTGTGAATCTCGTGGTACCAGCCGTCCCAGATGTGCAGGCTGATATTCTTGCCGCCGTTGCGGGCGAACTCGCGGGTGGCATTGGACGAGGTGAGACGGTCCGCGCTGCCGTGCATGAGCAAGAGCGGAAGCGTGAATTCACCGGCGCGGTTCAAGGCCCACTCCCCCGAGTCGAACAATTCCACGAATAGGCGCGCGGTGATTTTGTTATGCACCAACGGGTCCGCCACATAGGCGTCCACCACCTTCTGATCGCGGGAGAGCGCGGCCAATTCGAGTCCCGATTTCTGCGTAAAGGACGGGAAGAGGCCGTTCATCATACGCGCCAGCGTCACCTGTGCAGCGGGCGGCTGGAAGGCCAATCGCAGGAAGGGTCCCGTGGCGATCACGCCCTTCAACTCAGGTTTGCGGCGCAGGCTGAAGTTCAGCACCTCGTTACCGCCCATGCTGTGTCCGTACAAAAACATGGGCAGGCCCGGGTAGCGCGCAGCCGTCTGTTCGAGCAACAGGGCAATATCGTCCATCATCTGATCGTAGGAAGGCACGTGTCCGCGCGGACCGCCCGAACGCCCGTGACCACGCTGGTCGAAGCCGAACAACACGAAGCCCTCGGCGGTCAGGGCAGTGGCGACGTTCTCATAGCGGGCCACGTGCTCGCCCAATCCATGCACAAGGCAGACCACGGCCCGCGGAGCGCCATCCGGTTCACAGCCGCGCGCGTACAGGTCGGTTCCATCAGATGATTTCCAACTGGTTTCAAAGGTTTTCATGTCAACCCTCCAAGGGTGATTTTGAATTTGCAATCCGCCGCACCCACGGCGCGGCAGTTGATTTCTTCAATATCGTGCTCCTCGCCCACTGCCCAGAACAACGCTTCGCGGATCAGCCCCTGGGTGACAAAGCAGATCGGGGCATGGTCCGACTGGCCCAAGGTGGAGGGAGAGGCATGGTCCACGAGCAGCAGATTCAGGTCCAGGGTGTGGACGGTCACGCCGCCCTCACGGATGCTGAGCAGGCGCGCCAGAGTCTCCAACGTGGACTTGCGGCGCAGTCCCAATGGCAGGCGTTTCACCAGTCCAGCCTGGGTTCGGACCGTCAGCGGCGCCTCGGCCAGAAGAGGCTCCCACATCTTTCCGCCGATGCGCAGCAGGATGCCGCGCGCGCCGCGGCCGAAACTGGTGCGCAGGGCGGCTTGCAGCCGCGCATAAGCCTCGGCGGCGCGGACCTCATCCAACGTGCCGAGATGATTGGCCTGCGACCATTCGGCAGGCAACTCCGCCTTCTCGATCACGGTGGAGAGCGCCTCGGGGCCCAGATCGGCGGAGAGGGTATTCACGAAGTGTTTCAGGAAACGGGCTGAAAGCAGGGACTCAGGCATGGTCCATCATCAACACGGGATATTCCTCGCCCGTGCGCACGAAGCCGAGTTTCTCATACAGGCTTTGCGAGTTACGATTGTCGCCCTGGGTATTGAGCGTGATGCGATGCCTGCCGCGGCGCAGCGTATGCTGGAACAAGTCGTGGATCAGGGACGAGCCGATGCCGCGTCCCTGCCATTCGGGGCGGACAGCCAGACGGGCAAGGTGCGCCCCCAAGGGGTTGCCCGTGCTGATCTGATATCCGATCATGCCCTCGTCGGTCTCGGCCACGGTGGCGAGGATGGCCTGGGAATGGGCGCGGTGCAGGGCGGCGAAGGAGTTGCGCCACATGGGCGCGAAGGCGGCCCAATCCACGGCGGTGACGGCGGGCAGGTCCACGATGGTCATGGGGCGAATGCGAACCCCGCGCGGCAGGGGGCGCGGGGTGAAAGGCTGGTCGTTCCACTCGTACATGATGATGGATTGCGGATGGGAGAATCCACTTTCGAGCAGGATGTGCTCGAACCAGGGCTGCATGGCGATGGCCGCCACCACCGTCCCCGGCTGGGAAAAGATCTCGGCGCGGGCCGCCTGCCATAACGGCGACCAGGCCTCGGGTTCGGACAGGTGAGCGGCGGAGACGAAGAGGCGAATCCAGGCGATGTCGGGCGGGTCCTGCGGGCAGGCCAGCGCGGCGGCGATGCGCCCGCCGTCTTCCAATACCCAATAATGCGGCGAGCCCAGCCAATCCAGCGGTCCGCGCCAGTCAAGATGGCGATGGACACGCGGTTCAAAATACATGAGGTGGGCGATCTGCTGTTGGTCGGCCTGGACGGCCGTTCGCACCTGCAAATTGACCGCTACCATGTCTTGAAACGAAGGAAGAATTTGAGGATGCGCTCGAAGAAAGAGGGCTTGGATTTGGCTTCGACCGAGCCGACCATGTTGAGCGCCGACTGAATCACGTTCCCCCGTTTGAGGCGGATGGCCGCCGCCGATTGTTTGACCATGGCCAGCAGGTCGCCTTCGCCCGCGCGGCTGAGGATTTCAGCAGAGCGGTCATAGGCGGCCAGGGCTTCGTCGGTTCGACCCAACGCTTCGAGAGCAGCGGCCTGGTTCCCGAGCGCCATCCCCTGACGCTTGAGGTCGCCCAGGGAGGCGAAGACCTCGTCGGTGCCGAGGACGGCTTCCAGCGCCTCGGGGGCTTTCCCCGCCTGCAACAACGCCACGCTGACGTTGTTGTTCATCTCGGCGACGGCGGACTTATCGGTGAGGGCTAATGCGGCGCGGCGGAAGAGGTCGGCAGCCTGGTCGAATTGTCCGCGCTCGAAGGCTTGTTTGCCTTGTTGTTCCAGCAGGGTGGGAGTCTCTTGGGTCATGGGATTAAAGGGTAATGTCGAGCAGACCTTCAGCCACAGCGCGCAGGCGTTCTTTGGACATCTCGCTGAGCTTCATGGACAACTCAAGGTACGGGCGGTTGACAGCCTGACAGAGGAAGGTCTGCATCTCTTCGGGCATGTCGAGGAATTTTTGGATGTTCTTCTGGTCGGTCATCCATTTGCCGACGGGACCGTTCTTGTCGAAGAAGTCTTCGACGCGGGTGCCGTACACGCCAAGGATGCCTTCCAGCTCGGGCACGGGGATGGGGCGTTCGCCCAATTCGTAAGCCTTCAGGCGCGCGGTGGGGATGCCCGTCCCTTCGAACACATCCTTGAGGGACATGTTTGCGCGGTTGCGTTCCTGACGCAGCAGGGCCCCGATCAGGCGCTGGCGGATGGGCATCAGACGCGACAGGTCGAGTTCGGCCGTGTCGGGAGCGTCATCCGAAATGGCATCCTTCCCCCAGAAATGACTAATGGGCAATTTGAGGAAATAGACCAGCACCTCAAGCTCAGGCAGGGAGGGAGCGCGGCGGCCTTCCTCGTAGGATTTCAGGGTGGCGCGCGAAATGCCCATGGCGTCGGCGGTCTCCTGCGGGGTGCGGCGCGCGGCAAGACGTGCGTCGCGGATCAGAACGCCGAGTTTCTTGGTGCGGATGACGGTGTGCATGCGATTGTCCATAAAGCCTCGCGCGATGGTTGATTTTTCGAATTATAGCAGAGAAAGGGATGGGGGCATCAGCGGCGCTGACGGTTGGCAGCCAGGATGTCGGCTGCGGTGGCGCCGAAAATCTCAGGTCCCAGTTTGATGCCCGAAGCCTGCAGGCGGGAGTAGAACAACGGGCGGATGCCAGTCGGCTTGAGAGACCCTTCCACCTTTCCATCGGTGGTGATGCCCGTCTGATCGAACTTGAAGACATCCGTCAGCACGATGGTGTCGCCTTCCATGCCTGCCACCTCGGTGATGGCCGTGACCTTGCGTGTGCCGTCCTTGAGGCGCGACTGCTGGACGATCAAATCCACAGCGGCGGAGATCTGCTGGCGCACCACCTTGAGCGGCAGGTCCATGCCCGACATCAGCACCATCGTTTCGAGGCGCGAGATGGCGTCGCGCGGCGTGTTGGCGTGCAGCGTGGTCAGCGAGCCATCATGGCCCGTGTTCATGGCCTGGAGCATGTCCAGCGCTTCGCCGCCGCGCACCTCCCCCACCACGATGCGGTCGGGACGCATGCGCAGCGAGTTACGCACCAGATCGCGGATGGTGCGTTCACCGATGCCATCCGAGTTGGGAGTCTTGGTCTCAAGGCGCACGATGTGATCCTGTTGCAGTTGCAGCTCGGCGGCATCCTCGATAGTGACGATGCGCTCGTCCTCGGGGATGTAACTGGAAAGCACGTTGAGCAGGGTGGTCTTGCCCGAACCCGTCCCGCCCGAGATGACGATGTTCAAGCGGGATAACACGCAGGCGTGCAGGAAGTCGGCCATGCCGCGCGTGATCGAACCAAACTCTATCAACTGGTCGATGGATAACTTGCCCTTGCCAAACTTGCGGATGGTGATGGACGGCCCATCGATGGAGACAGGCGGCACCACCGCGTTGACGCGCGAACCATCGGGCAGTCGGGCGTCCACGGTGGCATTGTCGGCGTCGATACGGCGTCCCAGCGGCAGGACGATGCGTTCGATGATGCGGGTGACGTGCGCGTCATCCTCGAAGGTGACCGGGGTGCGAATCAGTCGTCCCTTCTTCTCGATATAGATCTTCCTCGGCCCGTTGACCATCACCTCGCTGACGTCGTCATCTTCCAACAGCGGCTGGATCGGACCGTAGCCGAGTAATTCATCGAGCACTTCTTTGAAAATCTGATTACGGATATCGTCGGGGAGTTGCAGTTTGGTCTGGCTATAGATGCCTTTGAGACGTTCCAGCACAAAGTCCCTTCGGCTTGCAACGGGTAGGGCTTCACCCTCCATCGCGCGGGAGATGTTCTCGATCAGAAAATATTTGAGTTTGACCAGGTCGGCGGAAGTCAGGCGGCCTTGTGGGATGGGCGTTGTCATTGCACTTCCTCCGCCTCCTGCGGGATGATCCAGACGATTTGGCTGCGGCGTACGGCCAGGAAGGGCGCGGACCGCAACACGGTCTCGCCGTCAGGCGCAAGGATGCTGGCATCCGTGATGGCCAGGAAGAGTTCATCACGATCCAATTCATCTTTGACGCGCTCCCCCTGACGGATGTGAATCTCTCCGCGAATCAACTGCAGGCTGGTCTGCACCAGGGCAGGCACGGCCACCTTGCTGACCACGTTGGTATAGATCTTGCCTTTTTCGTCATATTCAAACGTCATGGAAATCTCCTATCCGGAGCGTTGATGTTTGGCCGTGTCCACCATCTGTCGGGCACATTCATGGAAGATCACGGTGGCCGTGTCATTGGGGAATTTCACGGCAAAGGGCGTATGCTGGTTATTGGCCATCGCAAAGTGACTGCCGAGATACGGGATGGCTGTCTTGATTTCGATTCCCAACTCCTTTTCGACATCCGACTTGGAAAGCCCTTCCAAACCAATCGCGCGATTCAGGATGGGATAAAGAGTCGAGTCGGACATCCCCTTGGCACGCAAATACTCGAGTACGGTTTTGGTGAGCGCCACGGAGCTTGCATCCGTGCCGATGACCAGGGCCACCAGGTCGGCCCGATGGATGACCTGCATGGCAAAGCGTGAGAGCGAGCGCCCCAGGTCCACGAGAACGAAGTCGTAGGCGTGCCGCAATTCGCGGACAATTTCCTGGATGCGCCCCACCTGCAAGCGGCTGGCCACCTCGGGGTCGGGAGCGCCCGCCAACAGGTGGAAGCGCCATTCGGTCATAAGGGTCAGGTGATCGCGGAAGAAATGGGAGGTACTGTCGCCCGGGTCGAGGTCCGCCACGGTGACAAGGTTCTGCTCCCCTTCATAGCCGACGATGGGCGCGATGGACCCGATGGGCAGGACGATGTCGGCCACGGCCACGCGCAACTCGGGCTGATTCAGAGCCACGTTCATCGCCAGATTCGCGCACAGCGACGAAGTCCCCATTCCACCCTTCGCCCCCAGGAAGACGATCAACAGTCCACCCTGACGACGAGACGGGGCGCCGCCGAACTGACGGTCAATCACTTCGATCAGGGTCGAGACAGCTTCACCTGATTTGCGGATGAACTCATTGAAGCCCGCGTCGCGGCAGGACTTCATACGCTGGGTGCTGGGATCGGAACTGAGCGCCACCAAGGGAGTGCGGACAGTACGGGGGTCGGCGCGCAGACGGGAGGCGAGATCCTCGCCTTTCAGGTCGGGCAGGTTCGGCTCGACGATGATCAAGTCCGGGCGGTCGCGCCAGGCGATGATCAGGCCTTCCTTTCCCGAGCCGGCCTGGATGATTTCGTGAGGTTCCTTCTGGAGGGTGCGGACGATGAAGTTACGGCTGGCAACATCAGCATCGACCACCAGGATCTTTTTCCCAGTCACCGCACACCTCCGTTTTCTATGACTCGATGGGCGGCATTAAATATCCCAACCCGGAGCGCGTCACGATATGCTTGGGGTTATGCGCGTCGTCTTCCAATTTTTGGCGCAGGCGGGCAATGCTCACCCACAGGATTTCCTTGTCAGATTTATATTCAGGTCCCCAGACGCTCGACAGCAAATCCTCGGATGTGAGGATGTTGCCGACGTTATGGGCAAATTGCAACAACAGGCGATACTCGGTGGCCGAGAGCGAGACGGGCATTTCCCCCGACCAAACCTCGGCGCGCGCAAAGTCGATCTTGAGGTTGCCGTGCGTAAAGAAGCGCGCCTGTCCCGGCTCGACCAGCACCTGCGTGCGACGCAACACCGCACGGACGCGCGCCAGCAATTCGGTGGCCGAGAACGGCTTGACCATGTAATCATCCGCGCCGAGATCGAGGCCGCGCACACGATCCTGTTCCTCGCCCTTGGCGGTCAGGATGATGATGGGCACGTTCGAGAACTCACGCAGACGCTGGCAGGTGGAGAATCCGTCCAGGCGCGGCATCATCACGTCCAGCAGGACCAGGTCAATGGGTTGGCCCGAGAAAACCTCCAGCGCCTGCAGGCCATCTTGAGCGGTAACCACTTCGTAACCTTCGGTACGCAGGTTGGCCTCAAGCAGCCGCAGATAGCGAGGTTCATCGTCCACGATCAGGATGCGTTTGGACATCGGATTGCTCCTTGCTATGAATTTTTGGAAATCGGTTCGGATGGCAGTTCGATGACAAAGGTGGTGCCTTCATCCAGCACGGATTCTGCCCAAATCTTACCATGATGTGCCAAAATAATCTGCTTGCAAATATAAAGTCCCAGGCCGGTGCCGGTCACCGAGCGCTCACCGGGCACGCGGTAGAAACGCTCAAAGACAAAGGGGATAAAGTCCTCGGGAATGCCCTGTCCGTAATCGCGGAAGGCCACACGCACACGGCCATCCTTTTCGACCAGGGTAATATCGATGCGCGAGCCAGGCGCATACTTGACCGCATTGCTGAACAGATTCTCGAAGACCTGCGACATGCGGACGCTGTCCCCCAGGATGGCGGGGACACCCTCCGTCTCGATGTTCACCTCCAACCCGGTGTGATGCGTGGTGACGCGCACGGTCACGTCGCGGATGAGCGCATCCAGGCGCATGGGCTGGAACTTGAATTGCAGGGTCTTGCTTTGCAGGCGCGCCGACTCGAGCATGTTCTCGATCAACCCGGTCAAGCGGTCGGCTTCTTCGTCGATGATGGTCAGGAATTCCTTCTGGGTGGCTTCATCCCAGTTGGCGTCCTCGCGCAACAGGCTGGTGCTGTACCCCTTGATGAATCCCAGCGGCGTGCGCAACTCATGCGAGATGGTGGAGACGAAATCGTCCTGAAGGCGCATCTGACGCTGGATCGACTCCAGGTCAGCACGCGCCTCCTGCAGCGTCTTGCGCTCCAGCAGAGACGAGGTCCACGACGCGATCAACGAGGCCAGCGTGATCTGCTCTTCCTGAAATGTCGGCCCGCCAAAACGGACGAAGACCAGCGCCCCGCCCAGGCGCGCGCCCATGTACAGCGGCACGCCCAGCACATGCGCCTGCAACAATCGATTGGAACCCGGCAGCGGGTCGCCCGGCTCCTTCAAGAGCGGCGTATCCTGTAGCAGCACCTGGCTGGCGATGCTCTCGCCCCAGGTGGCATCCGCCTCGGCATTCTTACCGCGCCCCACCGCGCGGGCATACACCACCTCCTGCCCGTTCGTGCGACGATCCAGCAGATATGCCGAGACGTTGTCGTACACGAACTGCGTACGCAGGCTGCCCAACAGCGAATCCAGCGCGATCTTCCAGTCGGGTTCGAGTTCCAATGCGTGGAAGATCTTATGCAGCGCGCGAAGGGTCTCGATATCCATGTCGATCCGCCTATTTTTGTTCTGGGACAACCAGCAGGGGGAACTTGAAGGTGGTGCCGCGCCCCTCCACCGATTGCACGTCCAACAGCGAACCATGCGACTCGACGATCTGTCGCACCAGCGAAAGCCCCAGCCCCGTGCCGCCATACTGCCGCGTGGACGATCCGTCCAGTTGATGGAACGGCTCGAAGATTTCCTGTTGGCGGCTGTAGGGGATACCGATGCCTGTGTCGGTGACGGAGACCATCACGAGGTTGGCCGACTCCAGTTTGACGGAGGCCACCACCCGTCCGCCCGACGGCGTGAACTTGATCCCGTTATCGAGGAGCTGGTTCAACGCCCAGGCGATCTTCTGCGGATCGGCCTGCACGAGCGGCAGGTTGTCATCCACCACGGCATGCACGGTCACGTTGCGGGCTTCGCCCTTCTGTACGGCGGTCTTCACCGCCAGGTTGACCAGGCGGCCGATGTCCACGGCTTCCTGCTTGAGGCTGAGTTCGCCGCGCGAAGCCAGCGAGAACATGATGAGATCTTCGATCATGGTCTCCAGGCGCGACGAAGCCCGCTGGCAAACCTGCAAGGCATGCTTCTGCTCGGCCGTGACCCCGCCCAGCGACTCGGTGATCATCAATTCGACATAACCGATGATGTGCGTCAGCGGAGTGCGCAACTCATGCGAGACGTTGGCAATGAAGTTGGCCTTCATCTGGCTGAGTTCGGAGAGCCGCTCAAGAGCCGTCTGCAATTCGGCAGTGCGTTCCTGCACGCGGCGCTCCAGGTTGCGGTTGGCCGATTGCAGCGCCGAGCGCAATTGGATGATCTGCTCGGTAACGGCGGCATCCAACTGGGAGCGTTCGATCAACTTCAAGTCGAGCAGGGCCTCACCCAACAAACAGGCCTTGCCCTGCACCAGTTGTTCCTGCTGATAGGCCAGGGCCTTCTGCAAGTCCTCGGCGGTGATCTGGCCGCTGTGTACCAAGTAATCTCCCAGGCGCGGGACGAGCATCTCGGGGGACAATTGGATTTGATTGACGGTCATAGGCTCTCCGATTGCCAGACCCATTCGCCGCCGACCATCGTCGCAGAGGACTGCATGGTCAGCAGGTCGTCGGGCGGGCAGATAAATGGGTCCTGTTCCAATACGATCAGGTCCGCCAGGTAACCTGGCGCGAGTTTGCCGAGACGGTCTTCCGCGTTGGCGGCGTAGGCCGCGCCGCGCGTATAAGCGGCGAGGGCTTCGTGCAGGGTCAGCTTTTGTTCGGGGTACCAGCCCTCAGGTCCGGGTGCGCCATCGGAGCGGCGGCGCGTGACGGCGGCGTGGAGTCCCAGGAAGGGATTGGGCGATTCAACGGGAGCATCCGAGCCGAAGGCCAGGTGTGCGCCGTGCTGGAGTTGAGTCCGCCAAGCGTAGGCCAGCGCGGAGCGTTCGCCCCAATAGCGGTCGGCGATGAGCATGTCGGATGTGGCATGGATCGGCTGCATCGAAGCCACCACGTTCAACTGCGCCAGGCGCGGGGCGTCGTCGGGGTGCAACACCTGGACGTGCTCGATGCGATGGCGCAAGGCGGGCAGTCCATGCTCACGTTCATAGGCGCGCAACTGCTCGAAGGCGTCCAGCACCTCGTGATTGGCGCGGTCACCGATGGCATGGACGGTCATGCTCAGGCCCACGTCCGCCGCCTGACGGCAATGTTCGAAGAGTTGTTCGGCATCCATATTCAGAATACCGCGATTTTCGGGCTCGTTCAAGTACGGCTGGAACATGGCCGCCGTACGCGGACCCAGCGCGCCGTCCATGAAGGCCTTGACCGAGCCGACCCACAGCATGTCGCTGCCGAAACCGGTCCGCAGGCCGAGGGAGTTGGCGTGGCCGACATCGTCCACGGGCAGATTCTTGTTGACGCGCAGCTTGAGACGACCTTGTGAGTCGAGAGTTTGCAGGGCCATGAAACTGTCGCGGCGGTCGAAGTCGTGGACGCCCGTCAGACCCATGCGCCAGAGCACGGCCTGGGCCTGCTCGATGGCCAACGCCAACGCATCAGTAGATGGCGCAGGCAGGCGGTGTTCCACCAGTCCCATTGCACTTTCAAGCAGGATGCCCGTCGGGCGGCCCGACTCGTCGCGTTGGATCTTTCCATCCTTGGGGTCGGGCGTGCTGGCGGTAATGCCCACCAGTTTGAGCGCGGCGCTGTTGGCCCAGGCCGCATGCAGCGACTTGGCCGTCAGGTAGACAGGATGGTTCGGGGCAACGGCGTCCAAGTCGGAAGCGGAGGGGAAGCCCTCTCCAGGCAAATGCCAGGTGTTTTGATTCCAGCCGTGGCCCAGCACCCAAGCGCCGGGCTGGGTGACCCGGGCTCGTTCCGTCACACGCTGAAGGCATTCCTTCAGCGTGTCGGTCTCGCAATCGATTTTTTGCAGTCCAAGGGAATAGTATTGAAGGTGCAAATGCGCGTCGGTCAGGCCCGGCAGGACGATGGCCCCGCGCAGGTCGGTCTGTTCTAAGCGCCCCCCCGCCAATCCGAGCAGGTCCTCTTTTTCGCCCACCGCTAGGATACGGTCGCGGTCGATCAGCACCGCAGACGCGGCAGGGTGCGCAGGGTCGAGCGTGATGACGCGGGCGTTGAAGAGCAGTTTCATGTCAGAGCAGTTTCCCCAGCAACGCGTCCAGTTCTTCATCGGAATAATAATGGATGGTGACCGTGCCGCCCTTCTTGCTGTGCCGCAAAGCGACCTTGGTCCCCAAGCTGGCGCGCAGGCGCTGTTCGATGTCGCTCACGTCTGGACTGGGGCCTGTCTTCTTCTTCGACGAGGGTTTGGCACCCCCGAGCTTTTTCACCAGGCCCTCGGTCTGGCGGACGCTCATATCCAGTTTGACGACGGTCTGCAGCGCTGATTCCTGCGCGCGGGCGGAGGACAGTCCCAGCAAGGCGCGGGCGTGACCCTCGGTGATCTTGCCGTCCACCAAAGCCTGCTTCACGGCGGGAGCCACACCCAGCAGGCGCAGGGTGTTGGTGACGGCCACGCGGCTCTTGCCCACGCGTCGCGCCACCGCCTCGTGCGAGAGGTTGAAATCTTCGGTGAGCTGGCGGTAGGCTTCCGCTTCTTCGAGCGCGTTCAAGTCGGCGCGCTGGATGTTCTCGATCAGAGCCAGTTCGAGCAGTTCCTGCTTGGTGGCCTGGCGCAGGATGGCGGGCACGGTCTTCAGCCCCGCCAGCTTGGAGGCCTGCAAGCGCCGCTCACCCGCGATCAACTGATAACCGCCGTCCACCGACATGACCACCAACGGCTGGAGCACACCGTGTTCACGGATCGAGTCGGCCAGTTCCGAGAGGTCGGTCTCGTTGAAGTGGATGCGCGGCTGGTGCGGATTGGGCTGAATCTGTTCGACGGGAATCTGCATCACGCCGCCCGCCGAAGTGACGGTGGTTTCGCCCGTGGGAATCAGGGCATCGAGTCCCTTGCCGAGGCCGGTATGTTTGGGCATGACTCCTCCTTAATCCGCCGCGGGGATGGCCGCGCCGTCACCTTTCAACAGTTCGCGCGCCAGCGCGTCGTAAGCCTGCGCGCCGGCGGAACCGGGCGCATAGGCCGAGATGGGCAATCCGTACGAGGGTGCTTCCGCCAGGCGGATGCTGCGCGGGATGATGCTCTTAAAGACCTGGCTCGGGAAGTGGCTGTTGACTTCCTTGACCACATCGGTGGAGAGATTGGCGCGCGGGTCGAACATGGTCAACACCACGCCGCGCACGTGCAGCTCGGGGAAGAGCGCCGCGCGCACGCGCTGGATGGTCTGGGTCAACTGGCCGAGGCCTTCGAGGGCCAGGTATTCGCATTGCACCGGGATGATGACACCGTCACGGGCGGCCACCAGCCCGTTGACGGTCAGCAGGCCGAGCGAGGGCGGGCAGTCGATCAGGACATAGTCGTAGCGGCCGTCCAGGCTTTCAAGCGCCCGCTTGAGGCGCATCTCGCGCGCCAGTTCGTCCACCAGTTCCACTTCCGCGCCCGCCAATGCCTGCGACGAGGGCAGCAGCGCCATCTTCAGGCGTTCGTTCGTCAGCACGTTGGAGGACGGGATGGTCAGGCTCAACAGCGACTCGTAGGTGCCGCTCTGCACGCCGCGCTTGTCCACGCCCAGGCAGGAAGTGGCGTTGGCCTGCGGGTCCAGGTCCACCACCAGTACACGCTGTCCATGCTGGGCAAGATAGGAACCGAGGTTGATCGTGGTCGTGGTCTTCCCCACGCCGCCCTTTTGATTCACGAGAGAATAAATACGGGTCAAGATAAAACCTCCATCAAACAGGCCTGGATTTCTTTTTCGGTGGGAATCCCTTCCAGGCCCGGACGTGTCACAGAATAAGCCGCAAACTGGGTGGCGAAACGGGCCGCCTCCCACGGATCACGGGTGGTGTACAAACGGATGAAGAACCCGGCCGCATAAATGTCGCCCGCACCGACGGGGTCCACTTCCTCGACCTGCAGTGCGCGGAAACGACGGCGGTCCCCGTGCCAGTATAGCACCGAACCTGCCACCCCCTCGGTGACGGCCAGCACGCGTACGTGATGCGCGAAGAACTCAATCTGCTCCTCATCGCCACCCACATCTTCGCGGCTGATGACCATCGCGCCGACATGCGGCAGGACCGTCTCGGCCGCGTCCCACGCGCAAGGGTGAACGTGACCCGCTTCATCCCAGGCACGCAGCCATCCCTGAGGCGTCAACCCGATCAACGAGGCCGAGGTCTGCGCGGCCATCCCGGCGGGAATCTCCTGGGCCAGCGGCGCGAGGTGAAGGATCGGAGCCGTGCGCCAGACGGCGGGGACGTGCTCGTACGTCAACGTCTCGGCGCGATGATGCAGAATCTGCTTGCGACCCTCGGGGGTCTGGATATTTTCAAAGGTGGTGGAATGTTCGGCGGGGATGCGGACGATAGGGAAATCTGCCAGCGGCGCCAGCGGAAGGTCCTCCGCGCCCGAAGTGACGATACCCACCCTCAGCCCGAGCGCGCGCGCCGCCAACGCAGAATAGGCCGCCGTCCCGCCCAGGCGCGGCCCGGACGGAGTCAGGTCCACGGTGAGATGGCCGATCAACAAATAATCCACCGCTTCCAGCGGGGCGTGTTCAGGCATGAACGTATTATAACGTGTCGCCCCCCTCTCGGAAGAATCCGGGCATGACTCTCGCGTTGCAAACTTTAGACTATAAAAAACCAGCGCCTCATCGGCGCTGGTTGGATGTCATTCCTTCGGCAGGATGACCACCTTGCGGTGCGGCTCCTCGCCGGTGCTTTCCGTGGTGACGGCGGGATGTCCGCGCAGTTCGAGGTGCACGATGCGTCGTTCACTGGAGGGCATCGGTTCGAGACTGGCGCGGCGGCCGGTCTTCGTCACCTGATCGGCCATGCGGCGGGCCAACTGGCGGATTTGGCGCTCGCGGCGGTTGCGATAGCCTTCGACGTCCACCACCATCTGCACCCACTGACCGGTCTGCTTGCCGACCATCAGCGAGGCCACATATTGGAAGGCATTTAACGTCTCGGCGCGGCGTCCGATCAACGTGCTCAAGTCCTCGCCGCGCACATCCACATGGATGTTGCGGCGGTCGTCGGTGGAGTCTTCGAGGTAATGCGCCGAGACCTGCGCCTCCAGGTTGAGTAGGTGCAACAACTTCGAGACGGTCGCCTCGGTCGAGTCGAGCACCGCGTCATGTTCATGGGAAACGACGGGAGCCGCTTTGGGCTTCTCCGTTTTGACCGGGGCGGGCTTGGCCTTTTCGACCTTGGCGGGAGCGGGCTCCGTCACAACGGGTTGGTCGTCCTGCGGGCCGCGCACCGTCAAACGCACGCGCACCTGACGTCCGCCCAGGCCGAAGAGTCCCTTCGTGCCGGCGTCCAGAACTTCCACAGAAACAGCGTCGGCGGGCAGACCCAACTGGGACAGGCCCTGGGACAATGCCTCCTCGACGGTCGGAGCGATGATCTCTAACGTGGTTCGCTCACTCATGATGTGCCTCCCTATTTTTTGGCTGGCGGTGTGTTGGATTTATTTCCACCGGGCAGCAGGTTACGCCAGTTGGCTCTGCCCATCATGGCATATTGCGCGATACCCAGCAGGTTGCTGGTGATGAAATAAATGGAAAGACCCGAGGCAAAGGTAAGCGAAAACCAGAACAGCATCAGCGGCATGGTGATGGCCATCGAACTGCTCATGGCGGCCGTCTGGTCGTTCGGGTTCGCGTTGGCGGGCATGGTCAGTTTGGACTGAATGTAGGTGGTGATGCCCACCACAATGGCCTGCGTGGGGATGGCGAAACCCAGCACCGTGACCGACTCGGGGCGGCCCAGATCCATCCACAGGAATTTGCTGTTGATGGGGATGATCGACTCGATGCTCATGAAGGGGAAGATGCTGCGGCCCAATTGCAAGAGTCCCAACGGAGTGGTGGCCAGCGCGCGGATGACGCTTTGGTACAGGGCAATGATGATGGGGAACTGGATCAGCGTGGGCAGGCAGGAGCCGAAGGGGTTGATGCCACGTTCCTGGTAGATGCGCATCTGTTCCTGGGCCAGCTTCTCGCGGTCCTTGGCGTACTTCTTCTGAATCTCCTGCCATTCCTTGTCGTTCTGCAAGTCCTGCATGGCCTGCGCGCCCTTCAATTGCGAGGCGTTGAGCGGCCAGGTGATGACGCGGATCAGGATGGTGAAGAGGATGATCGCGAGGCCAAAGTTGTGGCCGATAGTATCGTAAATCCACAACAGGGTGTTGACGAACAGTGAAATGAAAAACTCCCACATGGGAACCTCGTTTACTGGGGCTTGAACGACCAGCGCGTGGCGCCGCTCGCATTCAGGGCGGTCAGGAAGTTTTCGGCTCCCGTGGAGAGCGGCGCGACCAGCAGCAGGTCACCCGACGAGACGACGGGCGTATACACTTTGCCGGTGATGGTGGCATCCCAGCCGCGCTTGCCATCGCGGTCGAAGGCGTAGACTCCGCCCGATTCGGTCGTGACCACGACCTGGTCCCCGGACAGGATCGGGCTGCCGGTGATGGCATCGGCGGGCTTGGAATTCCACAACACCTTGCCGGTGGCGGCTTCGAACGCATAGAGCTGACCATCGAGGTCGGCGGCGTACACGGTATCCCCGTCCACGAGCGGGCTGCCCCAGACCCACTTCTGGGTCTTGGCTTCCCACAGGGTGGAGCCGTCGGCGACGCTCAGGGCAACGACCTTGGAGGACAGCGATCCAACAAAAAGCATCTTGCCGTCTGCGCTGAAGGTGGGCGCGTTCGGCACCGACCCGCCCAGGTCCACGGCCCAGGCAATCGCGTGAGAGGCGAGATCGATGGCGTACAGATGATGGTCGAGCGAGGAGACGTAGAGATTGGTCCCGTCGGTGACCGGCTTGGCCCACAAATGTCCGCCGCCGCCAATCTCCAGCGACCAAAGCAATTCGCCCTTGGCCATGTCCACGACATAGAGCGTACCGTCGTTGTTGGGCGCATAGACGACGTTATCCACCACGAGTGGCGAGGCCACCCAACGATCCTGGGCGGCGGCAAAGAAACAATTGGCGTCCGGGGTCTTGGTGTCGGCGGCCACCTTGGTGGTGTCGATCAGGTACAGACAATGGTCGGTGCCCGCGCTGCCGATGACCATGCGGCCGTCGCCCAACAGGACGGGGTCCGCATAGAAGGACATCTTGGCGTCGGCCTTGGCAGGATAGCGCCACAACTCGGCGCCATCACGCAGACGGACGGCGTAAATCTGGGCGCCGTCCGCGAGATAGGCGGCGTCGGCGTCCGCAGCCAGGCCGGGCCAACTCGACCCACGGCTCGCAGCGGTGGAACAGGCGCTCAGCAGGAGCACGCCTGCCAGGGCCAAAAGGATCAAAGGGAAGCGTTTTGCGTTCAAGAACAAAACCTCCTAGGGAACGGGGTCGTAGCCCCCGACGTTGAACGGATTACAACGGAGCACACGCCAGGTCGCCATCACCGATCCCTTCAGGGCGCCATATTTGTAAATGGCCTGATAGCCGTAATGAGAGCAGGATGGATAGAAGCGGCAGGTATTCTCCGGCAGGCCGCGCGAAATGGTCATCTGATACAGGCGAATCAACGCCAGCAGCAGGATGCGCGGCCAGTTGACGAGCGCACGTGACATATCCCGCAGGCGCGGCTCGTTGGGGTAATCGTGCAGATGAAATTCAGGCTTCATGGATGGGGGTCAATCCAGCGCGGCGGAGCAGGGAATCGAGGGCGACGCGGGTGTCGGTCAGGGTGGCGGTGGTCAGGCCCGGGCGGGCAATCAGGATCAGGTCCCAGCCCGCGGGGATTCCAGCGACGAGGGGCCGCATCGCTTCGCGCAGCAGACGTTTGGCGCGATTCCGATAAACGGCATTGCCCACCGTCCGGCCGGCAGCCACGCCCACCCGCACACGGGGCTGGTCGCTGGCGCGGGCTACCAACACAACAAGCGGGTGCGCATAGGATCTTCCACTTTGCCGCACCCGCTTGAAATCATCCGACCGGGTCAGACGAAATTTACGCTGCACCCGTACCTCACAAGCCGAGGAGTCCCCGCCTGCGATATGGATACCCCGTGCCTACCAACGAATGCGCTTGACGTGTTCGTTGGAGCGGACGGTCAGTTTGTGACGGCCCTTGAGGCGGCGGCGCTTCAGCACCCCGCGGCCATCAGCCGAAGCCATGCGCTGGCGAAAGCCATGCACGCGCACGCGGCGGCGGATCTTGGGTTGATAGGTTCGCTTGGTCATTCGAGATGTTCCTCACTCAAAAGATAATTGCAAGTCCCGTGCTTCAGGGAAGCCATCCGCGGTTTCCCAGCGGGAACGAGCTGGCAGAGTAGACTGGCGCGATATTATACCGTAGGGGTCGTGATTCGGTCAAACGGATTCGCGCTCTTCGTCGCGGTCGGGATGGGTGGCAGACGAGAGCATTTCGTCGAGCGTGACGGCAGCCTCGGGACTGGTGATGGCCAGCACCTCGTCCCATTCCTGGAGCACGGAACTGCCGCGCGGCAGGGTGACTTGTCCGTCGCGGATGATGGCGGCGATGATGCATTCGTCGGGCAAGCCGAGGTCCTTGAGGGGTTTCCCAACCGCGCGCGCACCCGGCTCGACCTTCTCCTCCACCAGCGAGTACCGTCCGCGGCGGATCTTGAGCAGGGTCATCATGTCGCCCAACGACATCTCCTCACGGATCAGGCTGGAAAGTACATTGGCCTGGTTGAGGGCCACGTCCACGTGGAAGGTCTCATTGAACATCCACTCGTTGCGCGGATTATTGATGCGGGCAATGGTGCGCGGCACGTTGAACAACGTGCGGCCCATGTAGCACAACACCAGGTTGGTGGCGTCATCGGCGGTACAGGCCGCCAGAATATGCGCCTGGTGGACTCCCACCGCAGCCAGGGTGTCAGGGTCGGTGGGCAGCCCTTCGTAAATGATCTCGGTGGGCAGTTCCTGGTGAAGATGAATCAGCAGGTCGGGTCGGTGCTCGATCAACCGCACCTTGTAGCCTTCGGACAGAAGCAGGGTGGCCAGTTGCATTCCGGTGCGGCCGCCACCAGCGATTACGACATACATGTTAAGCCTCCGCCTTGGTATCGATTCGGGCGCGCAGGGCCTTGATGCCGTCGAAGGTGGCGCTCACGTTAACAATATCTCCACTCTCAAGACGGGTATCGAGGGTGGGCAAAAAGGCGCGTCCCGCGCGGGAAATGGCCACCGGCAGGAAGCCACCCAATCCCTGGCACATATCGCCCCACAGGCGTCCATGCCATTCCTGCGGAATGACCATGTCATACACCTCGACCTCGCCGTTGCCCGCCGAAAAGACCGCGCGGGTACTGACGCCAGTCATCAACTCCTCGGTGCGCTGGGCGCCCCAGGCGGTCGAACCGACGATCTGAATCCCGAAGGTCTCCAACATGCCGCGCAGTCGCGGATCGTAGTTACGGCAGACAACCATCGGCAGATTGAAAATAGTGCGCGCAGCATGGGCCACCACCGCGTTGAGCGTGTCGGAATTGGTGACAGCCGCCAGGCCATCCGCTTCATCGATACCGGCGCGGTCGAGCACATCCTTGCGCAGGGCCTCCCCGTGGACGGTGCGCCCACGGAACCCGGGATCGATGCGATGGAAGGCCTCCTCGTTTTGATCCACGACCACCACCTGGTGGCCGCTCTTATATAGGCGGAAGGCCAGCTCCGCGCCCACGCGCCCGCAGCCTACGACAATAAAGTTCATACGTTCTCCTTGGTTTCAGAAACCTGATACGGCACGTCGGTGATGACGATGCCCGGCGTGGATAAAAGTTCCTTGCGCAATAATTCCGCCGTGTTCATGTGCAATACACTTTCCACCGGACTGGCCGCCACAAACTGCGGCACGACGATGGTGATGACCTCGTTGGGCTGGCGCTGGGTAATGATCTCGTCGATGTATTGCAGCAGGGGTTCGAGGAACAGACGATAAGGCGAGTCGAGGATATACAGGCGCACGCCGTCGCCCCAAGTGGTCCATTTCTTCTGGACCTTTTCGGTCTCGACTGGGTCGATGGATACGTGGACGGCGGTCACATCATTGGAGAGCATGCGCGCATAACGCAACGCCTGGAGCGTGCCCTGATGCACGCCGCTGACCGGCATGATGACGCGGTGACGGGTGACATGCGGCGCCGGGCCGGCGTAATGATCGAGGGAAAGTTTCCGCGCGAGGGAGCGATAGTGCTTGTGGATCGTCCAAAAAACAGCCATCAGGCTGGGCGTTAGGAGCAGGACCACCCAGGCGCCATCGTGGAACTTAGTCACAGAGAACACGATCATGACCACAAAGGTACAGATCGAGCCGAATCCATTGATGAACATCTTGAGAACCCAGCCATCTTCGTAGCGCAAGGTCGAGCCGCGCTCCACGATCTCTTCCCCTTGTTTGAGATGCCCGATCTTCCACCAGCGATGGGCCATGCCACCCTGTGACAAGGTAAAGGACAAGAACACACCGATGGCATACAACGGGATCAGACGTGACACGCTGGCCTGGAAGATGTCAATCAAGATGGAAGCGATGACAGCCAGGGCGACGATTCCGCGCGAATAAACCAGGCGGCTGCCGCGATAGGTAAACTGACGGGGCAGGAAGCCGTCATTGGCGGCCAGGGCGCTCAAACGCGGGAAGTCGGCGAAGGCGGTGTTGGCAGCCATGATCAAGATGACGGTGGTACCGGCGATCAACAACAGGTAGGGCATTCCGCGCCCGCTGAAGACAGTCTCGGCCAGTTGGGAAATGACGGTAACCTCTTCAGAGGGGACAGCCCGGATCTCACGCGTAAGGAAGGAAATCCCCAGGAAGAGCGAACCAAGGATGAACGCCATCCAAATCAAGGTGATGCCGGCGTTCTTGCTGCGCGGCTCCTTGAAGGCGGTGATACCATTCGAGATGGCCTCCACCCCGGTCAGGGCGGCAGTGCCGCTCGAAAAGGCGTGCAGGAGCAGGAACGGCGTGACCGTGGCCAACACCTGAGCCGCCTCGATTTCCGGGGGATTAACCACCGTGCCCAGGGAGCCGGTCAGGAAACGGAAGAGGCCCACTCCCACCGTGACGAACATCATGACGATGAAGAAATAGGTGGGTACCGCAAACGCCGCCCCCGATTCCTTTACGCCGCGCAGGTTGATGAGCATGACGAAAAGGACGAAAGCCACCGCCATTTCCACACGGTAATCGAACAGGTTGGGGTAAGCCGAAACAATCTGCGCCACACCCGATGAGACCGAAACAGCCACTGTCAGGATGTAGTCCGTCAAAAGGGCAGCCGCCGCCATCAGGGCAGGCACATCCCCCAAGTTATCGCGGGCCACGATATAGGCTCCACCGCCGTCAGGATAAGCGTGGATGGTCTGCTCGTAGGAGATCGCAACCACCGCCAACAAGATGACGATGGCAATCGAAATGGGAAAGACGTAGCCAAACGCCATCGTCCCGGCCGCAGCCAGGATCACCAAGATTTCCTGTGTGGCATACGCTGTGGACGATAGCGCGTCGGAGGCGAAGACCGCCAAACCGATTGCCTTGCCGATGGTTTGATGCGGAGCGTCAGCGGTCTGCAGCGGACGGCCGACCAGCCAATGTCCGGGGGACCAGCGTGGTTTATGTTTCGTAGTCCGCCGCATGATGCGGTCTTGAGTATATGGGTCCTGGGGGCCAACCGTTGTCATAACAGCACTCTCTTCATTCGGGTAACAGACAAAATAGAAGCCCTCAAGGAATCAAGGGCAGGCGTGGATTATAGCCGAGAATCATGGAATCAGGAGATGGGGGTGGTGGGGGCCATCGGCTGGGCCAACGGGACCTGAAGGTAGAAGGTACTGCCCTTGCCCAGTTGGCTTTCGACCCAAACTTTGCCGCCATGTCGTTCCGCGATGGAACGCACGATGGCCAGACCCAGCCCGGTACCCTGCTGGGCACGGGCTTCACGCTGGGAACCGCGATAGAACTTTTCGAACAGACGCGGCATATCCTCCTTGGGAATACCAATGCCGCTGTCCGAGATTTCGAAGGTCAATTGGTCAGATGAGGAATGCGCGCTGACGGTCACCCGCCCGCCGTTGGGCGTGTACTTGATGGCGTTTTCCACCAGGTTGTACACGGCCTGATGCAGGAGCGCCCCATCTGCCTGGACGGCGTGTGGCATATCGCGGGGCAGTTCCACCGCCAGGGTGATGTCCTTCGCCGAGGCCTGGTGCTGAAGCGGGCCGGTCACACGCTCGAGGATGTCGAGCACGGGCACGCTGTCCACTTCCAGGCCCACGCCCACCTCGATGCGGCCCAGGTCGAGCAGGTTGTTGACCAGACGCGCCATGTTTTCCACGCCCGAGATGATCTTACGGACGTAGGTCTGTTGCTGCTCGTTCAAGTCGCCGACCATGTCGAGCATGGTGGCATAACCGCGCATGAGCGTGAGCGGCGAACGCAGGTCGTGGCTGACGGTGGCGACGAACTCGGACTTCATCGTGTCGAGTTCCTTGAAGTAGGTCACATCGCGCAAAATACACACACGGCCCACGGAGCGTCCCTCCACTTTGACGGTGGATGCCGTAGCCAGGTAGGTTCGTTTATCGGGCAGAAGCAACTCAGCAGATTGCTGTCCCTCTGCCGAGGACTCCAACAGGTCGAACAGGACCCGCTGCTGGACCACCTGCTCGGTGGGCTGACCCGCCGCCCGCGACTGGTCCAGACCCATGGCCTGCATCGCGGCCCGGTTGGCCAGCAACAGACGGTTGCGGTGGTCGGTCACCAAAACGGGATCCGGCGTCGAGTTCAGGATGGCTTCCAACTGGCGGCGGCTGGCCTCCACGTTCAGGAACAGGTAAGAGTTCGAGATCGACAGGGCGGCTTGACCTGCGACCGTGATGACGAAGCGCACGTCAGACTCGGGGAATCCACGAGGCTGATCGTAGGCAGCCCACAAGACGCCATAGTAACGGTTCTCGTGACGCAGGGCCACGGCCAGCAATGCGCCCGGATTCTGCATCGACAGGTTGACCGGCAGTTCGCGTGCGCGGGAAAGATTCGGGATGACCAGCTTTTCCTGCTTGTGGGCCACAGCCAACACCTGGTCGTCGAGGTGGGCATATTTCTGGCTTGTGGCACCCAGGGAGTAATGCATGGGCATCTCGGCAGGACTGTCCGGCAGGTTGCCGGGCTGAAGCACGATACGCACACAGCTTGCACCGGTCGCCAGCACCGCTTCCAACACAGGTTTAAGAGCATCCTGCATTTCAAGGCTGGAGGACGCGCTCTGGCTGACGGACAGCAGGCGGTTGAGTTCATCGAGACGGGCCTGCAGGCTGGCACGCATCTGTTCGAAGGCGCGCCGCAACTGGCCGATCTCGTCCACGCCCTCCACGTGCAGAGGATGATCGAGCTTGCCCTGCGCGATGCGATTGGCCTCGGCGGCCAGAGTCTGCAGGGACCCGGTCACGCCGCGCAGGCCGAAGCGCAGGAAAAGCAACGCCACCAACGCCATCGCCAGAATCATCAACAGCAACGGAAGAGCGATTTCGAGCGCCAGTTGCTGGGCCTCCTGTGCAGGGACGATTAACACAACCGCCCAGGGATGTCCGCGCACGGGCTGGTAATACACCAGTTGACGCACACCGCTCGATGCGGTGATCTCCTGCATGCCAGGCTCGGTCGGCCCGCTGTAGGAGGCCATCATCTGGTCTTCGGAGGAATGATACAAGACACGTTGGTCTTCGTTCAACAACATCCCCAGACCGTTCATTTCCTTCAAACTGCTGAGGGTGTTGAGCAAAGGCTTGGTAAGCGGATTGGAATCCAATGTAGTGCGCGCGATCAACAGGCGGGGCGTCCCGCCGGTATTGGGCGCCAGCGCCAGGAAGGACACACGCGCCAACTCCCCGGGAGCGGATGGCGGCAGGGAATACGTCTGCGAGGGGATGCCGCCAGCGGCGCGCTGCAAGCCGATCTCCTCCTCCGCCGAAACGGAGAAGGTCGCGACCGCCTCGGCAGGATACCCCGCCAGGAGCGTGCGCGACGAGAGATCGATCAGGAACACCTGGTCAAAATACGGGACGGTTTGGATGCGCTGCCCGAGGAAGTTGGATAGGTCCGCGCCGCTCAGCTCGGTCAAGCGCGAGTCCGAGACGATCTGCGCCGCCAGGCTTTGTCCCGTTTCGAGGAAGAAGGGTACGTTGTCAGCCGCAGCCGAAGCCGTGCTGGACAAACGGTCCTTGAGCATCCGCCGCGCGGCCTGACCCGCCACCTGCCAGTCGCCGATCAACAAGGTCAGCAAAATGATGATGATGAATGCGCCCGTGCCGAAGACGAAGCGCGCCTCAAGGCTGCGCTCGGTTGGGGAAGATTGCAGCGGAAGTTGTTTCCCGCCCCAGGCCGCAGGAAAGGCCATCGACACGGCCTGCGCCACCAACCCCGCGACGAGCATCTCTCCTGCGAAGGCCAGTATGCTGACCCCCGCATTGCTCAGGGCGAAATCGAGGCGGGCCGTGGCAGGAGCGTCCAATGTAAAGAAAGCCGCCGCTACGTAGAATACACCGCGCATCGGCACCAGGATCAGGGCCGCCACCAGCGGCTGGCGCAGGATGGCGTACAGGCGCGTGCTGTAACGCTGGCGCACCAGCATCGAGAACCACACGGCCACGAAACCCATCTCCAGCAGGGTGAACAGGTTGTACGTGTCCCACACCCCGCGCATCAACCCGGCCAACATTCCCAACACCACCGCGCCCAAGGGACCCAACAACCCGCCTGCCAGAGTCCACGGGATGGCCGAGAAGAGCATCATGGCCGAACCAGGCGGTTCAGCCGGCAGGTTTGGAAGGGGCAGGGTGCCGGGCACGATAATGCGAAAACCGAGGAACAGACTGGTTAACGGAACCAACACCAGGAGACCGATGAACAACCCCCACAGGCCGCTCGGCCATTTGGTCAGCGTCTCTCGTTGCGAGTACAGGTTATAGACCAGCAAGCCCAATAAAACCAACCACGCCACCCAACCCATCAGCGTGGGGGCGGCGGGGAAAGGCAGGCTGGTCAGAAGGCTAAACAGAAAACGCATGCCAGATATGGAGAATTATAGTCCCAAACCCCCCACCGGCATGTGGCCCGGCGGCTTACAAGTACATTAGATTTTGGCGGACTCCCCGTACGCGCCTCGAAGTTCAGGCGGGAGGAGGTCAGCCAGAGTCTGCATGATGAGACGGGTATCCCGCGCCAATTCCCCCGGACCCTCACCTGATACCGCCAAACGGAACGGCATTCCCACGGTCAGCGTCACCCGCCCCCGCCGCAGTCGACGGAGACTCGCATATACCCGGGCGTTGTCGGTGCCTGTCAGCGCCACCGGGACGATGGGCACATCCGCCTTGCGCGCCAGGTAGGCCGCTCCCTCGTTGCCCGGTTCCAGGCCCCCGGTAAGGCTATAACGTCCCTCCGGGGCAATGACGAGGAAACGGCCCTCGGCCAATCCGTCCAGGGCGGCGCGCAAGGCGCGGCGGTCGGGCCGTCCACGGTGCAGCCAGATGATGCCGTACCAGTCCATGAGTTTTCCGAGGAGGGGGAAGTCGTACAGTTCGATGCGGCCGAGCGCATCCAGTTCGGGCAGGCAGGTCAGCAACAGGGGCGTGTCCGCATCGCCGCGATGATTGATGACCACCAGCGCAGGCCCGCGTTTCGGGAAGTTCTCCAGACCGCGAACCTCCACCTTCAGACACAGGAGCCGCACCACTCGGAGGAGCCCACGTGCCAGGGCGCGGAAGACGCGCCGCAACGGAGTCAACGGCGGCAGACGGACCAATTCGGGCCGCCAGGTCTGCGCGACCGGTTTAGGCGGGAGGGATGGCGTCTTCTGCATATACGCCGCGGTATTCCTCGGGCAACAGGCCCGCGATGTGACGCATCACCAGGTCCGCCGCCTGCTGACGGGCCCCACGCCGCGCCGCGGGATCGGACGGCGCGGGCGGAAGCATGAATGGCTTGCCGATGCGAATCTCGATTGACGGGCGCTCACCGCGCAAACCGCGCCCGATGGAATCCTGGGTTGTGCCGACCAGCCCGACCGGCACAACGGGCACGTCCGCCTTTTGCAGGATGAACCCCACACCCGGCTTGGCCCGCCGCATGGCCTTGACGTGTGACCTCCCTCCCTCGGGCGCGATCATCACCGGCTGCCCCGCCTTGAGCAGGTCCAGGATTTTATCGATCAGGACTCGGTCGTATTCGCCGCGATGGACGGGGATGGTCCCGTACAGTTTGAGCAATTGTCCCTGGATGGGCTTATCGAACACGTCCACTGCGCCGATGGCGTTCAACGTCTCAGGCCAGAAACACAACGCAACAGGCGGGTCGACAATCGAGACGTGGTTCAGGGCCGCAATGTACGCCCGCCCGCGCGGGACATTCTCGACGCCGGTGACGGTCACGCGGCCCAGCGTTTTAAAAATCGCCCGCACCACCGTGATCAACAGTGGGCGGGTGAAACGGGTGTAGGCAGGCGGACGATAAACTTCAGACATCTTTCTTTGCCATTCCGTCCTTTGGTATCACACCTCGCGGCATGCGCTCAGGACGAAATTCACTTGCACAGAGTCTTCACGCGCTCGAAGACCTCATCGGCGTCGAGTTTGTCTGAGTCGAGCAGGACGGCATCCTCGGCCGGGCGCAAGGGCGCGACAGCGCGGGTCGAGTCGATGTGGTCGCGCTGGATGACCTTGTCGAGGATTTCCTGGTAATCGGGATTCCCGCCCCGCGCGCGGACCTCGTCATGGCGGCGGCGGGCGCGCTCTTCAGCCGTCGCATCCAGATAGACCTTGAGATCGGCTTCGGGCAGTACCACCGTGCCGATGTCGCGCCCGACCATCACGACCTTTCCACGCAGGCCGATGCGGCGTTGCTGGGCCGAAAGCGCCTGGCGCACGCCCGCATACGCGGACACGACCGACACGTTCGCGTCCACTTCGGGGCGGCGGGTCTCCCAGGTGATGTCCGCACCGTCGGCGAGGACGTCACAGGCGCGGCCATCGTCTTGAGAAGACGGGGCTACATCAATTTGAGTCGTTTCGGCCAGGCGCGTGACGGCGGCTTCGTCGTTCATATCCACGCCGCGCTGAAGCGCCAGCCAGGTGACGGCGCGATACATGACGCCGGTGTCGAAGAAGAGGTAGCCGAGTTCGTCGGCGAGACGGTGGCCGAGGGTCGATTTGCCCGAGGCGGCGGGGCCGTCGATGGCGATAATGGAGGGAGTGGGTTTGGTCATGGGAAATGGAATCAGGTTAGGGCGTATTCGAGTCGAGGAACAGGTCGGCACGGCCCCACAAGAGGATCGTGTCGATGGATTGCGGCATGTTGCGCGTCACCAGCCATTGCAGCCAGGTATCGAACCCGCCCTGCCAGGTGGGGACCTGGTTCCAGGTGAAGTCCTGTCCGCGATAGGCGGCGGCCAGGGCCGGTTCGCCCTGCAAGGGCGTGATGAGGATGGCGGGCGAAGTCGAGGCATCCAGCGCGCCAACCACGGTCACTTCGTGATGATGCAAGGCCCACATCAGGGCCGGGGATTTTACGTTCAGCACCGTGACCGGCAGGTCGGTGTCGCTGCCCGTGCCCCATTGCGAGAGTTGGTCCACGGTGGCGGCCAGCAGGTCGGCGTGGGCGGGATATGGACCCGCATCCCACAACTCGGCGGAATATCCCGCGCGAATATGTCCCGCACCGATCCCCGCGCTAAGGGTGAACAGGGTCAGCACAATGGTCACACCCCAGACCGCGCCGAAACGCGCCGAGCGGATGGACCATCCGACCGAGACCAGCAGCAGGCTGACCGCCAACAGCAGGATGGCCGCCACGAAGAGCACCAGCCGCAGATTGGACTGTCCGGGGACGGCGGGCGACCAGGCCAGGCTGGCGAGGTCGAGCCAGGCGAAAATCAGGATGATGAACGTCAGGGCGGTCACGCCGAGGACCTCGCCCCGCTCCCCGGCGCGGATGTCCAGGTGACGGGAGAGTTCAAGGGCGGCCAGCGCCGAGAGGGGAATCAGCGTCCAGACCAGGTCATGCACCTGACGGCCCGGGTAAAAGACCGCCAGCAGGACCGCCACCAGCAGCCAGATGCTCAGGCGGGTGACGCGGCGGCTGCCGACCATCCATCCGCGGATAATGCCCACGAGGGCGAAGAGCATCGTCAGCGGCTGATAGAACAGCAGGGATAGATATAGATGAGAACTCGGAACATTCGAGGGGACGGTCCAGTTACGCAGGTACTCGGTCAGACCGTCGAAAATGCCGCCCAGCCCGGCCGGGACAAGGAAGAAGAAGGTACCGAACAAAACCAGGGCCGCGAGGAAGGCCAGCCCAAAACCGCGCAGGTCAGACGGACGGTCGGAGTCGGCAGATCGATAATTCATACCTTGCAGGATGGCCCAGGTGAGACCAAGCCCCAACAGGCCGGGCCAGAAGGCGGGTCCGCCCAACAGCGCCAGGGCGGCGCAGACACCCGCCCATTTCGTATGTCCGCGCTCCCAGAAACCCCACGCGAAGAGCAGGAAGGTGACGGCAAAGATGGCGCTGCCCGCCTGACGCGAGAGGGCCAACAGGCCGGGGTCGAGCGCGAGGAAGAAGGCCAGGATCAGAGAGGTGCGCGGCTTGAGGCGATGCTGGAAGAGCATCGGCGCGAAGACCAGCAGGCTGCCGGTCAATGCAGGAGCCAGGCGCGCAAAGAAGTTGGTATTGTCGAAGGCGAAGAAGAAGACGCTGGTGAGCAGAACATACAGCGAGTGCGGACCAACGCCTTCGCGCAGGCCGCGGACCACGTCCAGGGCTTGCAGTGCGGCGGTCGCCTCGGTATCGGTCAACGAGAAGGCGCCCAGACGAACCAGGCGCAGGGTCAACGCCAGGAGGAAGGCCAGTCCATACAACAAAAATTCGCGTTTGAAGCGGGGAGAATCCATGGAAGTATTTTACCTGTTTTCGCCGGCGGACTGCGGCGCCTCGTAGATGGTCACGCTGGGATTCTGGAAGACGATGGGCAGGTTATTGAAGAACTTCTGTTCCTCCACCGTATAGGTGGTACGTTCCAGATAGCCGATTACGATGTAGCGGATGTGGTACATCTCAATGATCTGGCGCGCGGTGGACCAGTCGGGCGTGGAATAGAGCGCGATCAAGTCGTTCAGGCGGTTACCCTGCGGCTCGGATGTGCCGCGCCACTGCCCCTCGTGCATGGGCCAGCCGATGACGGTCGGCAATCCCGTATAAGTGGAGATGCGCGAGTAGCCGCTATAACTGGCTGTGACCAGGCTGGCCTCAGCCACCACACCATCCCCCGCGTTCAACAGGAATTGCATGGCGGCGGCCTCGTCGGGCGAGTCACGTTTGACACGGTCGAAGTCGTCAAGACTGAAGACCTTGAAGTCGTTGGTCTTGTTCGGGAAGGCCATGACGGGATAGGCCAATCCGACCACGAGGATACCGGCGACGAACACCGAGAAGATCACGTTCGGGACCGGGCGCAGGCGCTTCCACATTACGGCGATGCCGAAAGAGGCCGCCAGGCTCCACCACATCCAGGCCTGGTAATAGAACTTGAAGATGGTATTCATACGCCAGCCGAACTGATCCTGAAGATACAGGAACTCGGGCAGAATCACGAACAGCAGACCCCACAGGATGAGCAGGAGGACAAAGGGAGTCGAGTCAAGGGACGGGGCGGCGGGTTCCGTTTCGTCGACCGGGACCTCGTCCCGCTTCTGGAAGAGGAAGGCCAGCGCTGGGAAGAGCAGCGCCATCAGCGTGAGCAGTCCGCCAATCGTCAACAGGCGGCGGGCTGAAGCGGCCACGAAGAGCGCGGGGGTATCGCTCACGCCCTGCGCGGCGAGAAACATCTGAGCAACATCCGGGCGCACCATGATGGCGGCCCATCCCAACAGCCAGGACAAGACCCACAGGAGCAAGGGCAGCCCCAGGGTCACATACAAGGCGGGGAGCCAGTTCGCGCCACGGCGGGTGAAAATCAGCCAGATCAGAAAGACAAAGAGCGGCAGGAAGAGAGTCCCGAACATGACCCACAGTTGGGCGCCGCGCGAGGGGGCCACCAGGTTGGGCAGCAATCCACCCGCCTGCGAGGAGAAGCCCACGTAGAACGGCAGGTACAACAGGAAGGCGGAAATCGCCAGAGGCAGACCGAAGAGCAGCAAGTCTTCGAGGCGCGCCCAACTCCAGCCGTCTTCGCGGACACAGAAGAGCAGATACGCGAAGGCCACCAACGTGCCCGCCGCGAGGATGTCCCAGACGTTGAGGAAGGCCAGCCCGCCCAACACCAGCGCGGATGTAACGAAGCCCAGCGGCGAGATGCGAATCCGCGTGCCGAGGAAGGGCACAGGGATCGAGCCGCGCCAACCGCCGAGGAACAGGTTGAGCGCCACCGCCACCACCAGCAGGCCGAAGGGCAGGGCCAGCACGTGCGGATGCAGGTCACCCAACACGAAGGAGAAGGCGGGGAATTCGTCGATGATCTCCTTCCAGTCGCCGCTCAGGGTGGTATCCTGGATGACACGTGAGGCACGCCACCACCACCAGAAGCGTTGGGGGACTCCGCCCAGGGGCAGGGTCGGCGCCTGGTTCAAGTCGCGGATGTCGAGCCAGGTCCAGAAGGGAGATGTAGCCGAACCGTCGGCGTTGAAGGTCCAGAACAGTCCGCGGCGATGCAGGATCTCAAGGAAGCCTTCCACGTTGGAGACCAACAGCAGGAAGGTCGGAGCCAGCAAGGGCAGCAGAACCGAAGGTGGACGGTGATCCTCGTCCGCTGACTTGGGAGGATGCACGGCAGCCAGCAGATTGTAGAGGACTCCGTACGCACCGATGGCGGCCAGGCCGAAGACCAGCGCCAGCATCAAGTTGAAGGCTGCCGTGCCCGCCACAGACGTGATACGCGCCAGCATGGCGGTCAGCACATAGCCGAAGTAGTAATACGAGATGGACCAACCCGACAGCCACGGGTCACGCGGCGGGAAGGTGGGCGAGCGCAAGATGGCATTGATGAAAGCCAGCTCCATCGGTTTCTCAGTGCCGAGGATATCGGGGTTGGCCGCGCGGACGTAAGCCATGAAGGCGAAGGCCAGCAGGAAGAGAACTTCGGTGGTGAGGATGAGCTTCCATCCCCGCTTCACGAAATCCACCACCTCATCTCGCCGGTCGAGGATGGCCCAGACGCTCAGTCCCGCCAGGATGGCCAGGGCCAGCAGCAGTCCACCCAGGTCGTTCATCACGATACCGAGCGACGCCATCCACCAGAAGAGGAAGCCCCACAACAACAGCCCCGCCGCGCGCGACAGGGCATAGCCGCGATCAGCCAGCGCAGGGAAGAGTCGATAGGCCAGCGGGAAAGTCAGCCAGCCGAGCAGGGTGATGAAAAGATACCAGGAGAGGAAAGA
This sequence comes from uncultured Anaerolineales bacterium, assembly GCA_937928015.1. Lineage (GTDB taxonomy): Bacteria > Chloroflexota > Anaerolineae > Anaerolineales > Villigracilaceae > JACPVF01. The sequence goes on along the minus strand of CALFXA010000132.1, from coordinate 6,315 downwards.
GGTCATGGGTGAAATCGAGTTGAACCTAGGAAATGGCGTCCCTCTCCCCGCGGGAGAGAGGTCGGGGGAAGGTTAGAGTATTTTGACCATGCGATGATACCCGCTTTCGTAGCGGGCCATCATGCCAGAGAAAGTCTTCGAGAAGACTATTTTATACCCGAGCCGCTCGTAAAAGCGGACCGCGCCGTGATTGCCCTCGTCCACAGACAGGCCGCATTCGGGCAAGTGCGCCGCGCGGGCCTGATCCTCGGCGAAGGCCATCAACTCCGCGCCATAGCCGCGATTCTGGAACTCGGGCAGGATGCCGATATTGCTGACGTAATATTCGTCCGCGTCGGTCTCGGGCGCGTTCAGGAGTCCCGCCGCGCGCCACAACACGCGCGGCGCGCTCCAGCGGTACAACTCGGGCAGGCGCAGAATAAAGGCCATCTGCAAAGCATTGATCTCACGGCCCGGGTAACTGAGCAACATCCCAGCCGCGCGCCCGTCCGCTTCGGCGATGAAGGAACGGTCCCACGAAAAACGATGTCCGCCGATCTTGAACATGCGCGCCAGGTAACGATCCACCGAGTGGCGCGGATCGCCACTGTAGAGATAGTCGGCCAGGCCGCCCATCGAGTCGCGCAGGACGGGGACGGCCACATCCACATCCTCGGGGCGGGCAGGGCGGATCGTCAGCGCGGACACGGAATCACTCCAGGGGTAGAGAAAACATCCCAGCGGAATCAGGCTGGAAGTCCAGGACGCGGGTGACGGCCCCCAGATTGATCGGGCCGTAGATGTGCGGAAACAGGTCCGCTTCCGAGATGCCCGCCGCGGGCGGTCCCGCAGGCGGCTCCCAGCGGACCTCGGAGCTGGTCGCCGTTTCATCAATGACCAGCAACACGAGGTCGGTCCGCCCGCGATAGAAGGCATTCGCCACGTGCGGAACCTGTCCCGCCGTGGAGCAATGGATGAAGCCTTCGCCCGTCAGGCTGGGCGCGACGTATTCGCCGTGGCGTTGGGCGTCTTCCCACTCGGCGCGCGAGGTGATGTGATAGATGGTCATGGCAGCACCTGATAGATGACGGTCTCACCGTCGCGATAGACTTCCTGCCACAGCACGCCGTTCATGTCTTCGAACTTTTGCAGGCCGTTGGGCAGGCTCGGGTCGACGGGCGCGTACTTGCCGCGCTCCAACTGCCCGACGATGATATAACGCACATTGTACTTGCGCAGGAAGGCCTGGGCTGCGTCGGGGTCAGGCGTGTTGTAGAAGGCATCCACTTCCACGCCGCGGTCGATGACCTGTTGCGAGAACTGGACGCGCTGCTGTTGTTGATGCCACTGCCAGCCCACCACGCCGGGCAGGCCGGTGTAGATGGTCATGCGCGAGAGCCAGGTGTACTGCACGCCCGCGGGCGCGGCCTCGACGATGACGGGCGAACCCTGGACGTTGTCTTGCAGCCAGCGGATGGCGCGGTAATCCTGGCTCAGGTCCATGTCGCGGCCAAACTCGGCATAGGTGGCAGACTTCATGTAGTCCATTGAGTCGAGCGTGTGCGGGGCCAACGGATTCATGCGGTCGCTGATCTTATCGGCGGTGGCGGTGAAGGTAAAGAGGAAGGCTCCCGCAAACAACGCGACCAACCCGCCCTGGAAGAATCCGCGCCAGCCCGGGCGCCAGCGTCCGACTTCGGCCAGTAGCCAGCCCAAGGCCGCCGCCGCACTGACGGCCAGCATCAACCAGACTTGCAGGTAGAACTTGAAGACCGTGTTCATGCGGCCGATGTCACCGACCGCCACGACCACTTCCACCACCAGGGTGATGACCAGGGCCGTGCCGATCAGGAACAGGATCAACCGCTTCTCGTCAGATTGAGCAGGCCGCAGGAGCAGGAGTCCCGCCCAGGCCGCCAGCGGCAGGGCCAGCCAGGCGACCTCCACACCCTTGAAGAGCAGATACACCAGTGCAGCCAGGAATACCGCCAGCACGCCTTCGATCAACAGCACGTACGGGCGCAGCCTGCCCAACGCAGAGACGGGTGTAGCGGCCATCCATTCGCGCGTCTCCCAAATCAGCCAGGAGAAGATAATGAACAGGAACAGGCCCCAATGCGCGAGGTACGACCAGATGGGCGTATGCTGTCCCGTCCACGGGATGACGGAGCCGTAGGATTGCGCGTACCAGTAGCGGTAAGGCTCATACAGCAAATAGGAGAGTCCCACCAGTGCGACCACACCCACGACGATCACGCCGACGCGGCGCAGCAGGGCGGGAATCCACTCGGGCAGCCAGGAGATGCGCACCTCACCCACATGGAACCACAACACGTACGCAAGCACGATCACGGCCAGCAACAGGTAGGTGTAGATGTCCGAGAGGTTGGTGGGGTAGATCGCGCCCACCATCACTCCGCCTACGAAGAAGGAGGCCAGCCATTCGAGGCGGGACATCTTCGCGCGGGTCTTGATTAGCGACACGGCCCAGGCCAGCACGAACAGCGCCAGCGACAGGACGATCATGTGCGCGTGCAGGTCGCTATAGAGGAAGGTAAACAGCGGGAACTCGGTGATGGCCATGTCGTCGGGCGGCATCACGCGGCTCGGATTCCAGTACCAGTCGCCACGCCCGAAGGGCAGCATCCCGCCGGTCAGCGAATTGAAGAAACCCTGCACAGCCCAGATCATCCGCTGGAGGATGTTGGCGTTGTCGATGATCCCGCCCGGGGCGGCCATGCGCTGAAAGCCCTGGTAGATCATGCGGATCGTCCCGAGGTTGCCGAGGGCCACGGTCATCATCGAAGCGGCCAGGCCCGCCACTAGCGGCAGATTCAGCGGACGTTCGTCCCCGTCGGCGGACGGCTTGAGCGTCCCCTGCAACAGGGAATGCACCACCGCGAACGCACCCAACGCCACCATCGCGAACAATGTCGGCAGGATCAGGTTATACGCAATGGACGGCACGATGCCGAGCCATTTCACCGGCGTGCCCACCAGCACGAAACCATAATAGTAGTAGTTGATATAGCCGCCCGCAAACCACGGGTCATAAGCGGGGAAGGAACTGCTCTTCAACACCGCATTGAAGTACGAGAAATCCATCGGACGCTCGCCGCCCTTGGCGGGATGCCACAGGTCGGGGTTGCCGAGGCGCACCAACAGGTCGAAGAGGAAGAAGCCAAGGAAGATCAGCTCGACGGTCAGGAAAAAGCGACGGTGAGTCCGCCACTCTTCGAGCAGTTGCCCGCGCTTCATCCAGCCGACGCTCAGGCCTGCCGCCGTCAACCCGGCGAGTACCAGACCAATCGTCAGCCGCGAATACGTCAACCCGACGGAACCCGCCAGCCACGAGAAATAAGCCAGCAGCGCCAAGCCGAGGATGCGGCTCAACGCGTACGCGTTCACGCCCAGCCCGGGCAGGGCCAGCCGCGCCAGCGGATACGTCACCACGCCGAGGGCGAAGATGAAGAGATACCAGAAAAGCAATCCAAGCACGGGATAACGATTCTGGAGGGCATCGTAACTGAATAACTGCGACCAGGTACCGCCCGCCTGTTGCTGATTCCAGCTATCGGGCGGAAGCAGCAGGTCCTTGTATTGATACGAGTTGGCCTGGCGCGGCGTGAGATGCACCGCACGGGTCAGGTCCACCGCCCCAAGGATGGCCTGCACCTTGGTGGGATCGTAGTTTGCGCTTTTCTTGAAGATCAACACCTTGGGATGATCGTAGAAGGTGAAGGCTTCTTCCGCCGCCTGGTCGTTGATGGAGACCGGGCCCAGCGTGGGATAGGAGGTGAAGACCGCCACCAGGTCGTAGCCCAGGTTACCCTGGAAGGTGCCCGGCTCGGCGACGCGGTAACAGCGGATGATGTCCTCGCCCGCGGGGCAGCCGATCAACTGACGGTAGTATTCCGTCGTCAGCGGATAACGCTCAGGCAGGCGTGTGATCTGTCCGTACTGGTGATTGGTGGGGATGAAGATGTAGTCGCCCTGGTTGAGCGAATCGACCAGGCGCACGAGTTTGTCGGTGTTATCGTCCCAGTAGACTTGCAGGTTCAAGTCGCCGCGATACAGGCCGCCGAAGGGATCGTACTCCACGCGGAACGGCAGGGTGAAATCGTAGTCGGTCTCGTTGATGACGGAGGATCCCGTCAGCACGATGGAGCCGCCGCTGGTCGATACCGTGACGCTGTACGACTCGCCCGCCGTGAGGGGCAGCGGCTTGGCAAAGGTCAGGGTGACGGGACCGCCACGCGAGTCAGGCCACAGGCGGAACTCGTCCTTGACGGTGGCCGTGGCGGTGATCTCCGGGGCAGACTGGCTGGACAGGGTCACGCTCAGGGTTTGGATGCCCGAATTAGCCAGGTCCGCCACGTGGCCGAGCAGGATTTCCTTCAACTCGCCCGAGCGGTTGGGGACCAGCACGGTCGAATACGGAATCTCGAGCGTGATCTGCCCACCGGAGAACGGCATCGGCTGTGAGTAGATGCCGCCATCCGCCGTGCGAATGTGCACGTTGATCGGCGCAGGCACGTTCTGGAAGATCCATTTCGAGGCGGCGATGCGCGTCTCGTCGTGGGTGTAGATGCTGAGGAAGGCAAAGGCCCAGGCGGCGGCCAAGGCCAGGACGACAACCCCCAAGGCATGGACCGCATGATTCAGGTAGAAGTAAACATCGCGATCCAGGCTGGTCTCATTCCTGACAAATTTCTGAAAGCCCTCGAACACCAACCAGGCCGCCATCATCGCCAATAGCGGATAGATGGGCAGCTGGTAACGCATGGTCGGGTTGTACTGCATCGACTGCCAGCCGAAGTACAGCGCCGTCCAACCCCACAGCAATAAGTGCGGACGCCACTCCCGTTTCTTGAAGATGCGCCAGGCCATCCACAGGAAACCCATCCACGAGAGGATGCCCAGCGGCAGGCCCAAGCCCCAGGTCGTCAGGTTCTCGAAGGAATACAGATGCGAGCGGCGCGCCCACTGGAGATTCCACGGCAGGTCGGAATCGGGCGTGGCCTGCGCGCGCTGTTCGCGGACATTGTCGAACCAGGCCATGTTGGGCGAGAAGACGCCGTGGAAGGCGTACGGCTGGAAGACGCGGAAGGACAGCAGCGCGAAGAATCCGCCGATGATCATGTAGACCCAGAACTTGGTCAGGTCGGGTTTGTCGGGCGTGAGCGAGTCGTCGGCGGCGTGACGCAGGGAGCGCATGAGGAAGGCGGCGGGCAGCAGCAGGGCCAGCGGAGCCGCCGTCAGCTTGGAGGCGACCGCCATACCGAAGGCGACCCCAAATGCCACCGTGAACCAGAAGAGCGGATCGCGGAACATGGAGGTCCAGGCCGAGGCGACGAACGGCTCATCCTCCGCGCCTTCGGGGCGGCGATAGACCAGAATCTCCACGGCGAACAGGATCGCCAGGAACATGAACAACGTGGAGAAATTGTCGGTGGTGTAGAAATGCGACTGCTGAATCTGCATCACCGCCAACGCGGAGAAGGCCGCCGCCAGCAGTGCCGTCTTGCGGTTGTAGAGTCGCGCCACGATCAAGTAGAGCAGCAGCACGGTCAACAGGTCAGCCAGGGCGGACCACTGACGTCCAAACTGCTTCAGGTCGGTGACCGGCTTGACCCAGGCCGAGAGTTGCTCCACATGCGCGAGCTGTGTGATCCAATCTGCCGAGTAACGCACCAGGACCAGCGGCAGCGTGCCATAAGTATAGAAGCTGTGCCCGCGGTTATGCGGATTAAGCGGCGAGCAGGCCGTGTCGAAATATCCGCCCCACTCCTTGCAGTCCGTGTAGATGTTGGGATAGGTGGCGCGCCACGGGTTGGCGGCCGCCGTCGGTGCGGAGCCAAGCACATCGGTCGACGTGCCAATCGGGGCGATATCGTAGGTCACCGATGTCAGGAATAGTTCGTCGGGATGCTGATGTTCGAGCATGCCCCAGTCGCTGCCGGTGAAGCGCAAATAGGCCGCCACCGCCAGCACGGCCAGCAACAGAATGTCATAGATCCAGGCGCGTTCTTCTTTTTGCATCATCTTTGTGTCCACGTCTGCGCGGTTATTTCTCCGCGAAGAAAATCATGAAGTCCTTGCTCGGGTCCACCTTCGAGGAATAGCGGGTGATGGTGCCCTGCGGGTACAGGCTCTTGAGGAGGGTCTCGGCCTCGGTGTCTTCGGGCCAGTAAATGAACAATTTAGGGAAGGGCGCAGAAAGTGAATCTGCCAGGTTTTCCTTGAACAACGCGAAGTCGCGGTTGGGGACGCCCGCCCACACACCCGGCAGGCGCGTATCGACCCAGTATGGGAATGGCACGATCCACAGCGTAT